>CP069300.1:6210000-6541971 GCA_016839165.1 Bradyrhizobium sp. PSBB068
GCTCGTGGCTTGAGCCCCGTTACATCTTCGGCGCAGAAACCCTTATTTAGACCAGTGAGCTGTTACGCTTTCTTTAAAGGATGGCTGCTTCTAAGCCAACCTCCTGGTTGTTTTGGGATTTCCACATCCTTTCCCACTTAGCCACGAATTAGGGGCCTTAGCTGTAGGTCCGGGTTGTTTCCCTCTCCACGACGGACGTTAGCACCCGCCGTGTGACTCCCGGATATTGCTCTCAGGTATTCGGAGTTTGGTTGGGTTTGGTAAGACGGTAAGTCCCCCTAGCCCATCCAGTGCTCTACCCCCTGAGGCATTCATCCGAGGCGATACCTAAATATCTTTCGCGGAGAACCAGCTATTTCCCAGTTTGATTGGCCTTTCACCCCTAACCACAAGTCATCGGAGCCTTTTTCAACAGGCACCCGTTCGGTCCTCCAGTGAGTGTTACCTCACCTTCAACCTGCTCATGGCTAGATCACTAGGTTTCGGGTCTAATACAACGAACTTGACGCCCTATTCAGACTCGCTTTCGCTGCGCCTTCGCCTATCGGCTTAAGCTTGCTCGTTAAATTAAGTCGCTGGCCCATAATACAAAAGGTACGATGTCACCCAGAACGTATCTTGGGCTCCATCTGTTTGTAGGTGTCCGGTTTCAGGTCTATTTCACTCCCCTCGTCGGGGTGCTTTTCACCTTTCCCTCACGGTACTGGTTCACTATCGGTCGCTGAGGAGTACTTAGGCTTGGAGGGTGGTCCCCCCGTGTTCAGACAGGATTACACGTGTCCCGCCTTACTCGTGGATACATCATCGCATTACTCGTACGGGGCTATCACCCTCTGAGGCCCAGCTTTCCTGACTGGTTCCGATTGTCTTTGATGTATCACTGGCCTGGTCCGCGTTCGCTCGCCACTACTAACGGAGTCTCGATTGATGTCCTTTCCTCCAGGTACTTAGATGTTTCAGTTCCCTGGGTTCGCTTAAAACCTCCTATTTTATTCGGAAGTCTCATACCTTCTCTTGATAACCGGAAATCCAAAACCTCGCGGTCTGATTTCTTCCATTTCTGGTCGAACCCCAAAACACAAGGTCTTGGAGTTCCGGCTATCGAAGGTGGGTTTCCCCATTCGGAAATCCGTGGATCAAAGCTTCTTCGCAGCTCCCCACGGCTTATCGCAGCGTAGCACGTCCTTCATCGCCTCTCAGCGCCAAGGCATCCACCGAACACCCTTAAGGCACTTGATTGCTCTCATTATCAATGTCCACACACTCGGCAGAATGTTGTCTGCACAATTGCCTTGCGGCGCACGCCCTCGATGAGCGCTATGTGCAGCCGGACATTGACTAGAAAGACCAGCTTGCTTCGTAAGATCGGCCCGATAGCGAGGCGGTCAAGCTTCGCTACAAAGATCGTTTTACAACTCGCTCATCTCACTCATCTTGCGATGAGCTGCGATGCGCGAGCGCCGAAAACGATCTGGAGATTAGGAATGGTACCCGCGAATTGCTTCGCTGGATCCAAACTCGGATCGATCTCCTCTTTACGATGTCAGAAAACACGCACGTCACCGTCCATCCGGACCAATGAGTGCGAAGTGATGTTTCGCGGACGAATTTGAACAGAGCTTCTTAAGCAGGGCGCATTCTCGAGCTTCAATTCCATCTGGTGGAGCCAGACGGGATCGAACCGACGACCTCATGCTTGCAAAGCACGCGCTCTCCCAGCTGAGCTATGGCCCCGTACCAGAAGACGAATGCTCACATTGAGCCCGCCGTCGCCCTTTGGGCTATGCCGGGCACACTTCGCTTCGTCTGCTACGTGGCCGCGCCACGCGTAGCCGACGGCGAAGCGTGGTGGGCCTGGGAAGACTTGAACTTCCGACCTCACGCTTATCAAGCGCGCGCTCTAACCAACTGAGCTACAAGCCCCTAACACGAGAGACATGCCGGCGCGCATCCGACGTGAAGTCGATGCATCGCACAGCGCTCAGCCCCTGGCGCGTGTTCGTCCGCGAAGAAAGAGAAACGAAGACGGCGAAATCCCGCCGATGGAGCTCAACAATCCTGAAATTGTTGGCCCCTGAATGTTTCTAAAACGATCCGATAGTGAGCGTGAGCTCGCTGAAGGATCATCCTTAGAAAGGAGGTGATCCAGCCGCAGGTTCCCCTACGGCTACCTTGTTACGACTTCACCCCAGTCGCTGACCCTACCGTGGCCGGCTGCCCCCTTTCGGTTAGCGCACCGTCTTCAGGTAAAACCAACTCCCATGGTGTGACGGGCGGTGTGTACAAGGCCCGGGAACGTATTCACCGTGGCGTGCTGATCCACGATTACTAGCGATTCCAACTTCATGGGCTCGAGTTGCAGAGCCCAATCCGAACTGAGACGGCTTTTTGAGATTTGCGAAGGGTCGCCCCTTAGCATCCCATTGTCACCGCCATTGTAGCACGTGTGTAGCCCAGCCCGTAAGGGCCATGAGGACTTGACGTCATCCCCACCTTCCTCGCGGCTTATCACCGGCAGTCTCCTTAGAGTGCTCAACTAAATGGTAGCAACTAAGGACGGGGGTTGCGCTCGTTGCGGGACTTAACCCAACATCTCACGACACGAGCTGACGACAGCCATGCAGCACCTGTCTCCGGTCCAGCCGAACTGAAGAACTCCGTCTCTGGAGTCCGCGACCGGGATGTCAAGGGCTGGTAAGGTTCTGCGCGTTGCGTCGAATTAAACCACATGCTCCACCGCTTGTGCGGGCCCCCGTCAATTCCTTTGAGTTTTAATCTTGCGACCGTACTCCCCAGGCGGAATGCTTAAAGCGTTAGCTGCGCCACTAGTGAGTAAACCCACTAACGGCTGGCATTCATCGTTTACGGCGTGGACTACCAGGGTATCTAATCCTGTTTGCTCCCCACGCTTTCGTGCCTCAGCGTCAGTATCGGGCCAGTGAGCCGCCTTCGCCACTGGTGTTCTTGCGAATATCTACGAATTTCACCTCTACACTCGCAGTTCCACTCACCTCTCCCGAACTCAAGATCTTCAGTATCAAAGGCAGTTCTGGAGTTGAGCTCCAGGATTTCACCCCTGACTTAAAGACCCGCCTACGCACCCTTTACGCCCAGTGATTCCGAGCAACGCTAGCCCCCTTCGTATTACCGCGGCTGCTGGCACGAAGTTAGCCGGGGCTTATTCTTGCGGTACCGTCATTATCTTCCCGCACAAAAGAGCTTTACAACCCTAGGGCCTTCATCACTCACGCGGCATGGCTGGATCAGGCTTGCGCCCATTGTCCAATATTCCCCACTGCTGCCTCCCGTAGGAGTTTGGGCCGTGTCTCAGTCCCAATGTGGCTGATCATCCTCTCAGACCAGCTACTGATCGTCGCCTTGGTGAGCCATTACCTCACCAACTAGCTAATCAGACGCGGGCCGATCTTTCGGCGATAAATCTTTCCCCGTAAGGGCTTATCCGGTATTAGCACAAGTTTCCCTGTGTTGTTCCGAACCAAAAGGTACGTTCCCACGCGTTACTCACCCGTCTGCCGCTGACATATTGCTATGCCCGCTCGACTTGCATGTGTTAAGCCTGCCGCCAGCGTTCGCTCTGAGCCAGGATCAAACTCTCAAGTTGGACTTGAAACCTTTGAACCGGCTGATCACAACGTTTGACGAGGTCCCACCATTCTTCGTCGACCGAAGTCAACGAGCCGCCCGCGATTCACATCGTTGGCAGCGATGGTGTAACCTTTGAAACGTGTACCGCCGAAGTCTTTCGTCCACTCCCAGAAGTCAAAAGCCGAAGCTTTCGAGTATTCCGAGAGACGCAAGGACTCCGCCGTCCACGTTTCTCTTTCTTCATCTTCACTTGTCAAACAGCCCGGGATCCGACGACCCCACACCCTTAGAGGGTGGTTCTACCCTTCACCGGCAGACAGTGAACCTCAACCGATTTATGTCGGTTGTTGTGTCACTCATCTAAGTGAGGAGCATCAGAGGCGCGTTCGCTCGCCTTGGTCAGTGACCCGGCGGCGCCGCGCTCAGTGGTTGGTTTATAGTCCGCCCCCCTCGGGATTGTCAACGGCCATTGTCAACAAAACGTCGTACGCCGAAATCGCTTGAGCAGTGCGAAGAAATTCTCATTCTTTCCGTGACTTAGGTCGGTGGTAAAAATTCGCCACCCGACCCGCGTGGTAAAAAACTTGAAAAAAAGTTTGGCGCCGAAGCGCCCGTCAGGCCCCTCGGAACGGGTTCCAGGCCGCTCGAGGCGGGGCGGCAGCACCAACCTGCTGCAGGAAACTTTTCCATCCCAAATGCCGCACTTGAGCCACAATCCTGCGACGTTCTGGCTATAAGACAAGCACTGAACCGCTCGTAACCTGTGGGGGCACGGGTGGTTTTTCTGGGGGACCAGGCGAATTCTTCGAGAACCCGTCGCCTCTTCCCTACACGGCCGAGCAATATCGAGAGATCTGCACACCATTGACGTTCGAGAGTGCGGCCAGCGAATGGCCATCGTCTTCTCGACTTCGATGCGTGTGGCTCGCCATACTGCCGAGATTCCGCTTCAGGGGATCAAGGTGGCGACGAGGACGAGCAGAGGACGATCGCAGTTGCTGGAATTTGGGGGGATATCGGGTTGAGCCAACGGGCGTCACGCGGAAGCGGCATTGGGCGCGAGACCGGGATGATCGATCTCGGTCACGAACCGCCGCTTTCAGTCGACGGCACCGAGGCCGCGGTGATCGATCGCCGCCGTGTCTCCGTTCAATGGTTCAGCGGCACCATTCTCACCGGTCTCTGTGGCGCAGCTCTGATCGGCGGCGCCGTTTTTGCGTCGCTCGATGGCGAGATGACCTTCGCCAAGGTGCCGGAGCGCGTCGAAGGCGCGCTGCGCGGCGCCTTCACCGGCAACGATCGCGTCGTCAGCCTGCATAAGGGCGACCGCCTGCCGCCGCCGAGCGAATCGTCAGCCTCCCGCAGCCTGGTGCGCGTGTCGACCGTGACCCGCGTCGGCAATCGCGACGTGATGCGGGTGCGGCCCTTCATCCGGATTTCCGGCAATCTCTCGATGACCACGAGCGATCTGTCGTCCAAGATACCGGCGTTCAACGCGCAGCGTCTGTTGACCGATGTCGGCTCCGACACGCCGGCTGCGGCCGAGGATCCGAATGCGGCGGCGTCCGCCGAACCCGACGCCGAGGTCTCCTTCGTCACCAAGGATCTCGGAGCCGTGCTGCCGAAAGCCAAGCTGGCCGCGGTCGTCGCACTCGACGACATCCTGATGCGGGTCCGCGACGCCGCCAACTGGCGCGGCTCCGGCAATTCCGTGCGCTACGCCTCACTCGCCAATGCCGCGGCCGATGCCACCGGCGCCGGCCCCGATATCAGGATGGCCTACGCCACCGAGGGCAACACCTCCGATCCCTATGCGGGCTTCGAGACCCGCGTCGTGCCGGAAAACGTCACGCTGCTGCCGAAGACCAAGGAGCAGGTCACCGGCGGCAATCCGGTCGGCGAACGGGTTCACCTCGTCAAGAAGGGCGACAGCATCACCTCGATCCTGCGCGATCAGGGCGCGACGCCAGACGAGGCGAAGGCGATTGCCGCAACGCTCGGCCCGCGCGGCCGCGACGGCGGCCTGAAGGAAGGCCAGAAGGTGCGGATCCTGATGGCGCCGGCAGCTCCCGGACCGAATGTCAGGCTGCAGCCCTATCGCGTCATCGTCGCCAACGATGCCGTGGTCGAAGCCGTCGCCGCGCTGTCCGATCTCGGCAAATACGTCGCCGTCGACGTGCAGAGCATGAACACCACGACCGACACCGCCGACAATTCCAGCGACGACGACGAGGATGATGGCAGCGGCGTGCGGCTCTATCAGAGCATTTACGAGACCGCGCTGCGCAACAAGGTGCCGCCGACCGTCATCGAGGACATGGTCAAGATCTACTCCTATGACGTCGATTTCCAGCGCAAGGTCCAGCCCGGCGACTCGTTCGACGTGTTCTTTGCCGGCGAGGACGAAGGCGTCACCAGCACCGAAAAGACCGAAGTGCTCTACGCCGCGCTGACCGTCGGCGGCGAAACCAAGAAATACTATCGCTTCCAGAGCTCGGATGACGGCCTCGTCGACTACTATGACGAGACCGGCAAGAGCGCGAAGAAGTTCCTGGTGCGCAAGCCGGTCAACAACGCGATCATGCGTTCGGGCTTCGGCGGCCGCCGCCACCCGATCCTCGGCTACGTGAAGATGCATACCGGCGTCGACTGGGCCACCGCCTACGGCACGCCGATCTTCGCATCCGGCAACGGCGTGCTCGAGAAGGTCGGATACGAGGGCGGCTACGGCAAATATATCCGTATGAAGCACTCCAATGGCTACGAGACGGCCTACGGCCACATGTCGGCCTTCGCCAAGGGCATGGAGATCGGCAAGAAGGTGCGACAGGGCCAGGTGATCGGCTTCGTCGGCTCGACCGGCCAGTCGACCGGCCCGCACGTCCACTACGAAATCCTGGTCAACGGCCGATTCGTCGACCCGATGCGTGTGAAACTGCCGCGCGGCCGATCGCTCGAAGGTCCGATGCTGGCGAGCTTCGAACAGGCCCGCGACAAGATCGAAGCCCAGATGGCGAGCCGCGGCAGCTCGCGCATCGTCTCGGATGCCACGAGCTCGACGTCGCAGACCCGCTCCATCACCAACCGCTGATCAGTCCGCCCATCAGGAGTGATCCACAGGGCGAGGCCCTCCCCGCGGCATGCGGAGAGGGCCTCCATTGTTGCGCTAGTCGCGCTCAGTTCAGCTTGCGCTTCGAGACCGGAGCATCGAACTGCACGATCTCGGCGGTCTTGGGCACCTGACCGTTGAAGGTCAGCACATTGCCCTTCTCCGAAATCAGCACGCGATCGCCGTCCTTGACCTCGCCGGCGAGGATCATCTCGGCCAGCGGATCCTGCACGCTGCGCTGGATCACCCGCTTCAAGGGGCGGGCGCCGTAAGCCGGATCCCAACCCTTCTCCGCGAGCCAATCCCGCGCCTTCGGATCGAGCGTGAGCTCGATCTTGCGATCCTCGAGCAGCCTGGTGAGCCGCGCGAACTGGATCTCGACGATGCGCCCCATCTCGCTCTTCTGCAGGCGATGGAACAGGATGATCTCGTCGATCCGGTTCAGGAATTCCGGCCTGAAATGCGCCCGCACGACGCCCATCACCTGGTCGCGGACCGCCGCGGTGTCCTCGCCTTCCGGCTGATTCACCAGGAATTCCGAACCGAGGTTCGAGGTCATGATGATCAGCGTGTTGCGGAAGTCGACGGTGCGGCCCTGACCATCGGTCAGGCGGCCGTCGTCGAGCACCTGCAGCAGCACGTTGAAGACGTCGGGATGCGCCTTCTCGATCTCGTCGAACAGCACGACCTGGTAGGGCCGGCGCCGCACGGCTTCGGTCAGTGCACCACCCTCGTCGTAGCCGACATAGCCGGGAGGCGCGCCGATCAGCCGCGAGACCGAGTGCTTCTCCATGAACTCGGACATGTCGAGCCGGACCATCGCGGTCTCGTCGTTGAACAGGTCAGCGGCGAGCGCTTTTGTGAGTTCGGTCTTGCCGACGCCGGTCGGGCCCAAGAACATGAACGAGCCGGTCGGCCGGTTCGGATCCTGCAGGCCCGCACGGGCACGGCGCACGGCGGTTGCCACCGCACGCACCGCTTCGGCCTGACCGACGACGCGCTTGGCGAGACTGTCCTCCATTTTCAGGAGCTTGTCCTTCTCGCCCTCGAGCATCTTGTCGACCGGCACGCCGGTCCAGCGCGAGACGACCTGCGCGATGTGGTTGGCGGTGACCGCCTCCTCCATCATCTCGCCGCCGCCATGCTTGCTTTCGCTCGCCTCGATATCCGCAAGCTTCCGCTCCAGCTCGGGGATCCGGCCATAGGCCAGTTCGCCCGCCTTCTGGAATTCGCCGCGACGCTGCGCATTGGCCAGCTCGACGCGGAGCGCATCGAGTTCGCTCTTCAGCTTCTGGGCGTTGGAGAGCTTGTTCTTCTCCGCGCTCCAGCGCGCCGTCAGCGCCGCCGACCGCTCCTCGAGCCCGGCGAGCTCCTTCTCCAGCGTCTGCAGACGGCTCTTCGAGCCGGCGTCGTTCTCCTTCTTCAGCGCCTCCTGCTCGATCTTCAGCCGGATGATGTCGCGATCCAGCGAATCGAGTTCTTCCGGCTTGGAATCGACCTGCATCTTCAGCCGCGCCGCCGCCTCGTCCATCAGATCGATGGCCTTGTCGGGCAGGAAGCGGTCGGTGATGTAGCGGTTCGACAGCGTGGTCGCGGCCACCAACGCGGAGTCGGTGATGCGCACGCCGTGGTGCTGCTCGTATTTGTCCTTGAGGCCACGCAGGATCGAGATGGTGTCCTCGACCGTCGGCTCGCTGACATAGATCGGCTGGAAGCGGCGGGCCAGCGCCGCATCCTTCTCGACGTGCTTGCGGTACTCGTCGAGCGTGGTCGCACCGATACAGTGCAGCTCGCCGCGCGCCAGCGCCGGCTTCAACAGGTTGGACGCGTCCATCGCGCCGTCGGCCTTGCCGGCGCCGATCAGCGTGTGCATCTCGTCGATGAACAGGATGATGCCGCCCTCGGCGGTCGAGACCTCCTGCAGCACGGATTTCAGCCGCTCCTCGAACTCGCCGCGATATTTCGCGCCGGCGATCAAGGCGCCCATGTCGAGCGACAGCAGCTTCTTGTCCTTCAGGCTCTCCGGCACGTCGCCGTTGAGGATGCGCAGCGCCAGGCCCTCGACGATCGCGGTCTTGCCGACGCCGGGCTCACCGATCAGGACGGGATTGTTCTTGGTTCGCCGCGACAGCACCTGGATGGTGCGACGGATCTCCTCGTCGCGGCCGATCACCGGATCGAGCTTGCCGTCGCGCGCCGCCTGGGTCAGGTCGCGGGCATATTTCTTCAGCGCGTCATAGGCGTTCTCGGCGGTCGCGCTGTCAGCGGTGCGGCCCTTGCGCAGCGCTTCGATCGCCGCGTTCAGGTTCTGCGCCGTGACGCCGCCCTTGCTGAGGATGGAGGCCGCCTCGCTGCCCTTCTCGAGCGTGAGCCCGAGCAGCAGCCGCTCGACGGTGACGAAGCTGTCACCGGCCTTGTCGGCAGCTTTCTCGGCCGCATCGAAGGCACGCGCCAGTTCCGGCGACAGGTAGACCTGCCCGGCACCACCGCCCGAGACTTTCGGCAGCTTGTTCAGCGCCTCTTCGGTCGCCTTCAGGATCGCTCTGGAATTGCCGCCGGCGCGGTCGATCAGACCGCCGGCGAGCCCCTCATTGTCGTCCAGCAGCACCTTCAACAGATGCAAGGGTGAGAATTGCTGGTGACCGTCGCGCATGGCGAGCGACTGGGCAGACTGGATGAATCCGCGCGAGCGCTCGGTGTACTTCTCAATGTTCATTCGTTTTCCCTCGGCCTGCCGTCACCACCCCTTCAGGCATGACAACGGCATCTTCATTGGGTTTCCGCGGGCCGCGTTGACGTTCCTCAACCAGCCTCTGGTCGTCGCCATCATTTTTCAGGCTTGCCGCAGATGTGGGCACTTGGTTCCGAAACGGAAGAGCCTCTCTGCGATTTCGCCCGGTGAATCTCAGCGCCGCGCGATGGCGACAAGGTAGCGGCAGGGCTGAGCAGTCTCATTGCGGAAGACGATGTCCGACGGCGGCCCGAGCTCGACGCGGTCACCCGCAGCGAGCTCGTGGCGCTCCGTCCCCTCCATCAAGACGAGGCGGCCGCTGATCACCCAGACCACCTGGCGGATCAGGTGATAGGCGCTGGCAGGAAAGCCGGCTTCCTGGTTGGCAGGCAGCTCGACCTCGACCAGCTCCAGCGGATTGGCCGGATGCAGGAACACCTGCCGCCGCAGATAGGCCGCCTTGGGATCGCGCCACACCGGCTGATCCTTGGCCCGCTGCAGGCGGGAACTGTGCGAGGCAACCTCGAACAGCGCGGCCATGGTCAGGCCATAGGCCGTGGCGATCCGCGACAGCGTCGCCGCCGTCGGGCTCGCCTCCGCCCGCTCGATCTTGCTCAGCATGGCCTTGGACACGCCTGCCCGCCCGGCGAGTTCCGCCAGCGACCAGCCGCGGCCCTCCCGTTCAGCGCGAACCCGCCGCCCGAGCGCTTCATCGGCATTGTCTTCTATAATTGACATATCGTCTTATATAGTAGACGATGGGGTTCGTTCAAGAGGCTTGTCGAGGAAGACCAATGATGATCCGCCCCGCCACCGAGCAGGACATCCCCGCCATCACCGCGATCTTCAATGAGGCGGTCGTCAACTCGAACGCGATCTGGACGGAGAAGCAGGATACCGAGGCCGAGCGGTTGGCCTGGATGAAGGCCCGGCTGGCGCTGGGCTACCCGGTGCTGGTCGCGGCCGAAGGGCCTGTGGTGCTCGGCTACGGCACCTTCGGCGATTTCCGGGCCTTCCCCGGTTACCGCTACAGCGTCGAGCACAGCGTCTACATCCACGTCGATCATCGCGGCCGCGGCCTTGGCCGCGTCATCGTCGATGAGCTGGTGGCTGCGGCGAACGCGCTGGGCAAGCACGTCATGATCGCAGGTATCGACGGCGGCAATCCGGCCTCGCTGCGGCTGCACGCCCAAGCCGGCTTTGTCGAGGTCGCGCGGATGCCGGAGGTCGGGCGCAAGTTCGGCCGCTGGCTCGAACTCGTCTTCATGCAGCGCGTGCTGGATGCGCCGGGAGCATCGCGGCCCGACTAGCAGCCTTCGCATTGGCGGTGGTTCTCCTCGCCGGCCAAACAGGCTAGAGCGAGCGGATGGACAACACACGCGCCTCCTCCGCCACGATCACCGGCATCTTTCGCTATCCCGTCAAGGGCCTGACGCCCGAGCCGCTGCCCCGCGCCGATCTCAAGGTTGGCGAGACGCTGCGCTCCGATCGCCGCTACGCGATCGAGAACGGGCCGAGCGGTTTCGATCCCTCGGCGCCGACATGGCTGGCGAAGCCGCATTTCCTGATGCTGCAGCGGGACGAGTGGCTGGCGCCGCTGCGCGCCCATTTCGACGACGACAGCCACGTGCTGACGCTGCGCCGGGACGGCGCGATGGTGGCCCAGGGCGATCTCGAGACGGAGGCCGGGCGTGCGGCGATCGAGCGCTATTTCGCCGATCGTCATGCCGGCCAGATCAAGGGCCCGCCCAAGGTGCTGGTGAGCCCCGGGCACAGTTTCTCCGACGTGCCGCGCAAGGTGGTCTCGATCATCAACCTGGCGAGCCTGCGGGCGATCGAGGAGATGGTGCAGGCGCCGGTGCATCCGCTGCGCTTTCGCGCCAACCTCTATGTCGAGGGCTGGCCGGCCTGGCATGAGGCCAGCCTGCTCGACCAGACCATTGCGATCGGCAGTGCGCGGGCAAAAGTTGTGAAGCGGATCACACGTTGTGCCGCGGTCAATGTCGATCCCGAGACCGGCGCGCGCGACCTCTCGGTCCCGAACACGCTGATGCAGCGCTTCGGCAACAACGAATGCGGCATTTACGCCGAGATCATCAGCGATGGCGGCGCGGCCATCGGCGACACGATTGCCGCGGAACCGCAATAGGTCACGCCGGGTTCCATATTCCTTGATGACTGCATAGGCGCGCGGCGCATTGCAATGCTTGGTTGCGTGCAATAGACTTCACTCGACATATTGAATTGCAGCAAATTTGTCGAAATTGATTGCACGGGGTCGCCATGAGCATGATCATGGTTTCGTACCGGCGGGTCGATCAGGACACAGCGGGCCGCATCGCAGACCATTTGATCGAGAAGTACGGTGAGCGATCCGTCTTCTTCGACGTCAACAGCATTCGTACCGGCGCGAACTTCGTCGATCGGATCGCCAAGGCCATCGTCGCCTGCGACGTCGTCATCGCCGTGATCGGTCCGCACTGGATCGGCAGGAGCGATGACGGGAAACCCACGCGTCTGGAGGACCCCGCCGATTCCGTGCGTTTCGAGATCGAGACGGCGTTGAAGCACAACAAGACGCTGCTGCCGCTGCTGGTGAACGGCGCAACCATGCCGGAGGCGGCCGAGCTGCCGGAATCGCTTCGCTTCCTGCACTTCTGCAACGCTGCCCGGGTCGATTCGGGCCAGGACTTTCGCATGCACATGACCCGCCTGATCGACACGATCAACGAGGTCCTGAACGAAGCCGGGCGATCGCCGCTGCGTCAGGTTTCGCCGATCAGGCGCTACTGGAAGTACGGCGCAGGCGTTGCCGCCGCCGCGTTGGCGCTGGCGGTCTGGACCGTCGGGCCCGCGTTCGAACATACGGTGGTGAAGTCGGGCGGACAGGATGATCAGGCCACCGTCGGGCGCACGACCCCGCCCGCCGTTCCGGCCTCCGTCACCCAGCGCGCCAAGGCACATGACGGCTTTCTGTTTCCCGATTCCGACCGGCGATTTCTCGGTGACGCCGATCTCAAGGACATGTCGGCGATCGAGCTGCGCGTCGCGCGAAACGAGATTTTCGCGCGGCATGGCCGGTTCTTCAAGGATCAGGTGCTGGCAAACTACTTCTCGCAATTCGCCTGGTATCAGCCCGCCGCGGTCGAAGTTCCCTTGAGCAACCTCGAGGCCACCAACGTCGACACTATCGAGGCGAAGGAGCACGGGAAGTGAAGCCGAACGAATTGCCACCGCTCCCCGCATTCCCGGGGAGAGGTGGAGAGTGCCGCCTCAGTTCGTCGGCATCACATAGGCATAGATCCGGCCGCGCGAGACCGGCGCCTCGCGGACGCGGTGACTGCTGTTGCCCGAGATCATGATCGGATTGCCCCTGGCGTCGACGCCGGTGATGATGCCGACATGGCCGCCGCCGCGGCGGCCCATCACGGCGATCGCGCCGACCTGCGGCCCCGAGACGCGCGTGCCGTATTTGGCGAACGAACTCGCCATGTCGGACCCGGTGCCGCGATGACCGGTCTGCTGCAGCACCATGTTCATGAAGCGTGCACACCATAGGCTGGAGCGGCCGGTCGGGTTGCCACCGCCGAGATAGCGGCGCGCCGTGTCGACGATGCCGGATGAGCCGAAGCCGCCTGTCGCGCTCGCCTCAATGTTCGACGCAGCGGGTATTGCGGCGGCATTGGCCTCGCCAGAACCGCCCGCCTGCATCCGGGCGCGACGCTCGGCGCGCGACAGCCGCGCGGTGTGCCGGTGGTGATGATGGGCGGAATGCCGCGCGTGATGGCCGGCATGAGCCGAATACGCGTGACGCTGATGGTGCGGACGAGCCGATGCCGAAGAAACCGAAATGACGGCGAGGGTGAGCGAACACAGAGCCAGCGCCAAAACTCGAAGCGACCGGCGATACGCAAGCAACTGAACCATACTTCACGAGATCCTCTGTAACGCCCCCACTTCCCCGTCGCGTTCCCTGCGAAACGCGGCGGTGGGTTTGAAAGTCGGGATGTGGCGGGAGCAGGATTTGGTGTGACGGCACCAAAACGATTTCTGGGTCATTCCGCGCAAATTCCATGACGAAAATAGTCAGAACTGCCGCATTGCCGCCGCGGAAATTAATTGCAAGTCTGGGGGTGGCCAACGAGAGGAGAATTTCAATGCCCTACGCCACGACGAAAGATCATGTCCGGCTGCATTTCGAGGAGGCAGGCAGCGGGACCCCGATCATCTTCCTGCACGAGTTCGCAGCTGATCACACCAATTGGGAACCGCAGCTGCGCTACTTCGCGCGCGCCCACCGCTGCATCGCCTATTCCGCGCGCGGCTACACGCCGTCGGACGTGCCGCCGAACGCCGACGTCTACACTTACAAGCATTTCTACACCGATGCGCTCGCGGTGCTCGATCATCTCGGCATCGCGAAAGCGCATTTCGTCGGCCTTTCGATGGGCTCCTATTCGTCGCTGCAGGTCGCGCTCAACGCGCCTGAGCGCGCGCTGTCGATGACGCTCGCCGCGGTCGGCTCCGGCTCAAGCCTCGAGAATCTCGATGCGTTCCGCGCGCAATGCCGCGCCAATGCCGAGCAATACGAGGCGATCGGCGCGGTCGAGGTCGCCAAGGTGACGCGGGAGGCGCCGAGCCGGATTCCGTTCCTGATCAAGGATCCGCGCGGCCACGCCGATTTCTATGCCGCGCTGGCGCGCCACGACGCCAAGGGCTCGGCCAACACGATGCGCAGCTTTCAGGGCGCGAGGCCCTCGATCTACACCATGACCGATGCCATCAAACGCGTGCCGACGCCGGCGCTGATCCTGTGCGGCGACGAGGACGACAATTGCATCGCGCCGAGCCTGTTCCTGAAGCAGCATCTGCCGGCCGCCGGGCTGTCGTTCTTCCCGAAGTCGGGCCACGTGCTCAATCTCGAGGAGCCGGCGCTGTTCAACGAGATGGTGGAACGCTTCATCGCGCTGGTCGAGGCCGGCCGCTGGCCGGCGCGCGATCCGCGGTCGCTGGTGGCGGCGGTGGTGTAGGCCGTCATTCCAGGGCTCGCGAAGCGAGAGCCCGGAATCCATTGGGCCGCAGAGTTCGTGGATAAATGGATTCCGGGCTCGATGCTACGCATCGCCCCGGAATGACGCCAAAGGTGGCGTCACTTGCCCCCGCCCCGACTGAGCAGGAACACGCCCTGCTCGCCGAACATGTTCCACACCCACCATGGCAGGTTGAGCGGCACCGGGCGGCCGTAGAGATCGAGCGCCACCGCGCGCTCCATCTTGACGTTGATCTCCTCGCAGAGCTGCACGAAATCCTTGATGGTGCAGAAATGGATGTTGGCCGTGTCGTACCAGCTCGCGGGCAGATTCTCGGTGCGCGGCATGTGACCGCCGATCAGGAGCTGCAGCCGCATCTTCCAGAACCCGAAATTCGGGAACGAGACGATGGCGCGCTGGCCGATCCGCAGGAGATTCTCCAGCACGACCTTCGGCTGTCGCGTCGCCTGCAGGGTCTGCGACAGGATCACATAGTCGAACGCATCATCGGGATAGTTGACGAGGTCGGTGTCGGCATCGCCCTGCACCACCGCGAGCCCCTTGGCGACGCAGCCATTGACGCCCTCGCGCGACAATTCGATGCCGCGGCCGTCGATGCCGCGGCTCTCCAGGAGCTGCAGCAATTCGCCGTCGCCGCAGCCGACGTCGAGCACGCGCGAGCCCGGCCGCACCATCTCGGCGACCAAAAGATGATCCCTGCGATAGCCGCCGCCGGTCCGCTCCGGCGCGACACCGGGCAACGGCAATGTCTGCTGCATGCTCATGACCGGCCGTCATCCTTCAGTCCGCGCGCTTTGCCTGCGGCCAGCAGGAAAGCGCGGGAAATGTCGAGGAATTCGGGCACGTCGAGCAGGAAAGCATCGTGTCCCCTGTCGGTCTCGATCTCGGCGAACGACACCCGCGCGCTCGACGCGTTCAGCGCGTGCACCAGCGCGCGCGATTCCGAGGTCGGAAACAGCCAGTCGCTGGTGAACGACACCACGCAGAACCGGGTCTTGATGCCGGCGAACGCCTTCGCCAGCACGCCGTTATGGTCGGCCGCGATATCGAAATAGTCCATTGCACGCGTCAGATAGAGATAGGAGTTGGCGTCGAAGCGCTCGACAAAGGACGAGCCCTGGTAGCGCAGGTAGCTCTCGACCTGGAAGTCCGCGTCGAACGAGAAGGTCGGCAGCTCGCGGTCCTGCATCCGCCGCCCGAACTTGCGATGCAGCGCCGCGTCCGAGAGATAGGTGATGTGCGCGGCCATCCGGGCCACCGCCAGGCCGCGATGCGGATGGGTGTCCTCGTCGACATAGCGGCCGCCGCGCCAGTCCGGATCGGCCATCACGGCCTGGCGGCCGAGCTCGTGGAACGCGATGTTCTGCGCCGAGTGACGGGTCGAGCAGGCGATCGCGAGCGTCGCGAACACGCGCTCCGGATAGGCCGCGGTCCATTGCAGCACCTGCATGCCGCCCATCGAGCCGCCGACCACGCAGAACAGCGTCGTGATGCCGAGCCGGTCGATCAGCATCGCCTGCGCGCGCACCATGTCGGGGATGGTGATGATCGGGAAATCGAGCCCCCACACTTTGCCGGTCGCGGGGTTGAGCGACGCAGGGCCCGTCGAGCCCATGCAGCCGCCGATCACGTTGGAGCAGATGATGAAGTATTTCTCGGGATCGATCGGCCTGCCGGCGCCGACCATGGTGTCCCACCAGCCGGGCTTGCCGGTGACGGGATGGGTGTTGTTGACGTGCTGATCGCCGGTCAGCGCATGGCAGATCAGGATCGCATTGGACTTGTCGGCATTGAGCTCGCCATAGGTCTGATAGGCGATCTGGAACGGTGCGAGATCGATGCCGCAGTCGAGCCTCAGCGGCTGATCCATGCCGAACTTCGCCACCAATGACGACGGATGATCGGCCTCATGGGCGCGATCATCGCTCTGGGTTTGCGGGCTCGGTATCGGACGCACGTTGCTCATCTAGGCGACCCTGCCCTCGCGCGGGAGGGCCTCAGCGGACCTCAGGCCATAAAAAACCCGGCCTGAACAAAGGTTCGGCCGGGAGCTGACTGTCCCCGGCCTGTTTAGCGAGTTGTTTAACGTGGCTGCAAGCCGGCCGGCTCAAATGACCACGGAGTAGCCGAAACCTAGTCCCGAGGTCTCCCGACGTCAAGCCAGCCGCATCGCCGGCTGATTGGTTAACCGATTGCGCAACGCACGGCTGCGACGTTTCTCTTTGCTTTCGGTGGCCGTCTTTCCTAATCAGGAGCCCTGTCTGACGCGGCATCGGGCCGCTCGGACGACAAGGTTTGAGAGCATGTCCAACCCACCCCCGTCGCCGCCTACGCTGCAGGAGCTGCGCAAGGAGATCGATGCGATCGACGAACAGGTTCACCGCCTGCTGATGGCGCGCGGCGACATCATCGACCGCCTGATCCAGGTCAAGAAGACCCAGGAGGTGGGCTCGGCGTTCCGTCCGGCGCGCGAGGCCAGCATGATGCGCGAGCTGGTGCAGCGCCATCGCGGCATCCTGCCGCTCGACACCATCGAGGGCATCTGGCGGGTCATCATCTCGACCTTCACCTATGTGCAGGCGCCATTCGCCGTGCATGCCGATGTCTCCGTCGGCGAGCAGGCGATGCGCGACTCGGCGCGGTTTCACTTCGGCTTCGTGGTGCCCTACGTCTCGCATTTCAGCGCCCAGGCCGCGGTCGAGGCGGCGGCGAAATCGAAGGGCGATCTCGCGCTGGTCTCCGCGATCGCGAGCCGCACGCCGTGGTGGAATGCGCTGGAGGCCGATGGCGCGCCGAAGATCATCGCGCGGCTGCCGTTCCTCGAACGCGCCGACCATCCCGCCGCGCTGCCGGTGTTCCTGATCTCGCGGGTCGCCGACGACGCCATGGTGACGGAGGTGCAGACCTGGAGCGTGCGCGTCTCCGGCTGGAACGCCGACGTCGCCCGCGCGCTGGCGCCGCTCGCCGAGATCGTGGCGGTCCCCGACACCGCCTTCGACGGCGCGGCGCTGCTGGTCTCGGTCGCCGGGCAAGGCCCTGAGAGCAAGGGTTTCGAGGCCATCAAGCTCGCCTTGATCAAGGCCGGCGCCTCGGTGCGCTCTTCGGCCCTCGTCGGCAGCCACGCAACGCGCTATACGGTGCCCTCTAACGGATCGGCCAAGAGCTAGATTAAGCATCGGCCCGTCCGCCCATCGGAGTAGATGATGTCCCGCCCTGTGCCGAACCCCGGCATTCTCGATATTGCGCCCTACACACCCGGCAAGAGCCCGGTGCCGGAACCGGGCCGCAAGGTGTTCAAGCTGTCCGCCAACGAGACGCCGTTCGGGCCGTCGCCGCAGGCGATCGCGGCCTACAAGGCCGCGGCTGACCATCTCGAGGACTATCCGGAGGGCACCTCGCGTGTGCTGCGCGAGGCGATCGGCCGCGCCTACGGCCTCGATCCCGACCGCATCATCTGCGGCGCCGGCTCCGACGAGATCCTCAATCTGCTGGCGCACACCTATCTCGCGCCCGGCGACGAGGCGATCTCGACCACCCACGGCTTCCTGGTCTACCCGATCGCCACCATGGCGAACGGCGCCAGGAACGTGATCGCGGCCGAAAGCAATTTCACCGCCGATGTCGACGCCATCCTCAAGGTGGTGACGCCGCGCACAAAACTGGTCTGGCTCGCCAACCCGAACAATCCGACCGGCACCTACATCCCGTTCGACGAGGTCAAGCGGCTCCGTGCCGCCTTGCCCTCAAATGTGCTGCTGGTGCTCGACGCGGCTTACGCCGACTACGTCTCGCGCAACGACTACGAGCTCGGCATCGAGCTGGTCGCGACCACCGACAACACGGTGGTGACGCACACCTTCTCCAAGATCCACGGCCTCGCCGCGCTGCGGGTCGGCTGGATGTTCGGCCCGGCGCATATCGTCGATGCCTGCAACCGGATCCGCGGCCCGTTCAACGTCACGACCCCTGCGATGCTGGCGGCGGTGGCGGCGATCGAGGACACTGCGCACGTGCAGATGTCGCGGACCCACACCGAACAATGGCGCAACTGGCTGACCGAGGAGATCGGCAAGCTCGGCCTCAAGGTGACGCCGAGCGTCGCCAATTTCGTGCTGATCCACTTCCCGACCGACAAGGGCAGGACCGCCGCCGAAGCCGACGCCTATCTGACGCGACGCGGCCTCGTGCTGCGCGCGCTCAACAATTACAAGCTGCCGCATGCGCTGCGCATGACCATTGGCACCGAGGAAGCCAACCGCCTCGTGGTCGAGGGGCTGCGCGACTTCCTGGCCGGAACCGGAAAGTGACGACGTGACCACGGCTCCGCTTTTCAACCGCATCGCGCTGATCGGCTTCGGGCTGATCGGCGGCTCGATTGCGCGCGGCGCGCGCGCGCAGGGCCTCGTCGGCGAGATCGTGACCACCGCGCGCTCGGAGAAGACGCGCGCGCGGGTCGCCGAGCTCGGCATCGTCGACCGCGTCGTCGCAACCAATGTCGAGGCCGTCAGGGATGCCGATCTCGTCATCCTCTGCATCCCCGTCGGCGCCTGCGGCCCGGTCGCGGCCGAGATCGCCGCTCATCTCAAGCCCGGCGCCATCGTCTCCGACGTCGGCTCGGTGAAGGGCGCCGTCGTCAAGGACATGGCGCCGCATCTGCCTGAAGGCGTGCATTTCGTCCCCGCGCATCCGGTCGCCGGCACCGAGAACTCCGGTCCGGATTCCGGCTTCGCCGAGCTGTTCATCAACCGCTGGTGCATCCTGACGCCGCCGGAAGGCGCCGATCCCGCCGCGACCGACCGGCTGCGCGCGTTCTGGGCCGCGCTCGGCGCCAAGGTCGAGATCATGACGCCGGATCATCATGACCTCGTGCTCGCGATCACCAGCCATCTGCCGCATCTGATCGCCTACACCATCGTCGGCACCGCCGACGAGCTGGCGCAGGTGACGGAATCCGAGGTCATCAAGTTCTCCGCCGGCGGTTTCCGCGACTTCACCCGCATCGCGGCCTCGGACCCGACGATGTGGCGCGACGTGTTCCTCGCCAACAAGGACGCCGTGCTCGAGATGCTCGGCACCTTCACCGAGGATCTGTCGAAGCTGACCCGCGCGATCCGCCGCGGCGACGGCGAAGCGCTGTTCGACCACTTCACCCGTACCCGCGCCATCCGCCGCGGCATCGTCGAGACCGGCCAGGACTCCGCCGCGCCCGACTTCGGCCGTCCGCACGCGAATTTGCAGAAGTAGCAGTCGGGCACGCAGCTTTCCCCACATCGTCGTCCTGACGAAAGCCAGGACCCATAACCACCGCATTTGCTTGCGAACGGGGATCGTGGTCCCAGCGTCGCACAACAATTGCGATTTGGGGTAATGGGTCTCGGCCTTCGCCGGGACGACGATGAGGATGGTTCTCGATTCAAGATATCAAACACACGGCGTCGTCGCAGCACCGTAGGATGGGTAGAGCGCAGCGAAACCCATCATTGGCGCAGCGAGTGTGATCGATGGGTTTCGCTGCGCTCTACCCATCCTACAATTCCGAACGACTTACGCCGGCGGCAGGCCGAGCGATTGCGCGGCCTCCATCCAGACCGGCAATTCGCGCTGATAGAGCGCATTGCTGTCCTTGAAGCCGATTGCGGGCTCGAGCACGAAGGTCGCGAGCACCTCCTTCACCCTCGGATCGTTGTTGGCGGCGACGCAGAGCTCGGCGAGCCGATCGACGATCGGCTGCGGCGTCGCCTTCGGCAAGGCCCAGCCGGAGAAGCCGCTCACGGTGAAGAATTTCGATGTCGTGCCCTGTTCGGGCAGCGTCTTGATCTCGGGGATCGCATCAACCTTCTTCGCGTGCACGGCGAAGACGACGCCGCGGCCACTTTGCAGCACGGTCTGCGCCGCGGTGTAGCTGCCCATCGCAACATCGAGCGTGCCTTCCGCCAAGCCCGTCCACATCGGCGCTTCACCGCGATAATGGATCGGCTCGATGTTGAGGCCGTATTGCTTGTTGAGCTCGTTGATCGTCATGTGCGGGGCGGAGCCCGCGCTGTAGGTGCCGAAGTTCACCTTGCCGCTGCTGCGCGCATACGCGACGAATTCCGCGAGCGTCTTGACGCCGAGTTTCGGGCTCGCGACCAGCAGCAACCCGCCGCCCGGAATGACGCTGACCAAGGTCAGATCCTTGTCCATGTCGTAGCCGGGGTTCTTCATCATCGCCCGGTTCATCACATAGGTAGTCGAGATCGAGCACAGGATAGTGTGCCCGTCGGGCGCTGAGCGCGCGACTTCCGCGGCGCCGATCGAACCGGACGCGCCGGCCTTGTTCTCGATGACGACGGTTTGCCCGACCTGCCTCGCGATGAACTCGCCGAAGGCGCGCGCCAGGAGGTCGGTCTGTCCGCCGGCCGGGTAGCTGCAGATCATGCGGATCTGCCGCGACGGCCACGCGCCCTGCGCCGAGGCCCCGCGCGACAGCCAAGGCATCGCGGCCGCCGCAGCACCGGCCGTGATGAGGTGACGGCGGCTAATCTTCGCTGGCATTCTGGTTCCTCCCCGATTTTTCGGTGAGGGTATCGTATCGGCGGGTCGCAGCTACGGGACAGATTGGCGCAGCAGGGCACGCTCACCGTCGCAACCGTTGATCCCGGATCGGCCCCGCCGACATCGCGGCAACCTTCTGCGTTGGCCGCCGGCGACCGAGCAGGCCGGCGGTTGCCAGCATGACAATGCCGCCGAACCACCACGAGCCGATCACGAACTCCCAGGCCCGCGGCGGAATCTCGTCGAAGATGATGCCGTAGACCGACACCAGCGCAGCCAGCGCGGCGAGGAAGATGCCGCCAGCGCTCATGAGCTCGACGGCATCGATGCGCCCGGTGGCGCGCATCGGCGGCCGCGGAACATCGATGCCGAGATAGAAGCCGACGGCACCGATCACGATCGTCGTCGCGATGAAGGCCAGCGTACCGAAGAATGCGATGTGCCCCCTCGCGAGCTGGGCGGCAACGAAGGTGCCGCCCATGGCGCCGGCCATCGCCAGGCCGGTTCGCTGCAGCACATGCGCGGCGCGGCTGACCATCAGCAACTCGCGAGCGATCATGGCCCTCTCCTTTCTGCTCACGATCCTCATGTGCGGTCTCCTTTGACGGCCCTGCGCGCGCTCTCCGTTGCTACGGCGAGAACGGGTAGTAGCGGATCTGCGACATGATGATGTGGTCGTCGGTCCTCGGCGCGCCGCCGACACCTGCGAAGGCGAAGCGCTGGTTGTAGGAGTACTGGATGCCGGCCTTGATCGCCCCGTAATCGCCCTTGAAGATCGTGTCATAGAAGCCGGCGGTGTATTGCCTGACCTCCGAGGTGTTGCCGTTGCAGGTCGCGGCCGGCGAGTTCTCGATGTTGCAGCCGAGATTGTTGTAGAGCGGATTGCCGTAGCCGAACGGCACCGTGCCGACATTGGAGAACGTCGGCTTGGTCTTCTCGAGGCCGGCATAGGCGTAGAGATCGAGCGACGGCGTCGTGTGCCAGACCGTGCCGAGCAGGAATGCGGTGATCGGCAGCGGCTGGATCGTGCCGTCCTGGCGCACCGTGGCGTCCGGGAACGGCGCCGCGGTGAAGCGGCCGAGCGCGCCGTGCGACGCGGAGCCTTGCAGCTCCAAGAGCTTCGGCACGATCTCCGCCGAGAAATGCCCGCCGAAGCTCACCGTGCTGACGTCGTGATTGGCGAAGTTGAAGCGATCGTAGAAGTCGCGGTACATCGCCCAGCCCTCGACATGCAGCTTGTAAGCGCCGAGCCGCGGATCCCAGGCGCCCTTCACGGTGAAGTCAGGCACGTGATTGAGGCTGACATTATTGGCGTTGTTGAAGAAGCTGCCGCCCGGCCCGGTGAGGTTGACCAGCAGGTTCGGATTGAGCACGCCCTGCGGCCCGACCGCGGGCGTGCCGACCAGCGGCGCGTTGCCGCCGAAGAACGAGGTCTGCGGATTTTCCGCCGAGACGGCGAGCTTGAATTCGGGCCCGATATCCTGCCAGACGCGGATGCCGGGCTGCCGCGCCGCGAGGAAGCCGGGCACCGATTCGAAATCGATCACGCCGGGCGCATCGACGCCACGCGGATCGATACCCGCCTTGCTCGGCGCGTTCAGCGACCAGCTCTGACCGGCAAGGACGTGCAAGCCGAGATCGCTGCGGCTGATCTCGACACTGGCCTGCCGCAGCCGGGGGTTGAAGGAGTTGGTCGCGACCGAATTCGCCGTCTGTGCGGCTCCCTCGAGATCCAGTTCGCCATAGCCGGCGACGCGGGTGTTGGCGAACACCTCGGCTTCCGCAAGCACCGAGAAACGGGTTTGCCGCGCCGAGAAGCGCGACTCGCCGGTGTTGAAATTCTTGCTCTGCGGGAACGGAATGAAGGCGTAGACCGAGCCCGTGTCGGAAGCAAGATTGCGGGTGCGGTAGATGCCGGTGAGATCGACCCAGCCGCCGAAGGTGAAGGTCACGCCCTTGTAGCAGAGCTTGCCCGATGCGCAGGGATCGAACGGCACCGGCGCCTTGGCCGCCATCCTCGTGTCTTGCATCGCGCTCTGTCGTGCTGCCAGCGCCTCCTCCTTGCGGGCCTGCACTTCCATCTTCTGTTCGAGCTGCCTGAGACGTGCCTTCAGGGCCCGCAGCTCGGACGCATCGTCTTCCGCCAACACTGGACCTGTCGACAGCAGCATGCTGCCGAGCAGAATTCCCCCGAGAATTCGCATCGCTTCCTCCACACGAGGTTGTTTCCTCAGGCGAGAGAGAGCGGTACTCGGGGAATGATATTCGCGGCGGCCCGCAAGATTGCGGTCACGTTTTTCTCATCGCGGCCGCGGGAATAGATTGCCGTGATGGACGATATCGCGCGCGAGGGTTTAATGAATCGTGGGGTGGATCAGCGAAGCGCAATGCGCCGCACAGCCGGCGCTGAAGGACGGCGGATGACGCGTTGCGGCAAATCCGCCCTGCGAAGCGGCAAGGCCGACGTCGCGCCTTGGCGTGAGTTTTTCTCGCGCTATGCGCGAGTTTTTACCGGATTGTCCGGCTCGGATTTTGGCGGTACGTCCATGTCGCGGTCAGGCGATCAACAGGGGCACACAACATGGCGGACGGCACGAACATTCGGACTGGCCAGTGCCATTGCGGCACCGTGCGCTTCGAGGTGGCGCTCAGCGACGGCTTCAACTCGATCCGCCGCTGCACCTGCTCCTACTGCCGCATGCGCGGCGCCGTCGTCGCCATGGCCGAGATGGGCGGGATCAGATTCCTGCAAGGCGAGGACGCGCTGACAAGCTACCGCTTCCATACCGGATCGGCGCAGCACTTCTTCTGTTCCCGCTGCGGAATCTACACCCATCACCAACGGCGGTCCGACCAGAACCTCTATGCCGTCAACGTGGCCTGCCTGGACGGGGTCAGCCCGTTCGATTTCCCTGACGTGCCGGTCATGGATGGCGTCAATCACACCAACGACACCGGCAAGCCGACGCGTCGCGCCGGCACGCTCCGCTTCATCCCGGCCGACTGAGCACGCTGCTCAGAACAGCGGCGGGATCTGCGCGACCTTCAGCGGGCCCAGAAACACCGCGCCGTCGGCGAAGCGGAGCGGGAAGCTGCGCGCTTTCTTGCCTTCGAGCGTGGCCTCGGTGCCGAGCGAATTGATGCCGGCGGAGATGCCGGCATTGGCGTTCTGCTTGATCACCTTGCCGAGGCCGGGGATCGCGCGATCCAGCGCGCCGAACAGATTGCTGAGGTCCTGGCTCTTTACGCCAGGCGCGACGCGATCGAGCGTTGCCTGCGGCACGCCGTCCTCCAGCATCTTGTCGATGCCGAGCGCGGGAATGACACGCTCGAGGCCGGCGACCGTCATCTGCAACTCGCCCTCGATGCGGCCTTGCGCGTTGAGGCGCAGTGTGCCGGCCGCGACCGACAGCACGTCGCCCTGTTCGATCCGCGACTGCTGGATCTCGACGCTGCCGCCGGCGGCCTGGATCTCGCGGAAACGATCCGGCCACGGCTTCGGCGAGAAATCCTTCAGCCCGTTCAGGCGCGCATGGATGTCGGCGTTGAACGGCTGGGTGAGCAGCGGATGCACCTCCTGCAAGGTACCGCCGGCAATCTGCAACACGGCCTCGATCGCGGGGTTATCCGGCGCCGAACCCTCGACCTGGCGGCCATGCAGCTCGATGTGATTGACGCGCATCAGCGGCGTCGGCGCGGCACCGCCGGTGCGATCGATGGCGAGATCGTCGAACACCAGCGAGGCGCGCTGCGGCACCGCCGGCAGGCCGACCACGCTGGCGCGTCCGAGGCGCCAGTCGACCGACAGCGTCGGCTGCGCGTTGCGCTCGGCGACCGTGGCCGGGCCCTTGAACTCCGCGATCACGAGTTTGGGATCGTAGATCTGCGCCACGACCAGAATCTCGGCCAGCCGCGCCACGAACGACATCTGCGGCGAGGCGGTCTGCGACACCAGCATCACGCTCGGCTGCTCGCAGCGGATCTCGAGCCGGAACGGGTAACCCGCCACCGAGCGCCTGTCGCAATCATAGACCCGGCCGGCTTTCGCCTCCTGCGCGCGCCAGGCATCGGCCTGCACGCCGACCTGCGAGGCGGCGAAGAACCAGAAACCGCTCCACAGCACCGCGGCGATCAGGACCGCGACGGGGACGGCATAGAGGCCGAAGCGCGAGCGGCGGCGGGGAGCAGAGGTCGAATCGGACATGCGGCGTCCTTTGGAGCGCGAATTTGTCAAAATCTAAGCGGCAGCAGGCCGCGGGCAAGCCTTACGCAACCTTCGCGCAACCCTCCCGCAACCCTTGGAAACATCACGGAATCTGCTTCGCTTCGACGGCCCGTTCTGCTAGCCCATCTGCGCGATGTCAGCAAATCCTCCCCATTCCGAAACCGACGGCGACCTCTGGGTGTTCGGCTACGGCTCGTTGATGTGGAAGCCGGGCTTCGAGTTCCTGGAGCAGGTGCCGGCGCGGCTGATCGGCGAGCATCGCGCGCTCTGCGTCTATTCGTTCGACCATCGCGGCACGCCGGAGAAGCCAGGCCTGGTGCTCGGGCTCGACCGCGGCGGCGCCTGCCGCGGCATCGCGTTCCGCGTCGCCGCCCGCCTGCGCCACGACACCATCGCCTATTTGCGAGCGCGCGAGCAGACCACCAATGTCTACCGCGAGGTGATGCGCTCGGTGTGGCTGGAGAACGCGGCACGCGATCGGGTCTCGGCGCTGGCCTACGTGGTCGATCGCGGCCATGTGCAATATGCCGGGCGGCTGTCGCTGGCCGAGCAGCAGCGCCTGGTGCTGCAGGGCTATGGCCGCTCCGGCAACAACCGCGACTATGTGCTCTCGACCGTCGCCGCGATCGAGAAGCAGGGCCTGCGCGACGCGCAGCTGCACCAGCTCGCGGCGATGCTGCACGACGCAGGCCCGCTGCATCGGGATGCGCGTGCGGCGGATGACGTGGATCCGAACTGAGGCGCGGCCGGACGGCGATATCGCTGCATCAGGCTGATCTCGTAGGATGGGTGGAGCGCAGCGATACCCATCAACCGCATCCACGCAATGAGGCGATGGGTATCGCCTCGCTCCATCCATCCTACGCAAATCGTCCGCGCGCCCCCTCTCCATCAGCTGCCTCGATCGGGCTTTGTAAACGGCTTGTTGCCAGATCGCGCTTTTTCGGTCCGCGGCACTGCGCATCCGACACATCGCGGCTTCTCTAAGGCAGCGCGCTGTGACATTTAGGCTTTTGCATCGCGGCGCGGACGGATAGAAGCTCATCCGCGAACATCGACACTGATGCAATGAACCTCTCCGCCCCCTTCATCCGCCGGCCGGTCGGCACCACGCTGCTGTCTCTCGGACTGGTGGTGGCGGGCGTCATTGCGTTCTTCAAGCTGCCGGTGTCGCCGCTGCCCGACGTCGACATCCCGACCATCATGGTGCAGGCGACCCTGCCTGGCGCGAGCCCGGCCGACGTCGCCGCCACCGTGGCGAGCCCTCTGGAACGCCATCTCGGCCAGATCGCCAGCGTCACCGAAATGACCTCGACGTCCTCGCTCGGCTCCGCGCGCATCACGCTGCAATTCGACATCGACCGCGACATCAACGGCGCCGCGCGCGACGTGCAGGCCGCGATCAACGCGGCGCGGGCTGACCTGCCGACCAACCTTCGCGCCAACCCGACCTACCGCAAGTTCAACCCGGCCTCGGCGCCGATCCTGATCTACACTTTGACCTCGGACACCCTGACACCGGCCGAGCTCTATGACGCCGCCTCGACCGTGCTGGCGCAGAAGCTGTCGCAGGTCGAGGGCGTCGGCGAAGTCTCGGTCGGCGGCGGCTCGCTGCCCGCGGTGCGCGTCGAGCTGATCCCGCCGGCGCTCTACAAATACGGCATCGGGCTCGAGGACGTCCGCGCCGCGCTGTCGAGCGCCAATGCGCACAGCCCGAAGGGCGGCATCGACGTCGGCGACCAGCGCTACCAGATCTACGCCAACGACCAGGCGCGGAAGGCCGCCGACTACAAGCCGCTGGTCGTCGCCTACCGCAACGGCGCAGCGGTGCGGCTGACCGACGTCGGCGACGTCATCGACTCCGTGGAGAATGCGCGCACGCTCGGCCTCGCCAACGGCAAGCCGGCCGTTGTGATGATCGTGTACCGGCAGCCCGGCGCCAACATCATCAAGATGGTCGACCTTGTGAAGGGGCTGATGCCGCAGCTGAAGGCCTCGGTCTCGCCCGCGATCGACCTCACGCTCGCGGTCGACCGCTCGAAGACGATCCGGGCCTCGCTGCATGACGTCGAGATCACGCTGCTGATCGCGGTCGCTTTGGTGATCCTGGTCGTGTTCGCCTTCCTGCGCAATGCGCGGGCGACGCTGGTGCCTGTGGTGGCGGTCGGCGTGTCGCTGATCGCGACCTTCGCCATGATGTATCTGCTCGGCTACACACTCGACATCTTCTCGCTGATGGCGCTGACGGTGGCGACCGGCTTCGTGGTCGACGACGCCATCGTGGTGCTGGAAAACATTACCCGCCACATGGATGCCGGACTGTCGCGGCTGGAGGCGACCCTGGTCGGCACCCGCGAGGTCGGCTTCACCGTGCTGTCGATGAGCGTGTCGCTGATCGCGGTGTTCGTACCGATCCTGCTGATGGGCGGCCTGGTCGGCCGCCTGTTCCGCGAATTCGCCATGACGATCACGATCGCGATCGTGATCTCGCTGGTGGTCTCGCTGACCACGACGCCGATGATGTGCGCCGTGCTGCTGCGCAAGGAAGAGGAAGGCCAGCCGCACGGCCGGATCTACCGCATCAACGAACGCGTGTTCGAGCTGATGCTGGGCGGCTACCGCGCGACGCTCGGCCTCGCGCTGCGCCACCCGCTGCTGGTGATGCTGATCCTCGGTTCGACGCTCTATCTGAACTTCCACCTCTATCGGGTCGTGCCAAAGGGCTTCGTGCCGCAGCAGGATACCGGGCTCCTGATCGGCTCGATCCAGGCCGACCAGAGCACCTCGTTCCAGCTGATGCAGCAGAAGCTGACCCAGTTCATCGACATCGTGAAGGCCGATCCGGCGGTCGATACCGCGGTCGGCTTCACCGGCGGCGGCGGCGTCGGACCGGGCGGCACCAACACCGGCACCGTGTTCGCCTCGCTGAAGCCGATGGACGAGCGCAGGCTGCGCGCCGACAAGGTGATCGAGCGGCTGCGCGAGCCGTTGGCAAGCGTGGCCGGCGCCACCCTGTTCTTGCAATCGATCGGCGATCTCGGCGCCGGCGGGCGCTCCGGCAACGCCGCGTATCAGTACACGCTGAAGGGCTCGACCTTCGAGGAATTGAACGAGTGGACGCCGAAGCTCGTCGCCGCGCTGCAGAAGGAGCCGACGCTCGCCGACGTCAACAGCGATCAGCAGAACCGGGCGTTGCAGGCCAACCTCGTGATCGATCGCGACGCCGCCTCGCGGCTCGGGATCACCGTCAGCCAGCTCGACAACACGCTCTATGATGCGTTCGGACAGCGCCAGGTCTCGACCATCTTCGTCGCGCGCAACCAGTATCACGTGATCATGGAGGTCGCGCCGCGCTTCTCGCAGGACCCGCAGACCCTGAAGGAGGTCTATATCTCGACCTCGGGCGGGTCGGCGACCGGCACCCAGAGCACCAATGCGGTGGCCGGAACGGTCGCCTCCTCGTCGCAGAAGAGCTCGCTCAATTCGATCGCCGCCAATGTGGTGCGCAACCAGGCCACCAACTCGATCGGCGCCACCGGCAAGGGCGTCGCCTCGACCGGAACCGCGGTCTCGACTAACGCCGAGACCATGATCCCGCTGTCGAGCGTCGCGCGCTTCGAGCATGGCGAGACGCCGCTCGCGGTCAATCACCAGGACCTGCTGGTCGCCAGCACCGTCTCCTTCAACCTGCCGCCCGGCGTCTCGCTGAGCACGGCGACCACCACGATCGAGAATGCGATGCACGCGATCAACATGCCGGCCAGCATTTCCGGCGGGTTTGCGGGCTCCGCGAAGGTCTTTCAGCAGGCGCTGGCGAACGAGCTGTTCCTGATTCTCGCAGCGCTCGCGACGATCTACATCTCGCTCGGCATGCTCTATGAGAGCTACGTCCACCCGCTGACCATCCTCTCCACCTTGACCTCGGCCGGCGTCGGCGCGGTGGCGGCCTTGATGGTGTCGCACACCGATTTCGACATCATCGGCATGATCGGGGTGATCCTCCTGGTCGGCATCGTGAAGAAGAATGCGATCATGATGATCGACTTCGCGCTCGACGCCGAGCGCCAGCGCGGGCTGTCGTCGCGCGACGCGATCTACGAGGCCTGCCTGATGCGCTTCCGCCCGATCATGATGACGACGCTCGCCGCGCTGTTCGGCGCGGTGCCGCTGATGATCGGGCTCGGCGAAGGCAGCGAGCTGCGCCAGCCGCTTGGCATCGCGATCTTCGGCGGCCTGATCCTGAGCCAGATCCTGACGCTCTACACCACGCCGGTGGTCTATCTCTATCTCGACCGCGCGCGGCTCTGGACCCAGCGGCGCCGGGCGGCACGCCGTGCCCGCCGCGCGGCGACAAGCGCCGCCAGTCGTTGACAGACCCGCACCGAGCTTGCCGCGCCGCACGCGCGACGCCCCAGCCGGCTGCAACCCATTCCCGCGGCCGCGTTATGACGGCGTCGCGCAAGGCGTGATAGCGTTTGGGAAACCCAATCCAATCGCTGCGGGAGGATGTCATGAAAACCTATCAGCTCTACATCAACGGCCAGTATGTCGACCCGGTCAATGGCGAATGGTTCGACACCATCGATCCCTATCGCGGCGAGGCCTGGGCGAAGATTCCGCGCGGCACGGCCGCCGATGCCGACAAAGCGGTGAAGGCCGCCAACGAGGCGATGTGGAACGGCCCGTGGGCGAAGATGACGGCCTCCGCCCGCGGCAAGGCGATGCGCAAGCTCGGCGACCTCGTCGCCGCCAATGCCGAACGCCTCGCCGAGATCGAGGTGCGGGACAACGGCAAGCTGATGGCCGAGATGCTGGGCCAGCTCCGCTACCATCCGGAATGGTGGTGGTATTTCGGCGGCCTCGTCGACAAGCTCGAGGGCGGCCTGGTGCCGATCGACAAGGCGGAGACCTTCGCCTACACGACGCACGAGCCGGTCGGCGTCGTCGCAGCGCTGACCGCGTGGAATTCGCCGTTGCTGTTCGTCGCCTGGAAATGCGCCGCCGCGCTCGCGGCCGGCTGCGCCGTGATCGTGAAACCCTCGGAATTCACCTCGGCCAGCACACTGGAATTCGCCGCGCTGACCAAGGAAGCTGGAATTCCCGACGGCATCTTCAACGTGGTGACCGGCTTCGGTCCCGAGGCCGGCTCGGCGCTGATCTCACATCCCGGCGTCGCCAAGATCACCTTCACGGGGTCGGACACCACAGGCGCAAAGGTCTACGAGACCGCGGCCAAGAGCCTGAAGCGCGTCTCGCTCGAGCTCGGCGGCAAGTCGCCCAACATCGTGTTCGAGGATGCCGACCTCACGGCCGCCGCCGCCGGCGCGATCTCCGGCATCTTCGCAGCCACAGGGCAGACCTGCATCGCCGGCTCGCGCCTGCTGGTGCAGAGCTCGATCAAGGAGCAATTCGTCGCGCGGGTGCTGGAGCTCGCCAAGTCCGCCAAGATCGGCGACCCCATGCAAGCAGATACCAATGTCGGGCCGATCACCACACCCGCGCAATACAAGAAGGTGCTCGACTACATCGATATCGCCAAGGCGGAAGGCGCGCGCTGCCTGCTCGGCGGGAGGCCTGCCTCCGGCGACGGCATCAAGGGCGGGCAATTCGTCGAGCCGACGATTTTCACCGATGTCGACAATTCGATGCGGATCGCGCGCGAGGAGGTGTTCGGGCCGGTGCTGTCGATCATCTCGTTCGACACCGAGGCAGACGCCGTCCGGATCGCCAACGACACCATCTACGGCCTTGCCGCCGGCATCTGGACCAAGGACCTCGCCCGCGCCATCCGCGTGCCGAAGCAGCTCCGCGCCGGCACGGTATGGGTCAACACCTACCGCGCCATCAGCTACATGATGCCGTTCGGCGGCATGAAGTTTTCCGGCGTCGGCCGCGAAAGCGGCATCGACGCGGTGCGCGAATATCAGGAGACCAAGAGCGTGTGGATCTCGACCGCGACCGACGTGCCGGCCAATCCGTTCGTGATGCGGTGACTTCCAGCCCTACCCCTTCGCACCCGGCACGCCGCCGAACAGCTTCGCCTGCTCGGCGCGGCCGGCCTCGACGATGCGGGTGGTGGCGGTTTCGATCGCCTCGCGCAGGCGGGTCATGAACTCGTCGCGCGGCAGGCCCGGCGGCAGCGGATCGAGGAATTCGACCACCAGTGTGCCGGGATAGCGCATGAAGGTGCGGCGCGGCCAGAACAGGCCGGAATTGAGCGCGATCGGCAGACATGCCACGCCGCTCTCGGCATAGATCTGCGCGACGCCGGCCTTGTAGCTTGGCTCGGCGCCGGGCGCGGTGCGGGTCCCCTCGGGGAAGATCACGAGCTGCCGGCCGAGCTTCACCTCGGCCGCGGCGCGCTTCAGCGTCTTGATCAGCGAGCGCGGCCCGCCGCCGCGCTCGACCGAGATCATGCCGACCTTCTTCAGGTACCAGCCGAACACCGGGATCATCATCAGCTCGCGCTTGAGGATGAACAGCGGATGCTCGAAGAAGCGCACCAGCGCAAACGTCTCCCAGAACGACTGGTGCTTGGAGGCGACGACCAGCGGTCCCGCCGGAATCTTCTCGACGCCGCGGAACTCGATCCGGATGTTGCAGATCACGCGCATCAGGAACAGGCTGGTGTTGGCCCACGCCGCCTCGATCGCCATCAGCGCCCCGCGCGGCAGCAGCAGCGCCGGCAGCGCGACGATGCAGAGCAGCACCAGCACCAGATAGAACAGCACGTTGAAGATCAGCGAGCGCAGGAAGATCATTTCAGTCCTTGTTTGACGCCTGCGCGGTCGCCGGGCGGCGCGGCGTGGCTGTCGGCTCGGCGAGATCGGAGGTCAGGTCGAGCCCGAGGTCGGCGAGCCGCACCCGGACCTCGGCGGCGACATATTTGGCGTATTCCGATAGCAAGAGACGGAACGTTCCGCCACTCGTCCACCAGGGTTCGTCGCGCCATTTGTCGCCGACCACCGCGAACGGGATCAGCGTGACGTCCGGCATCGCATGCGACAGTTCCACGATCGCGCGCGGCATGTGGTAGTTCGAGGTCACCACGATCAGCGACTTGAAGCCGCGCTCGCGCGCCCAGCGCCGCGTCTCCGCCGCGTTGCTGCGGGTGTTGACCGCCGAGCGGTCGAGATCGACGCAGCAGCGCATCAGCCCCTGGCTGTCCGGCACCGAACGCGAAATATCGCTGGCCTCGTTGGTCGGATGCACGCCCGAGATCAACAGGCGCTTGCCGTATCCCGCGGCCAGCAGCTCCATCGCGTCCGACACCCGCGACGAGCCGCCGGTCAGCACCACAATGCCGTCGGCATTGTGCGGCGGATCGGTCTCGACGCCGCGCAATTGCGACAGGAAGGCGATGAAGCCGACGGCGGCGGCCACGAAGGCCAGCGCCAGCGGCGCGACGACGGCGGCGCGCAGCCAGCCGCGCTGGCGCGCGGCATGGCCATTCGGCGACGTATCGTCGGGCTGCGAACTCATGTGATGCGGTTACCCTTCCCCCCGGGGATTTTAGAGCATGATCCGGAAAAGTGGAAACCGGTTTTGCCGCCGGCCGGGACCTGCGCGCGCGCACGCCGGATCACACCTGCTCCGCGAAACCGCGATCACGAAATCGCCGCCATCGTGACGCGGCCGTCAGTCGATGTCGTCGAGCGTGGCGAACAGGGTGCGCCGCGACGCCCATGCGGTGATCGCCGCGATCAGCACCGCCTGCAGCGCCAGCACCAGATAGCCCGACGGACGCAGCGAGAAGGTGCCGAGCAGCGCCGCGAACTGGTCGCCCACCGGCGTGCCGGAGAACCAGTTGGCGATCGACTCGGAGAAGCCGAACGCCAGCATCGCCGCGCCGCCGCCGATCAGCCCGCCTTCGAGGCCGAGCCGGAGGAAGTGCCGCAGGAAGCGGTTGGCGATGAAGCTGTCGCCGGCGCCGACGAAATGCAGCACCTCGACGATCGGACGATTGGCGGCCATCGCGCCGCGGGTGGCGAACGACACCGAAATGATCGTGGCGACGATCACGAGGATCAGGATGCCGACGCCCGCGAACACCGTGGCGCCGGTCATCGAGCGCATGCGCTCGATCCAGGCGCGGTGATCGTCGACGCTCGCGGTCGGCGCCACCTGCGTCACCCGCGCGCGCAAGCTCGCGAGATCGAGCGTGGTGCCGGGCTGCACCCGCGCCACGATCACGCGCGGCACCGGCAGTTCGTCGATCGAGAGCCCGCTGCCGAGCCACGGCTCGAGCAGCTTGGCGCTCTCCTCCTTGCTGAACGGACGGACCTCGAGAATGCCGGACTGCGCCCGCATCGCATCGCTAGCCGCCTGCGCGTCGCGATCGAGGTCGCGGCCCGGCGAAGGACGCACCTGGATGGTGATCTCGCTCGAGACTTCCGATTGCCACTCGGCCGCCGACGCGCTGACCAGCAGCACGGTGCCCGTGGTCAGCGAGGCGAGGAAGGTCATGATCGCGACCACCGCGACCAGCGCGCGGCCGGAGATCGAGGCGCGCGGCACGATCGGCGACATGTTGCGCGCCGTGGCCGGAACCTGCGGACGCTCGCGCCCGAGATCGACCAACGACACTTTCTCGTCGCCGCTCCTACTCATAGATGTGCAGCCGTCCCTGATGCAGCACCAGCCGGCGCGCCTCGTATTGATCCATCAGCGTGATGTCGTGGGTCGCGATGATGACCGCGGTGCCCGATTTGTTGAGCTCGATGAACAGCCGCAGCAGGCGGCGCCCGAGCGTCGGATCGACGCTGCCGGTCGGCTCGTCCGCCAGCAGCAATTGCGGCCGCGAGATCACCGCGCGCGCGATCGCGGCGCGCTGCTTCTCACCGCCCGACAGGATCGGCGGCAGCGCGTCCATGCGCTCGCCGAGGCCGACCCATTTCAACAGGTCGATCACCTCGCGGCGATAGGTCGATTCCTCGCGGCCCATGACGCGGAACGGCAGCGCGACGTTCTCATAGGTGGTCATGTGGTCGAGCAGGCGGAAATCCTGCAGCACGATGCCGATCCGCTTGCGCAGGTCGGCGACCTGGTCCTTGCTCAGCAGCGAGACATCCTTGCCGAACAGATTGACCAGCCCGCGGGTCGGCCGCAGCGACAGGAACAGCAGCCGCAGCAGCGAGGTCTTGCCCGCGCCGGACGGACCGGTGAGGAACTGGAACGAGTGCGCCGGGATCATGAAGGAGAGGTCGCGCAAAATCTCCGGGCCGAGCCCGTAGCGCAGACCGACATTTTCGAACCGAACCAATGCGCTAGCTCCGTTCGAGAGGGCCTTTGGCCCGATACCCCATACTGGCGGCCCGACCGGCCGCGAACCGCACAGAAAGCTTGTGCGTCGGTTATGGTTTCCGATTCGTTAACGGTCGCTCGGTAGCATCCGGGCATACCACACGGTGGAGATTCGGCTCCATGCATATCGTTTGCCCGCACTGTACAACATCCTATGCCATCAATCCGGCGACCCTCGGGGAGGCCGGACGCACCGTCCGTTGTTCCCGTTGCCGCGAGGTCTGGCTGGCCCGGCCGGAGGATGCGATCGGGGCGACGGCGCCGACCCTGGCCTATCAGTCCGCGGGCTCCGATCTGGCCGCCGAATGGGACGCGATGGGCCGCGAGGAGGCTGACGAGACCCCGGTGGTCGAGAGCCCCTCGATTTCGGCCGATCTGCCCGAGGGGAGCGACGCAGCGACCGCGTGGCCGGCGGTGGCCGAGGCGGACGCCGCTGCCCATACCGACGGCGCGGAGGCGACCGGAAAGCGCCGTTTCCACCTGCTTCCCCGCCTGTTCCGCCTGCCCTCCCTGCCCCGGATTCCGTTCATGCCGGTGATCGGCGCGCTGCCGACCACCTGCGCCGCGATGGCCGCGCTGATCATCGCGCTGTTCGTCTGGCGCAACGACGTGGTGCGGCTGCTGCCGCAGACCGCGCTGTTCTACAAGATGGTCGGGCTCGACGTGAATCTGCGCGGCCTCGCCTTCAAGGACCTCAAGATCACCAACGAGACCGTGGACGGCAAGCCGGTCCTGGTGATCGAGGGCATGATCGTCGGCCAGACCAGGAAACCGGTCGAACTGCCGCGGCTGCGCTTCTCGGTCCGCGACGCGCAGGGTGCCGAGATCTATGCCTGGAACGCGGTGCTGGAGCAGCCGGTGCTCAATCCCGGCGAACGCGCCTTCTTCAAGTCGCGCCTCGCCTCGCCGCCGCCCGAAGGCCGCAATATCGACGTACGCTTCTTCAACAAGCATGACCTCACCGGCGGCCGCGCCTGAGGCTGCGCGCCAACACTTGCGGGAACCGACACTCACCATGACGCGTGTTCTGATCGCCGACGACGAAGATTCGATGCGCTCGCTGGTGGCGCGCGCCATCGCCATGGACGGCCACGAGACCGTGACCGCGCAGGACGGCGCCGAGGCGCTGGAGGTTTTGACGCGCCATGACGGCGCCTTCGACCTCCTGCTCACCGACATCCAGATGCCCGTGATGGACGGCATCGCGCTGGCGCTGACCGCGGCGCGCGACTTTCCCGAATTGAAGATCCTGCTGATGACCGGCTTCGCCCATCAGCGCGAACGCGCCTCCGGCCTCGAGGCGATCGTCCATGACGTGGTGACCAAGCCGTTCTCGATCGCCGATATCCGCACCGCCGTGGCGGACGCGCTGGCGGCGCGGAAGGCGCAGTAGTTCATCGCGAGCGAAGCAATCGCCTCATTTGCTCCTCGTCATGCCCCGCGAAAGCGGGGCATCCAGTACGCCGCGGCTTCTCGATTCAAGCACTGACGTCTCTGGGAGACTAAATCGCCCGGTTGAACCGGGCGATCCAGTGGAATGTGCGGTGATGTCAATAATCCTTCAGCAGCCGCTCGATGTAGTCGAGCTCGATCTGCGGCCGTGACGGATCAGCGAGGCGGCGGCGCAGCTCTTCGAGGATGCGGCGGACGCGCTGGACGTCGATCTCGCCGGGGATCTTCACGGTGTAGTCGTCGCCGAATTCGCGGCCATGCAACGGACGGCCGAGCGGGTCGGTCTGGTTGCCGCCGCTCTGCTGGCGGCCGACGCGGTTGCCGGGGCCGTCGCCCTGCTGGTCGCCGTCGCCTTGCTGCATCGCATCGGCGAGGTTCTGCGCGCCCTTGCGCAGTGCATCCAGCGCGCGGCCCTGCGAATCCACCGCGCCGTCGGCATTGCCTTCGCCGAGCCGCCCGGAGGCATCGCCCATCGCGGAATCGGCCTGGTCGAGCCCGTCGCCATCGTCACCCTGATCGTCGCCTTGCTCGCCCTGCTGGCCCTGATCGCCCTTCTGACCTTTCTGGCCCTTCTGGCCGCGCTGCTCCGGCCCCATGCCGCGCTTGGCGAGCTCTTCCTGCAGCTTCTTCAGGCGGTCGCGCAGCGCCTGCTGATCCTGCTGCAGGTCACCCATCGACTGATCGCCCTGCTTGCCGCGCATGCGGTCGCGGCGGGAATCCTGGCCCTGCTTGAAGGTCTTGTCGCGCAATTGCTGCTGCTTGCGGATCATGTCGCCGAGCTCGTTGAGCGACTGCTGCATGTCGTCGTCGCCCTGATTGGGCTGCGCCATCTGCAGGTTTTCCAGCATCTGCTGCATCTGCTCGAGCAGCTGCCGCGCCGCCTCCTTGTCGCCGGAGCGCGACATCCGCTCCATGCGATCGAGCATGTTCTTGAGGTCCTGCTGGCTCAGCACCTTGGCATTGGGATCGAGCGGCCGGGCGAGCTGCTGCGGATTGTTGCGGAACTGCTCGACCATCTGGCGCAGGAAATTGTCCAGCGCCGCGCGCAGATTGTCGGTGAGCTTCTTGATCTCCTCGTCGCTCGCGCCGCGCTCCAGCGCCTGCTTGAGCGCGTCCTGCGCCGCGCGCAGCGCCTTGTCGACGTCGCTGATGTTGCCGTCCTCGATGGTGACGGCGAGCGCCCACAGGCTGGCGACGACCTCGCGCAGCTGATCGTCGGTGCGCGCGGCCTCGAGCTGGCGGGCCACGGTGTGGAGGCCGAGATAATAGCCGGTCTCCGGCATGAACATTTCCGGCGCGATCATCAGCGCATCGAGCGCGGCGTAGACCTGGCCGTTCTGGTTGGCGTCGAGCGCCAGGATACGGCGCTGCTCGATCAGCGCGCGCGCCAGGGGCTTGGTGAACAGCCGCTCCGGCAGGCGCATGTTGAAGGGCTCGCTCTTGCCCTCATTGCCGGCCTCGTCCTTGGCGGTCAGCGTCAGCGTCACCTCGGCGCCGGCGTAGGGATCTTCGCTGAGATCCTTGACGGTCTGGCCGACGCCGTTACGGGTGCGGGCATTCGGCAGCACCAGCGGAAACTGCGGCGGCTCGAACAGCGGCCGCCGCTGCGCGGCCTTGCCGTCGGCATCCTTCGCCACATCGGCGGGCCGCGCGGCGAACTGCGCGCGTGCTTCGGTCACGCCGTAATCGTCCTCGAGCTTGTAGGACATCTGCAAGGCGCCGCGCGCCTGCCGCTCCGGATCCTTGGTCAGCGCAATCGACGGCGGGCGGTCCGGCGTCGCGGTGAACTTCCACTGCGGCTGGCCGGCCGGGGCGCGGACATGCGCGGTGCCGTCGGCGGTGATCTTGAAATGCCGCTCATTGGTCCCCTTCGGCGCCTGCCCTTCGGGCGCGACCTCGGTGACGCCGCCACCCACGACGACGTCGATGGCGCCACCGCTGGAGCGCACCAGAAGCGTGCTGCCCGAGGGAACCGCGAGCGGGGTCGCATCGGCCGCGTTGGCGTCCTTGTTGGAACTCGACAGGATGATCGGCGGCTTGGCCGTGTAGTTCGGCGGCGTCACCCAGGCATCGACCCGGACATTGGCCGGCGCCATGATGCCGTTCCAGTCGAACGCGGAGGCGACGCGCAGGCCGCGTTCGTCGCCGGCGGCGACATAGCTCGCGACCAGCATCACGATGACCAGCGCGCGCAGCGCCCAGGGATCGTGCAGCGAGACGCGCGGCCGCGGCAGGCCGGCACGGATACGCTTGATCGACGCCAGCGTGCGCTCGCGCTGCGCCTGCCACAGCGCCAGCGCGAACGGATCCTGGTTGGTGAGCGTATCGGAAAGCGTGGTCGCCGGCCGATGCCGGACGCCGACGCCGCGGTCGAGCCGGCTCAACCCCTCCTCGCGGCTCGGCCAGCGGAAGCGCAGCAGCGGCAACAGCGTCGCGAGCGCGGCAAGCCCAAACAGGCCGGCGCCGGCCAGCCGTGCGGCAAACGGCAGCACCAGCCAAAGCCCGGCCCAGGACGCGACCAGGAACAGACCCACGACCGTCAGGAACCGCGCCAGATGCGGCCAGGCCCGTTCCCACGCAATCGCGAGTTTTGCCCGCTGCAGGGCCTCGGTGAGCCTCTGTTGCGTCAGCTTCAGCCGTGCACTCGCATCACTGTCGCGCGCGGCGCTTGACGGGTTGGCAGACGGGTCGATGTTGGCTCCGCTCAATAAAATCTCCGGGGTAGCCCGCAGGTCAGCCTAGCACGGCGGCGGCTTTGAGGCACCCGTTCCCCGACGTAACCCACACCGGGAAATACGCATAACACGAAGGCGTGACTGCGGCGGTTCGACCCCGTAACTTCCCGGACCGAACCCAAGCCTAAACGCACGAGGAAACGATATGGACCAGAAGACGCACGACAAGGGGCTCGAAATCCGCAAGGCGGTGCTCGGCGAGGCCTATGTCAACAATGCGCTGAAGAACTCGGACAGCTTCAACAAGCCGTTCCAGGAACTCGTCACCGAATATTGCTGGGGTGCGGTCTGGGGCCGCGAGGAACTGCCGCGCAAGACCCGCAGCATGCTCAACCTCGCCATGATCTCGATCCTGAACCGGCCGCACGAATTGAAGGCGCACATCAAGGGCGCGCTGACCAACGGCGTCTCCCGCGACGAGATCCGCGAGATCTTCATGCAGGTCTCGATCTATGCCGGCATCCCCGCCGGCGTCGACAGCTTCCGCATCGCGCGCGAAGTGTTCGCCGAACTCGACAACAAGGCGTGAGGCGCTGCTGTCTTACCGCCGTCGTCCTGGCGAAGGCCAGGACCCATAACCACCGAACGTCATCGCTACGAAAGCTGTGGCCCCTGATCGGCGAAACAACAAGCTCCTGGGGTAATGGGTCCTGGCCTTCGCCAGGACGACATCGCGTGTGGGGCGCGGAATATCGCGCATAACGAAGAAAAGGAAACGACCCATGGAAATCGGATTCATCGGCCTCGGGAAGATGGGCTTCCCGATGGCGCGCCGGCTGATCGAGGCCGGCCACAAGCTCACCGTATTCGACACCAGCAAGGACGCGCTCGACAGGCTGGTTGCGCTCGGCGCCCAGGCCGCGACATCGCCCAAGGACATCGCCGACCGCGTCGAGACCGTGATGGCGAGTCTCCCGTCGCTGCAAGCCTCGCTCGAGGTCGCGACCGGTGCGGGCGGCGTGATCGAGGGCACGCGCGTCAAGCGCTTCATCGATCTCTCCACCGTCGGCTCGCGGATGGCGGTGAAGATCCACGATCTGCTGGCGAACAAGCACATCGTGCAGATCGACAGCCCGGTCTCCGGTGGTGTGTCAGGCGCCGAGAAGGGCACGCTCGCGGTGATGGTGTCGGGCCCGCGCGCCGATTTCGAGCTGGTGAAGGGCGCGCTCGACGTCATCGGCAAGGTGTTCTTCATCGGCACCAAGCCGGGCTCCGGCCAGACCATGAAGCTGGCCAACAACTTCCTCTCCGCAACCGCGATGGTCGCGACCTCGGAAGCGGTGGTGATGGGCGTGAAGTCCGGGCTGGACCCGGCCGTCATGATCGACGTCATCAATGCGGGCTCGGGGCTGAACACCGCGAGCCGCGACAAGTTTCCGCGCGCGGTCTTGCCGCGCAGCTTCGACTTCGGCTTCGCCACCGGGTTGATGGTCAAGGACGTGCGCCTCGCCGTCGAGGAGATGCGCGCGCTCGGGCTGTCGATGGAAGTCGCCGAAGCGGTCGGCCGGCTCTGGGAGGTCATCATCCGCGACGAGGGACCGGAGTCGGATTTCACTGCGGCAATCAAGCCGATCGAGAAGGCCGCGGGCGTGATCGTCGGCGGAGCCAAGGGCGGCAGTCACGCAGCGAAGTGACTCTGTCGACCAAACAAACGCTGTCGTCCCGGGCAAGCGAAGCGCGACCCGGGACCCATAACCACAGGATTTTGTGGGGTAGCTGAGCTGGAGCCCCAGCTCAGTGTAACAATCAAGGGCGGTGGTTATGGGTCCTGGCCTTCGCCAGGACGACACTATTGATGCGGCACGCTCAGAGCCTCACAGCCACGGCGCGGGCTTGTCCATCGCGATCAGGGCGTCGACGTCGATACGTGGGCGCACGACGGCGTACTGGTCGTCCTTGACCAGCACTTCCGGCACCAGCGGCCGCGTGTTGTAGGTGCCGGACTGCACCGCGCCATAGGCGCCGGCGGTCATGATCGCCAGCAGATCGCCGGCCTTCGGCTGCGGCAGCGTGCGGTCGAGCGCGAGATAGTCGCCGGTCTCGCAGACCGGGCCGACCACGTCGGCGACCATGACCGGCGTGCCCGCGGCTGGCTGACGCACCGGCAGAATGTCGTGATGCGCTTCATAGAGCGTCGGCCGGATCAGGTCGTTCATCGCCGCGTCGATGATGACGAAGTTCTTGGCATCGCCCGGCTTCACATGGATCACGCGGGCAACCAGGATGCCGGCATTGCCGACGATCATGCGGCCCGGCTCGAACATCAGCGTGCAGCCGAGATTGTGCGTGACGCGCTTGACCATCGCGGCATAGGCATTAGGTTCCGGCGGCGCGGCGCGGTCCATGTAATAGGGAATGCCGAGGCCGCCGCCGAAATCGACATGCGAGATGTCGTGGCCGTCGGCGCGCAGCGTCTGCACGAATTCGGCGAGCAGCCGGAAGGCGGCCTCCAGCGGGCCGAGATCGGTAATCTGGCTGCCGATATGCACGTCGGTGCCGGTGACCTTGATGCCCGGCAGCTTCGCGGCGCGGGCATAGACCTCGCGGGCACGCGCGATCGGAATGCCGAACTTGTTCTCCGACTTGCCGGTCGAGATCTTGGCATGGGTGCCGGCATCGACATCGGGATTGACCCGCACCGAGATCCGCGCGGTGGTCTTCATCTCGACCGCAAGGCGCGACAACATCTCGAGCTCCGGCTCGGACTCGATGTTGATGCAGAGGATGTCGACAGCCAGCGCGGCACGCAGCTCGCCCTCGGTCTTGCCGACGCCGGAGAACACGATCTTCGACGGCGGGATGCCGGCCGCCAGCGCCCGCTTCAACTCACCGCCCGACACCACGTCGGCGCCGGCGCCGAGTTTGGCCAGCGTGCGCAGCACCGACTGGTTGGAGTTCGCCTTCATGGCGTAGCAAACCAGCGCCTTCTCGCCGGCGAAGGCCTCGGTGAAGACGCGGTAGTGCCGCTCCAGCGTCGCCGTCGAATAGCAATAGAACGGCGTGCCGACGGCTTCCGCGAGCTCAATGAGATTGACCGCCTCGGCATGCAGCACACCGTTGCGATAGTCGAAATGGTTCATGACACGCTGGTTTGTTTGAACATGATCTCGTCGGAAAACCGCTTCGCACTCTTCCGGATCATGCTCCAGATATTAGTTGCCGAGCAGCGGATCGAGGACGAAGGGCCGTTTATTGCCACGCGTCGCGGCCGGCGCGGCATCCGAGCCATAGGTCGGATTGAACACGCTGGGCTGCGCCGCCCGCTCGCTATCGGTGTCGCTCGCTGCCGCACCCGGCGCAGCGTTCGCGGTCGGCGGCAGGTCAAGCGGTCCCTTGCGGCCGCAGCCGCCGAGCGCCAGCGCTGACACGCTCAGCACAATGATGGCCCATCCCGAGGGGGTCAGGCGGTTCTTGCTAATCACGACGAATTCCCCAATTCGGGCGGCACCATACAAACATTGGCGTGCTCTGGCGAGAGGCGGAGGACGATGAAATCACGGCCAAATTTTCTCGATCAGCCCAATTTTCGCTCTTTTTCCAGCCGCTTGGCCCAGGCCTTGGCCTGCGCCATCACATTCTTCGGCGCCGTGCCGCCAAACGAGGTCCGGCTTTTCACCGAGGATTCGACGCTGAGCACCTTGAGCGCGTCGGCGGTAATCTTCGGCTCGACCTCCTGCATGGCCGCAAGCGGCAGCTCGTGCAGTGCCACGCCCTTGCTGGAGGCCAGGCCGACGATGCGGCCGGTAACGTGGTGGGCATCGCGGAACGGCATTTTCAGGGTGCGCACCAGCCAGTCGGCCAGGTCGGTCGCGGTGGCATAGCCCTCGCCGGCCGCGGCCTTCATCTTCGCCTCGTCCGGCACCAGATCCTCGACCATGCCGGTCATGGCGCGGATCGCGAGCGACAGCGCCTCGAACGCCTCCATCGCGCCCTGCTTGTCCTCCTGCATGTCCTTTTGATAGGCGAGCGGCAGGCCCTTCATCACGATCAGCAGCGCGGTGAGTGCACCGATCACGCGGCCGGTCTTGGCGCGCACCAGCTCGGCGGCGTCCGGATTGCGCTTCTGCGGCATGATCGACGAGCCGGTCGTGAACTTGTCGCTGAGCTTGACGAGGCCCACCAGCGGCGAGGTCCAGATCACGATCTCCTCGGCGAAGCGCGACATATGCACCGCGCAGATCGCGGCCGCGGAGAGCGTCTCCAGCACGAAATCGCGGTCCGACACCGCATCGAGCGAATTGGCCATCGGACGGTCGAAGCCGAGCGCCTTCGCCGTCGCGGCGCGGTCGATCGGAAACGAGGTGCCGGCGAGCGCCGCGGCGCCGAGCGGCGATTCGTTCAGCCGCTTGCGCGCGTCGATAAAGCGGCCACGGTCGCGGCCGGCCATCTCGACATAGGCGAGCAGATGATGGCCGAACGTCACTGGTTGCGCGGTCTGCAGATGGGTGAAGCCCGGCATCACGGTTCCGGCATGCTCCAGCGCACGGGTCACCAGGGCCCGCTGGAACGCGGCCAGCGCCGCGTTCGTCTCATCGATGGTGTCGCGGACATAGAGCCGGAAATCGGTCGCGACCTGGTCGTTGCGCGAGCGCGCGGTGTGCAGCCGGCCCGCCGCGGGCCCGATCAGCTCCGACAGCCGCGACTCGACATTCATATGAATGTCCTCGAGCGCGCGCTTGAAGTCGAAATCGCCCTTGCCGATTTCTGACAAAATCGTGTCTAGACCTTTACCGATATTTTTCGCATCAGCTGACGTGATGATGCCTTGCGCGGCGAGCATCGCGGCGTGGGCCTTGGACGCGGCAATGTCCTGGGCATAAAGGTGCCGGTCGACGTCGATGGAGACGTTGATTTCCTCCATGATCGCGTCGGGACGCTCCGAGAACCGGCCGCCCCACATCTTGTTGCTCATGACTTCTCGCTCACGAATTTGTATTTCAGGCCGTGCTGGTTCATTGCCCGTGGCGGCGAAACAGCATGGCGGTTCCTAACGTATTCCCGGCATTGCATAGCCATATCTGACCCAGGATGACAAACGATATGCCCGAGACGCCCCCACCCGAATCGACCACCAGGCCGACGGCCAAATGGCGCATCCCGCTGGTGATCGGCGCCGTGCTGGTCGGAGCCGTGATCGGCTATGTCGGGATCTCCGGCCTCAGGCATCCCGCCGGCGGCGATATCGCCTGCAACAGCGCGGTGGACCTGGCGAAGAAGATCGCCCCGCTCGCCCATGGCGAGGTCGCGGCGCTGACCATGGCGACCACTCCCTTGAGGCTGCCCGACCTGGCCTTCGAGGACGCCAATGGGCAGCCGAAGAAGCTTTCGGACTGGCGCGGCAAGACCGTGCTGGTGAACCTGTGGGCGACCTGGTGCGTGCCCTGCCGCAAGGAGATGCCGGCGCTCGACAGCCTGCAGACCAAGCTCGGCGGCAAGGATTTCGAGGTGGTCGCGATCAACATCGACACCCGCGACCCGGACAAGCCGAAAAACTTCCTGAAAGAGGCCAATCTGACCAATCTCGGCTATTTCAGCGACCAGAAAGCCAAGGTGTTTCAGGATCTTAAGAACATAGGCAAGGCCTTGGGCATGCCGACCTCGGTGCTGGTCGACGGCAAGGGCTGCGAAATCGCCAACATCGCCGGCCCCGCCGAATGGGCGAGCGACGACGCGATCAAGCTGGTGAAGGCGGCGCTACAGCCTGCGGCGGCCGGGTTCTGATCAGGCGACGGCGTTGAGGTTGCCACCGATGCCGGCACCGAGATTGGCGGTCGACGGCGTACCGAGCAGGGTCTGAACCGCGAACTTTTCCGCGTCGAGGTTCTGCTTGGTCACGCGGGTCGCGATCTCACCCTGCAGATTGCCCTGCTGCATCGAGAGGATGCTGGTGACCATGCTCATCGTGTCCATACGCGGTACTCCCAAGTCCAACTTGCAAGTTCGACCTTAGGTAGCGCGCGAAAGTTAATGCTTGGGTAATGGATGGCCGTGTCAGGCTGACGCATCGTCGTCTTCATGGCGCAGGAGGTCGCCGGGCTGGCACTTCAGATAGGTGCAGATCCGCTCCAGCGTGTCGAACCGGACGCCCTTCACCTTGCCCTGCTTGAGCAGGGACAGATTGGCCTCGGTGATCCCGACATATTCGGCGAGCTCCTTCGATTTCACGTTGCGCTCGGCGAGCATCACGTTGAGCCGGACCCGGATCGGCATCGCAAATGCCTCAGACGAATTGCGCGTGCTCGTCGGCGATCGCATTGGCCTCGGCCATCACCCAGGCCGTTACCGCGACCAGACCCGCAAACAACAGCGCCAGCAGCGTGTCGGAGCCGAGCGCGATGACGATGGACTGGCCCTGCGCGTAGGTCTGCCAGCTCAGCAGGATCGAGAGCAGCGCGCCGATCAGCGGCTTCAGCAGGGTCGAGACCAGCATCGCGATCGCGAGATCGCGCAACCCCGCAACGTTATCCGCCGTGAAGAAACGTCCTGCCGCGAACGAATTGAAGCAGCGCCGCACCCGCGACAGTCCCCAGATCAGACCGGCCAACGGCAGCGCCGAGACCGCGAGAGCCATCAGGCGGACCAGCCAGCCGATCGGATGGAACGCGAAGCCGGTCAGCCCCGCATCGCGCAGGATCGCCTCGTCGGGGCTCGCCAGCCAATAGGCCAGCAATCCCACAGCGAGCAGGAACGAGATGCCGGTGCAGGCATAGGCAAGCAGGCGGCTGATCGCGCTGATGCGCGCGAGGCGGGCCGGCCGCGCAAACTGGGACGGTTCTGATGAGAGGGTCACGGACATGCTCGACCTCGGGTGCTGACCTGATATTATTGTTTTATGATAATTAATATCTGCAAGTCAACATGCATTGAAAGGTCACCTCATGCTCAATCGTCCGACGTGCGTCATCTGCGCCCTCCTCTTCCTGACCACGGCCGCGCCGGCACAGCCTTCGACATCACGCGGACAGATCTCGGTGGCGCAGGTCAGGGCGATGCTGGATCAGGCCGCCACCAATCCGACCGCGCGCCAGACATTGACGGCCTATCTGGCTGGGTCAGGCGAAACCGCCGGCTGGCTGCTCGATACCGCCCGCGGCCTGCCGCCTTGTGCCCGGCGGCTGACGCTCGACGCCCAGCAGGCCCGCGATGCGATCGCCGGTGCGGCTGCCGCAAACGGGACGCCGGCCACGCCGCTGATCATCCGCGACATGCTCAAGCGTGCCGGGTGTCGCTTGACCGAATGACGGACGTCTAGGCTGCGTTCGCCGCGAAGGCTGCACCGAGGGTGCGCAGCGCCTGCCGGGTCCGTGCGTCCGACAGTTTCGAGTGCAGCATGACGTCGCGCGACGGCAATGGCGGCAGGCCAAGCCGCGGCCCGAGGTCGACGGTATCGGCCGGCGCCACCCGGCGCGCCAGCGCGGCAACCGCGAGGCCTGCGGATATGGCGGCCCCGATGGTCGAAAGCCCGCCACCGACAAACGCCTCGGTCCAGGCGATGCCGGCAGCGTCGAGGACCTCGACCGCCATGGCCCGCACGCTGCACGGCTCGGCTTGGGTCGCGAGCCGCAGCGGCTCGCCGGGCCGGTGGTGGAAGTCCGGGGCGGCCATCCAGCCGAACGGCTCCTCGAACAGCACGTCGCCATCGCGACGCCTGGCGTCGTGGCGCAGCACGATCGCCGCATCGAGCCTGCCGTCGTCGAATGCGCCGAGCACCGCGCGTGACGTATCGACATGCAGCTGGATCACCAGTCCTGGATCAGTGGCGTTCATCCGCTTCAACAGCGATGCGAGCTCCGATCCGACGATGTGGTGGCTGATACCGACCATCAGCCGCCGGTGTTCGGCCGCGAACGACCCGATCGCCGACTGATGCGCGGCAACCAGGTTGCGCGCCGCGCCGAGGAAGGCGGCGCCTTCGGCAGACAGCCGAACCAGCCGCGGCGTTCGCTCCAGCAGCCGGCGGCCGAGCCCGTCCTCCAGCCGTCTGATCTTCAGGCTGACCGCGGACTGCGTGGTCTCCATCGCCTGCGCGGCGCGGGTGAAGCTGCTGAGGTCCGCCACCAGCACGAAGGCCTGCACCGCCTCGATGTCGAGCGCCTTCATGGCCATTCATTTAAAATGAATATCATTAAAATCATTTATCATACGGTTTTTCAATGATCAAGAAGCCCCTAGGTTCGGCTGAACGCAACGATCGCCGCCAGGAGAGCCATCATCATGCCGCTGACCCGCGTCTCACTGCGGCGGGGCAAGCCCGCCGCCTACCGCAAATCGATTCTCGAGAACCTTTATCGCGCGATGCGCGAGACCTTCGATGTGCCGGAGGGCGATCGCTTCATGACGATCTCCGAGCACGACGGCGACGACTTCGTCTATGGCGCCGATTACCTCGGCATCGGGCGGAGCGACGACCTGGTCATCATCCAGATCACCGTCAGCAACACCCGTCCGGTGGCGCAGAAGCAGAGGCTGTATCGGCGGATCGCCGAACTGCTGGCGGAAAGTCCCGGCCTGCGCCGTGAGGACATCTTCATCAACCTCGTCGAGGTGCTCCCCGAGAACTGGTCGTTCGGCAACGGCGAGGCACAGTACGTCCGATGACCGCAACACCGATCCTCTCGCCGCGCATGAGCGGCATCAAGGCGTCGCCCGCATCGGTGCTGCGTCGACGCGCCCGCGAGTTGCGCGCCGCCGGGCGCGACATCATCGAGCTGTCGTCGGGCAATCTCGACTTCCCGACACCGGACCATGTGATCGCGGCGGCGCATGACGCGGCGTTGCGCGGCGAGACCCGCTACACCGACGTCGACGGCACGCCGGAGCTGAAGCGGGCGGTGCAGGCCGCGCTGCTGCGCGACCATCGTCTCGACTATCGGCTGGATGAGATCGTGATCACCAACGGCTCGACCCAGGCGTTGTTCAATGCGCTGCTGGCGACGCTGGCGCCGGGCGATGAGGTGATCATCCCCGCGCCCTATTGGGCGCCCTATCTCGATCAGGTGCGGCTTTCGCACGGCACGCCGGTGGTCGTACCGTGCGCGCAGAACAACGGCTTCAAGCTGCGCGCGGAGGATCTGCAGGCGGCGATCTCGGCGCGGACGCGCTGGATCGTGATCAACAATCCGGTCAATCCCTCCGGCGCGCTCTATTCGCGCGAGGACCTGGCCGAGATCGCCGCAGTCCTGTCGCGGCATCCGGAGATCTGGGTGCTGGCCGACGGGCTCTACGAGCACATCGCGTTCGATGGTGCGCCGGCGACGACGCTGGCGGAGATCGAACCGCGCCTGAAGCCTCGGACATTGACCGTCAGCGGCCTCGCCAAGAGCTACGCCATGATGGGATGGCGGATCGGCTATGCCGCCGGACCTGCGGCGCTGATCCGCGCGATGATCGCGATCCAGTCGCAGACCACGTCCGGCGCATCGTCGATCAGCCAGGCCGCGGCGGTCGCCGCGCTCGATGGCGCACAGGATGTGCTGCTCGAGCGCGCCGCGATCCTTCGCACGCGGCGCGATCGCTTTGCCGAACTGGTCAACGGATGCAACGGGCTCTCCTGCACGCCGCCCGAGGGCACGTTCTATTTGCTGGTCAACTGCGCCGGCGTGATCAGCAAGCGTACACCCGACGGCAAGGTGATCGAGACCGACCGAGACTTCTCGACCTATCTGCTCGAGGAAGCGGACGTCGTGGTGTTTCCCGGCGAGGATCTCGGGCTGTCGCCCTACATCCGCGTCAGCTTCGCCAACCCGTCATCGACCATCGAGGAGGCTGCAAGACGGCTGAAGCGCGCCTGCGAGGCCCTCCAATGACGCCTCACGCGAAGAGCCAGCGTCTCGCGCTGACGGCGCATCTGCTCGGGCTTGGAACGGGTGTGACGATGGTTGTCAGTCTCGTGCCCGCGACGCTTGCGCTGCTGCGGGCACTGATCTGAAGACGCGGTGATTATCGGGTCGGGATCGGCTTGTCGCCGCGATAGTCGTAGAAGCCGCGCTGGCTCTTGCGTCCGAGCCAGCCGGCTTCGACATACTTCACCAGCAGCGGGCACGGCCGGTATTTGGAGTCGGCCAGGCCCTCGTGCAGCACCTGCATGATCGACAGGCAGGTGTCGAGGCCGATGAAATCGGCGAGCTCGAGCGGGCCCATCGGATGATGCGCGCCGAGCTTCATCGCGGCATCGATCGCCTCGACATTGCCGACGCCTTCATACAGCGTGTAGATCGCCTCGTTGATCATCGGCAGCAAAATGCGATTGACGATGAAGGCAGGGAAATCTTCCGACACCGCGACCTGCTTGCCGAGCTTGGCAACGAACGCCTTGGCGGCGTCGAAGGTCGCGTCGTCGGTGGCGATACCGCGGATCAGCTCGACCAGCTCCATCGCCGGCACCGGATTCATGAAATGAATGCCGATGAATTTCTCCGGGCGGTCGGTCGAGGCGGCGAGCCGCGTGATCGAGATCGACGACGAGTTGGTCGCGACGATCGCATCCGGCTTCAGCACCGCGCAGACGTCGTGGAAGATCTTGCGCTTGGTCTCTTCCTTCTCGACCGCGGTCTCGATCACGAGATCGCAATCGGCCAGCGCATCGATCGTCTCGGCGGAGGTAATGCGGTCGAGCGCCTGCTTGCGGTCGGTCTCGCTGATCGCCTTCTTGGCGACCTGGCGGGTCAGATTGCCGTTGATGGTCGCCAACGCCGACTTCAGCCGGTCGCCGGACACGTCGTTGAGCGCCACGTCGAAGCCGGCCAGCGCCGCCACATGGGCAATGCCATTGCCCATCTGGCCCGAACCGATCACGCCGACCTTTTTGATTGCCACCGTCATCTTGTCATCCACCGGAACGGCGCGCATGTCGCGCCTGCCCAATCCCAACGATACCCGAAGTGCAGCCTTCCGGGTTGCCCAATCCGCCGGAAAACGTTTCCCGAGACCATGGTGTGATGACAGGTCATCACACCGGGGTCCCATTTCCCCTGTCGGGCATGATCCTTCCGGAAAAACGTTTCCGGATCATTGCCTCGAAAATCATAACACCGGCCGGAGCTTACCCACCCGGCCGGTGTCTTGTCGCTTACTTTCCGAGCTTGCCGAGCGCTTCGGTCAGCTCCGGAACCGCCTGGTAGAGGTCGGCGACCAGGCCGTAATCGGCGACCTGGAAGATCGGCGCGTCTTCATCCTTGTTGATGGCGACGATCACCTTGGAGTCCTTCATGCCGGCCAGATGCTGGATCGCGCCGGAGATGCCGACCGCGACATAGAGTTCCGGGGCCACCACCTTGCCGGTCTGGCCGACCTGCCAGTCGTTCGGCGCATAGCCGGCATCGACCGCGGCGCGCGAGGCGCCGACCCCGGCGCCGAGCTTGTCGGCGAGCGGCTCGATGTACTTGGCGAAGTTCTCGCGGCTCTGCATGGCGCGGCCGCCCGAGACGATGATCTTGGCCGAGGTCAGTTCCGGACGGTCGCTCTTGGCGACCTCCTCGCCGACGAACGTGGACAGGCCCGGATCGGCGGCGGAAGCGGCGTTCTCGATCGCCGCGCTGCCGCCTTCGCCGGCGGCGGCGAAGGTCGAGGTGCGGACGGTGATCACCTTCTTGGCGTCCTTCGACTTCACGGTCTGGATCGCGTTGCCGGCATAGATCGGCCGCTCATAGGTGTCGGGCGCGACGACCTTGATGATCTCGGAGACCTGCATGACGTCGAGCAAGGCTGCGACGCGCGGCATCACGTTCTTGAAGCGCGAGGTAGCGGGCGCGACGAAGGCGTCATAGTTCGGCGCCAGCGCGACGATCAGCGCAGCCAGCGGCTCGGCAAGATCGTGCTCATAGGCGGGGCCTTCGGCCACCAGCACCTTGCTGACGCCGGCGAGCTTGGCGGCTGCTTCCGCCGCCGCCTTGGTGCCCTGGCCGCCACCGGCAACCAGCACATGCACGTCGCCGCCGAGCTGGCTCGCCGCGGTCAGCGCCTTGTTGGTCGAGTCCTTCAGGGTCTCGTGGTCGTGTTCGGCAATCAACAGCGTCGTCATCAGAGAACCCCGGCTTCGGTCTTGAGCTTGTTCACGAGTTCGGCGACGTCCTTGACCTTGACGCCCGCCTTGCGGCCTGCCGGTTCCGCGGTCTTCAGCACTTCCAGACGCGGCGTCACGTCGACGCCGTAGTCCGCGACGCTCTTGTCGTCGATCGGCTTCTTCTTCGCCTTCATGATGTTGGGCAGCGACGCATAGCGCGGCTCGTTGAGGCGGAGGTCGGTGGTGACGATCGCCGGGCCCTTCAGCTTGATGGTCTGCAGGCCGCCGTCGACTTCGCGGGTGACCTTGAAGTCCGATCCTTCGACTTCGAGCTTGGAGGCGAAGGTCGCCTGCGACCAGCCGAGCAGCGCGGCCAGCATCTGGCCGGTCTGGTTCGAATCGTCGTCGATCGCCTGCTTGCCGAGAATGACGAGGCCGGGCTGCTCCGCCTCGACCACCGCCTTCAGGATCTTGGCGACCGCGAGCGGTTCGACATTGCCTTCGGCCTTGACCAGGATGCCGCGGTCGGCGCCCATCGCAAGGGCGGTGCGGATGGTCTCGGAGGCCTGCGCGGGTCCGATCGACACCACCACCACTTCGGTCGCCTTGCCGGCTTCCTTCAGCCGCAGCGCTTCCTCGACGGCGATCTCGTCGAACGGGTTCATCGACATCTTGACGTTGGCGAGCTCCACGCCCGTCCCGTCGCTCTTGACGCGGACCTTGACGTTATAGTCGACGACCCGCTTTACCGGCACAAGAACCTTCATCGATCCTCTTTCGCTTTGATTTTATGGGTTTCGGTTGGCTGGCGCGGAACCTAAAGGTCCCGTTTCCCCCGGTCAACGCGCCAACGCCAAAAAACCGTCACCCGGTTTTGAGCCAGTCTAACGGTTCTGGCCGGGCACCCACAACACGTCCCCCGCCCCTTTATTGTTCTGGAAGCGGCTGGCAACGAACAGGAAATCCGACAGGCGATTCATATACTGGATGCCAGCTTGATTGACCGGCTCGTCGGGCCGGGCGGCGAGTTCCACCATCATCCGTTCCGCACGGCGACATATCGTCCGGGCGAGATGCAGATATGCAGCGGCAGGCGTGCCGCCGGGCAGCACGAACGAGGTCAGCGGCGCGAGCTGATCGTTCAGGCTGTCGATGTCGCGCTCGAGGCGCTCGACCTGGCTCGCCAGCACGCGCAGGCGTTCGGCCTTGCCCTCGCGCTCGGGCACCGCAAGGTCGGCGCCGAGATCGAACAGATCGTTCTGGATCCGGCCGAGCATCGCATCGACCTCGGGACTATCAGCCAGATGCAGCCGCACCACGCCGATCGCGGCGTTGGTCTCGTCGACGGTGCCATAGGCGGCGACGCGCAGATCGTATTTCGGCCGCCGCTCGCCGGAGCCGAGCGCGGTGGTGCCGTCATCGCCGGTGCGCGTGTAGATCCGATTGAGAACGACCATGGTGAGCTCCGGTGTTGACACCTCTCCCGTAGGGAGAGGTCGCGAGCATCTTGCGAGCGGGTGAGGGGTTACAGTCTAACGATAAACCAAAGCCCCTCACCCGGATCGCCTTTGGCGATCCGACCTCTCCCAATGGGAGAGGTGTACGATAGCGCATCTATCGCCCCATCGCCCAGACCGCGAGCATCGCGATGACGATAGCGACGAACTGAAAGAGCACGCGCAGCCGCATCAGCTTCTGCGACGTGTTCGGCGAGCCGCCCTTCATCATGTTGATGAGGCCGAGCAGGAGCACCAGCGCGACGGCGCCGACGGCGATGGGAAGAATGATCGTGCTGAGAAGAGATGTCATCTGCGGTACATAACACCGCATGACGCGGACTTCCACACAGGCGGCCGATGCAACCAACTGGCTTTTCAGTGCGTAATATCAGATGCTGGGTCCGTTCTCGGACCGAGCCGTTTTCGACAATGCCGGGTGGAATGTGAAGCAGCTTCGTTACGTCACCCACGTCGTGATGGATGCCTTTTACACGTTCCTCGCCGATGACGGCTGGGCGATCTCAAGCCACATCGCGCTGTCGACCCTGATGGCGCTGTTCCCGTTCCTGATCGTGCTGACGTCGCTGGCCGGCTTCTTCGGCTCCAAGGAGCTCGCCGACCAGGCGGTCGGGCTGCTGCTCCAGGTCTGGCCGGATCAGGTCGCCGGGGCGCTGTCGGGCCAGATCCACGACGTGCTGACCAACACCCGCGGCGACATCCTGACCATCGGCGCGGTGCTCGCGGTGTACTTCGCCTCCAACGGCGTCGAGGCGCTGCGGGTGGCGCTGAACCGCGCCTATGCCGTGATCGAGCCGCGGCGCTGGTACTGGCTGCGCCTGGAATCGATCGGCTACACGCTGGTGGCTGCCTTCACCTCGCTCGCGATGGCGTTCCTGATCGTGCTCGGGCCGCTGATCATCGAGGCGGCGCGGCGCTACATCCCGTTCTTCGTCGAATCCAACGAGAGCCTGCTCAACATCGCCCGCTACGGCATCACGATCCTGGCGCTGGTCGTCGCGCTGTTCATCCTGCATGCCTGGCTGCCGGCGGGGCGCCGCGGCTTCACGCAGATCCTGCCTGGCATCATCTTTACCGTGGTGGCGTCGCTGATCTCAGGCATCGGCTTCGGCATGTACCTGGCGCGCTTCGCCAACAATTACGTCACGATGTATGCGGGGCTCGCCTCGGTGGTGATCGCGCTGGTGTTCATGTATTTCATCGCCGCGATCTTCGTGTTCGGCGGCGAATTGAACGCCGCGATCATCAAGTCGCGGCTGCCGCGCGGCGTATCGCTTCATGCAGCGCAGTTGCGAGTGCCCGCGGAGAAACAGGCTTGACCAGGAAGGCGTCGGCGCCGGCGGCGCGCGCCGCGGCTTCGTCCTCGGCACGGCCGGAGATCCCGACGATCGCGATCCGGCCGCGCGGCGGCGGCAGCGCGCGGATGCGCTTGATCGCCTCGACGCCGCCGATGCCGGGCAGCACCATGTCCATCAGCACCGCATCGAAGGCACCCTGTCCGAGCCTGTCGGCCGCGCCCTCGCCCTGACCTATAAATTCGGCGTGGTGACCGAGCTCGGTCAGGATGGTGTTGAGCACGACGCGGCCGAACGGATTGTCCTCGACGCTGAGCAGCCGCAGCCCCTGCGATAACGGCGCTGTTGCGCCTTCGCGCGACGACGCACCGGCCGGTCCTTCGGCTGAAACCAGTTCCACGTTGAGCGTGAAGACGGTGCCGCCGCCCGAGCGCTGGGCCACGACGATGTCGCCGCCCATGGCGCGCGCAAGCTGCTTGACCGAGGACAGGCCGAGCCCGGCGCCGCCGAACCGCGCGGCGATCGAGACATTGGCCTGCGAGAACGGCCGGAACAGGCGCTTGAGCTCAGGAAGCGTCAGGCCGATACCGCTGTCGGCAATCGCAAAGGCAATGCCGATCCTGCCGTTCGCCCTTCGCTTGCCGGCGCGCACCGGTGCGACGCGCAGCTCGATGCTGCCCTGCTCGGTGAACTTGACCGCGTTGTCGATCAGATTTTCCAGCGCCGCGCGCAGGCGGACGGGATCGCCTACCGCGAAGGCGGGCAACTCGGCGGAGACCTCGATCGAGGCCCGCAGTCCCTTGGCTGCCGCCCGGCCCGCCAGCGAATCGCCGGCGAGGCGCGCCAGTGTGCGCAGGTCGAAGAAGTCCTGCCGGATCTCGAGCCCCGGCCCCTCGCTGCGGGCGGCATCGACCAACAGGGTCGCAAGGCTCGCCAGGTGCTCGGCGCCGGCCCTGATGGTGTCGACCCAGCGCCGCTCGCGCTCTCCGAGATCCGACGTCGCGAGCAGATTGCTGATCGCGAGGATTCCGGTCAGCGGCGTCCGCACCTCATGGGCAAAGGCGGCGAGAGCGGTCTCGACCATGCCGGGACCGGACTTCGATCCGGACTTGGCTCCAGACTTGGCTCCGGACTTGGCGGATGTCTTTGGCGCGGTCCGCGTGCGGCGCGGCTTGGCCGCCGCCTTGGACTTGCGGGTCTTCGACTTGCTGGCCTTGGCCTTGCGCGTCTTGGCGGCGCGGGTCGTCGACGGCGCGCCCTTTGCTCGCCGCTTGCTGCGCCCTCCGCGCGATGATGCCGCCATGATCTCGTGACCCCGCCCCGGAGGCAACATGGCATGCCAGGAGTGGCGGAGTCACGGCGCTGTTCGGGAGGAGCCAAGCCAAATCAGGATGATGGTAAGCGGTCCATCTACTTGCGGCGCCAGCTGCCGCGAGGGGCGCCTCCGAGCAAAATGTCGAAAACAACCCCATGCAAAGCAGCCGGCGTCCAACGCCGCAACTTGACATGTCGGGCAAATCGGTGGTACTTTTCTATTATTCCGAAATCGCGCAAGCCCCATCGCCTCCGCCAGGGTAGAGAGCCGCGCAGCACGTCGGTGGCGGACTACTCCAAATCGACCAGACGGCGGATGTCGGCGGGGCTTGCCCCCGCAGCCCGCAATTCGCGCAGCCCGGTCGCGCGGGTGGATTTCGACAGTTTTTGACCCGCCGCGTCGCGGATCAGCGCATGGTGCCGGTAGGCGGGTGCGGGCAGGCCGAGTAGCGCCTGCAACAGCCGATGCACGCTGGTCGACCAGAACAGGTCAGCGCCCCTGACCACATCGGTGACGCCTTGCAAGGCGTCGTCGATCACGACCGAGAGATGGTAGCTGGTTGGGGTCTCCTTGCGGGCCAGGATCACGTCGCCCCAAGCCTCGGGCCGGGCCGCGACGTCACCGCTCTCGCCGCCCGGCCCCTCGCCGGCCTCCTGCCAGGAGAGGCTGCCGGCGCGCGCGGCGGCTGCGGCCATGTCGAGTCGCAGCGCGAACGGCGCGCCCTGCCCGATCAGCCGGTCGCGCTCCCCGGCCGACAGCGATTTCGCCGCCCCCGGATAAAGCGGCGCACCGTCCGGATCGCGCGGCCAGGCACCGCCAGCCTCGCGTTCGGCGACCAGCCGCGCGATATCGGCGCGGCTCTCGAAGCTCGGATAGACCAGCCCCTGCACCGACAGGCGGTCGATCGCCGCGCGATAGGCGGCGAAATGCTCCGACTGGCGTCGCACCGGGGTCTCCCAGGTGATGCCGAGCCAGGCGAGGTCCTCGTAGATCGCGGCTTCGAATTCCGGACGACAGCGCATCGAATCGATGTCTTCGATCCGGAGCAGCAGATGCCCACCCCCCTGCCGCGCCAGATCGAAATTGAGCAACGCGGAGTAGGCGTGGCCGAGATGCAGATAACCGTTCGGACTCGGCGCAAAACGGAAAACGGGTGGCGGCATCCAATTGATCTCGTCATGCCGGGCTTGTCCCGGGCATCCATGCTCTTACAACTAACTCCGACAAAAAGAACGTCGCCGATGGGCGCGCCAGCGATGCCATCGTTCAGACGGCCCATGCTCAATGACGAAGAGCCCGCAATGCTGATTCATCTCGAAACCCAGGCCGACCTCGACGACGCCGTCCACAAACTGGTCGACCAGGATCGCCGCCTGCGCCCGATCCTCGAAGCGACCGGCATGCCGGCGATCCGGCAGCGCGAGCCGGGGTTTGCCGGGCTCGCCGCGATCATCTGCGGCCAGCAGCTGTCGACCGCGAGTGCTGCCGCGATCTGGGGCCGCGTCAGCCAGGCTTTCGACCCGTTCCACCATGATGCGATCCGCAAGGCGCGCGCCGACCGCCTCGGCCGGCTCGGATTGTCCGCCGCGAAGATCAAGACGCTGAAACACATCGCCCGCGAGCTCGCCGAGGAGCGGCTGAACCTCGACGTGCTTGCCAACGAGGAGGCCGATGCCGCGCACAACACGCTGACCGCGCTGCCCGGGATCGGCCCGTGGACCGCCGACGTCTATCTGCTGTTCTGCCTCGGCCACGGCGATGCGTGGCCCGCGGGCGACCTCGCGGTGCAGGAGGCGGTCAAGGTCGGGCTCGGCTTGAAGGAGCGGCCGACGCCGAAGCAGATGGCGCCGCTGGCCGAGCCGTGGCGGCCGCTGCGCGGCGCCGCCGCCCATCTGTGGTGGGCCTATTATCGCGTACTCAGGAATCGCGAAGGCGTGATCGCCGGTGCGAAGTAGGCCGTCGAGAAAGACACGCCAACTGTGTCATCGCGTGATATAGCACCAACCGACGCATAGTTTTTCAATTTGCCGGCCTCGCCATTTCGCACGCCCAGCACATCCTTCCTGCAAGGGGGACCGACCTGGTATCGCTTCGCACCCCGCTGACGCTTCTCCTGATATCCTTGGGCGCTATCGCCACCGCGTGGTGGTGGCTGGGCATCCCGGTCAACCTGCCGCGCGCGCCGATCGATCCGAACGACAAGGTTCAGTGCATCTCCTACGCCCCGTTCCGCGACAATCAGACGTCGCTCTCGCCGGCGACGCAGGTCACGCCGGAACAGATCGCGGAAGATCTGGCCCAGCTTGCCAAGATATCGCACTGCATCCGCACCTATGCGACCGATCTCGGCCTCGACCAGATTCCCGGACTTGCGGCCAAGGCAGGGCTGAAAGTCATTCAGGGCATCTTCCTCGATCGGGACCGGAAGAAGAATGCAACGCAGGTCGAAACCGCGATCCGCCTCGCCAGGGAATATCCGGACACGATCATCGCACTCGTGGTCGGCAACGAGGTCTTGCTGCGCAAGGAAATGGCGGCGTCCGACCTCGCCGCCCTGATCCGCTCGATCAAGGCGCAGGTCACCGTCCCCGTCACCTATGCCGAGGTCTGGGAGTTCTGGCTGAGCAATCGCGAGCTTTCCGACGCAGTCGATTTCGTCACGATTCATATCCTGCCCTATTGGGAGAACATTCCAATCCGGGCCGATCTGGCCGCCGCGCACGCAGACGAGATTCGCAAGCAGGTCGCGGCGGCGTTTCCGGGCAAGGAAATCTTCATCGGAGAAATCGGCTGGCCGAGCGAGGGGCGGATGCGCGAGTCCGCGCTGCCGTCGCGCACCAATCAGGCGCGCGTGGTCGCGGAGGTGCTCGACCTGGCGCGGCGCGAGCATTTCCGCGTCAACCTGTTCGAGGCCTATGACGAAGGGTGGAAGCGCGAGATCGAAGGCACGATCGGCGGCTCCTGGGGCCTGTTCGATTCCGAGCAGCGCGCGCTGAAATATCCGCCGGGCCAGCCGGTCAGCAATTTTCCGGCCTGGAAGCTGCAGATGTGCAGCGGCATGGCGCTGGCGATCCTGGTGTTCGGCGTCGCATGGCTGACCTTGCGCCGCAGGCCGAGGCCGCCCGAGTTCGGATCATGGTTGGCGGTCGGCGTATCCGCGACGACAGGGGGAATCCTGCTCGGGGTCGCCGCGCAGCGCATGGTCTATGAAAGCTACGGCACCGGAGGCTGGCTGTTGTGGGGCTCGCTGCTGGTGGCGGCAACGGCCTCGCCGGTGTTCGGCGCCAACGCCCTGATGTCGGGCCGCGTGCCCTCAAGCTTCCTGGAATTGCTGGGTCCGAAGGGCTCCCACACGGAGTCGGTGCTGGTGACCATGCACGGATTGGCGCTGATCGTCACCGTCGTGGTCGGGACGGCGGCAGCGCTCGGCCTCGTGTTCGATCCGCGCTTCATCGATTTTCCCTTTGCACCTCTCACCATGGCGGCCGTGCCGTTTGCGGCGATGACGCTGCTCAATCCGCCCACCAAGGGAGCCCGCCCGCTGGCGGAATCGATCTTTGCCGGGATCTTTGTCGGAGCCGCGATCTATACGGTCCTCAACGAAGGACTTGAGAACTGGCAGGCGCTGTGGACGTGCGCCGTCTTCATGCTGCTTGCGGTGACGCTGTGGCGGGCGCGTGCGTGAAGCGTTCCGGCTTCAGGGCGCGTACTCATGAATCCGGTACGGGCGTGTGGAAATGGCGGGGTCCGGATTGCCCTAACAAGCAGACGTCAACGATGGCAGACTGAATGTCCGCGAAGGGCCAACAGACGACATCGCGACCTTGGCCTGATATGAAAGAAGCCCCCAACTGGGGCGGCCCGCCAAAAGCTTGTTAGATGGCAATCGCGAGAATGGTAGCGGTGGAGTAACGGCGCTAGCGCGGCCCGCTCCTCGATATGATCAAGTAACTTAGATTGAAAGACTTAGCCGAGATGAACGAGGTTTTTCGCCGAGTTGAGGAGCGTCTTCGACCTTGGGCTCGCGGCACGACGATAACGCCCCACACAGAACTGTATGGCGACTTGGGTATCTATGGCGACGATTTCGCCTTGGATGTGGTGCTGTGGGCCACGCGGGAATTCTGCATTGAGGGAAAAGTCGATCTGTCAAAATATGCCCCCGGGGAGTACCCCTTCAAGCAAGTGCGCGACCGGGTCCGCAGGCTGCTCGGCATCGAGCCGCGCGTATATCAGAGTTTCAAAGTAAGCGACGTGGTCGCCGCAATCGAAGCAGAGCGCTGGCCGGACTGAGAGACCGCAACGGGTCAAGAGCAGCCCATCTCGATCGGGGAGAATTGCGTTCGCTTCACATCAACAAGCCGGCGTTCCGATGCTCAGGGCGAATTTCGTTATGCGCCACCAGGCGACATCGGCTCAGGAACAAATTCGGCGCCGCGGCTCGCGATGTCGTGAACGCGTTTCGAGCGGCTCGGTATCGGCGAAACAATCGCCGCCGGACGAAACGACTTCTCCAAAGCTGCGAAATTATCCAAGAACAGATTGGGCGCATTGTACTCGTGAGATTTCGCCATCGGTCGATCACGGTGGAGGCTGATCAAAAGATACTTTCTCGAATGGGCTGCCTATCGCCGTTGCAGGTGCTGCGAAAAAATTGAGCTGTCATCCGAACCTTCGAGGGCGAATAATCCCGTTGGTGCGGGCGCGCTTGTGAACGATTTCACTGCGCCGTTGTGCCTGCCAAGCGATGATGCCTTGCGTATTTGAATGGAAGTAATTTGCAGGAGAGTTGTCATGAAGATTGCAATTCCCGCAATTCCCCACTCTACGATTCGATCCACACTGCCGATCGGCAATCACGGCGGCTTGATCACCGTCGGATACGTGGCTTTGGCGCTCGTCGCAATCGCCGCGATCTACTTGGCAGCGGGGCAGTCGGGTGTCACCCAAGCTGAGCTCGCGATTGCAACGGTATTGCCGTGACCAATGATCGCCTGCGACTGACCACGTGGTGCGTTGCTGTATCCATCATCACGGCGGTCTGCGTATGGACCTTGATCGGTTCGCCTGAAAGCCGAACCGAACACTCCTGGCGCCATTTGTCGTCGGAAATGGCCGCACGCAACTAAAGCGTCTTCGAGCGAAGCGAATACCGGCCCGCGTGAAGAAGCGCTTCAAACGGGAATCGGGAGGTCCGTTCCGATTCCATCGAACGAAAGCAGCTCTGGGGCATGAGCCCCTAAATGCGCATGGTGGTCCGCGAATGGACGGACACGAAAAATTATTCCGCGCAAAATGATGTTGGAGATGATTGCGATGCTTGAACAGATTGCTCGCGTACTCTTGTGGCTTTCCCTGGGTGAAATTGCCGCCAAGTCCGGCTTGTGGCCGCTTCCCGCGCCAGTCACCGGCCTCATTCTGCTCTATGCCGAACTCGCCATTCGGGGACGGCTGCCCGATGATCTGGGCATCCTTGCAGACCGACTGCTTCAGTTTCTGGGCATGTTGTTTGTGCCGGCAGGCGTCGGCGTGATCGCCTATTTGGATGTCTTCAAGACCGAAGCAACGCCAATTTTGGCCGCGGTGATTGGAGGCACCGCCATTACTCTTTTTGTCACGATGGTTGTCGTGAACCGGCTCGGCCGAACGATTGCAATAAGTCGGGAGCCCGGGTCCGAACGCGTCGAGGGAGCAGCACGCGATGTCAACGCTTGATCTGACAAATTTGACCTGGGTCAGCCTGGCTGACCAGCCGATCCTGGAAACAGGTGCGACCGTATTCGCTTTCCTGGCAGCAACTCGCATATCGCGCCTCGGCGGCAATCACCCGTTGCTCAACCCCACCCTTCTGGCGATCGTCCTCATCTCGCTCGGCCTCGAAGCGACACATATCCCCTACAAGACGTATTTGCGCGGCGCTGACCCGATACACTTCATGTTGGGGCCTGCGGTCGTTCTGTTGGCCGTACCGCTATTCCGTCAGCGGGCCGTAATCCGCGCTTCCGCACGGTTGATCGCGGTCGGATTGGGTGTCGGATTGCCCGTTGGGGTCCTAAGCGCTGTCGGCATTGCCTGGGTTATGGGGGCAAGGTCGCAGACCATCCTTTCCTTGGCGCCCAAGTCGGTCACTGCCGGAATTGCGGTCGGCATTTCCGAGCAGATCGGTGGTCTGCAAACGCTTACGATTGTGCTCGTGATCATGACCGGCATTACCGGAGCCGTCCTCGGCCCACTTATCGCGCGCCTTGCTCGTATTGACGATCCGCGTGTCGTTGGGCTGACCATGGGCATTGCCTCCCACGGAATCGGAACCGCGCGGGCATTCCAGATCAACGAGGTCGCCGGTGCCTTTTCCGGGCTCGGGATGGGCCTGAATGGCGTACTCACAGCCATCCTGCTTCCATTGATTTTTCGGCTGTTCTAAGGTTGGCCCAGTTGACCTTGCGTTGAGCGAGAGATGGACATTGCCAAGAAGCTGGTCACTAAGCTCCCTCTTGAGGAGTTGTGGGACCAAGAACAGATATTCAACGCGCAACGCATCTCCACTGGGCTGAACGCATCGGAATTAATGGCAACAATTAAAGAAGGGGCGACATTCGTCGTCGCTGACGTTGGACTGCGGCCCCGTTGGATCGATCCTGCGGAAAGGTTCGAGTTCTGGAAGACTGAGGTAAAGTCACGACTTGCCGATAAGCCAGCCTCGCTTGAAGACCTCCCCGGCGAGTACTGCTATTTCGCTTCGAAATGGCTACTCGCTGATGGACTTCCATTGATTGTCCTTGAACGACACCACTGATTTGACGGCAAGGTCCGTCAAGGGTCAAGAGCAGCCCATCTCGATCGTTGCCATAAAATGGCTCCTCTCTTCAGGGTACTTTGGAGGCTATTTGAGCGTTAGGACGACCGATCCAGCAACGGCGTCTGTTACACCAAGTCCATTGCCGAGATCTTCCAAAGTATCCCGGAACGAATTAAGCGTTGCGATCATGTTCGGACGTGCGTTTGCCAGCGTCTCCATGTCCGGCCACTCGGCGATGACGCAATACGTGCGCTCGCCGGTCTTTATCATGTAAGAGTGTTTGAGGCCGGGCCAGCTAACGTTCTTGTGGGCGTCGATGAAATCCTGATCACGCCCGGGCTTCACCCGGAAGCGTACCGCGTTGAATGCAGTCATGATGTAGCCCTCCCGTGCGCAGTTGCAAATGGTCGCCTTGCCAAGCGTGATCATCGCTATTTTGGGGCACCGCGCAAGCTCCGCCCGGCACTCAACCTTGATGTCCGTTTGGGGGTCACAAGGCGGCCTCTCTCCGGTCAGATCGCGTGGCCGCTATCTTCTCCAAAGCAGACATCTCGGATTGATGAACATGCGTCCTAGAGCATGATCCGGAAAAGTGCGTAGCGGTTTTCCGAAAAGATCATGCTTAAACAAGAATCTAAAGCGCGATGACGATTCAGCCCGATGTCATCGCGCTTTAGCCGCGCAGCCTGACACGGTCCTCGCGCGCGCAATCGGTGACGAAGCCGATCACCGCCCGCACCGACGGAAGCTCGACCAGATCGGGATGCGCGAGCAGCCAGAGATCGGAGAGGCTCGAGAGTTTTTGCGGCGCGACCCGAACCAGATCGGGATAGTCGGCGCCTACCAGGCAGGACAGCGCGCAGATCCCGAGCCCGGCGCGCGCCGCGGCAAGCATGTCGCCCTGCGAGGAGCAGCGCATCACCGTCGTGCCCTGCCGGGTGATCACGTCGCTCCAGCGCGCCAGCCGCGCATTCGAGGCCTGGTCGGCAAAGCCGATCACGCTGTGGCCTTTCCATTCGTCCGGCCGCTCCGGAAGCTTGCGGCCGGCCGCATAGCTGCGCGAGGCATAGAAGCCGGCGCCGAGCCGGCCGATCCTGCGCCCGATCAGGTTTTCGTCGCCCGCATCGACCGGGCGCAACACCACGTCGGCCTCGCGACGGCGGACGCTGGCCGGAAACGGATGGGTGATGATCTCGAGCTGGATATTGGCGTGGTCGCGCAGGAACGGCCCGAGCCGCGGCATCAGCCAGTGCGCCGCCAGCGTCGCGCCGATCGACAGCTTGACGACGCCGCGCGCCTGCTCACCGGTCGCGGAGGCGGAGGCTTCCGCGCGCAAGGCCGCCGCCGCCATCGCCTCGGCGTGCTCGCGGAACTTGCGGCCATGCGAGGTCAGCGACAGGCCGTCAGTGGAACGGGCGAACAGACGGGTGCCGAGCTGCTTCTCGAGCGCCGCGACGTTGCGGCCGACGGTCGGATGGCTGATGCGCAGCCGCCGCGCCGCGCCCGCGAGGCTGCGCGTCTCCGCCACCGCGACGAATGTCTTGCAGAGCTCCCAGTCCATGCGCCGTCCGCCTGCGCCCGTGTTCAATTCTGGCCAATCAGCCGTTCAATATTGAACGCGATCGCGCGGCCGTCCAGCCTTATATTGCGGCCGCGCCAGGAGAGCCGCCGCTCCCGCCATCACAACACATCGCGATCCGCCCCGGCCGCAGGCCGAGCGGCGCGCATGGAGGATCCGAACATGTCGCTGCCTGCTTCGCTCGCCAACAAGCTCGAACTGCCGGTCGTCGGCTCCCCGCTGTTCATCGTCTCCGGGCCCGAGCTCGTGATCGCGCAGTGCAAGGCCGGCATCGTCGGCTCGTTTCCGGCGTTGAACGCCCGCCCGGCCGAGAAGCTCGGCGAGTGGCTGACCCGGATCGAGAACGAGCTCGGCGAGCACCAGGCGCTGCATCCGGAGAAGAAGGTCGCCCCCTACGCCGTCAACCAGATCTGCCACGCCTCCAACGACCGCCTGATGCGCGACATGGAAACCTGCGTGAAGCACAAGGTGCCGGTGATCATCACCTCGCTGCGCCCGCCGTCCGAGATCGTCGAGGCCGCGCATTCCTATGGCGGCGTCGTGTTCCACGACGTCATCAACGTGAAGCACGCCCGCAAGGCCGCCGAGCAGGGCGTCGACGGCTTGATCCTGGTCTGCGCGGGCGCCGGCGGCCATGCCGGCACGCTGTCGCCGTTCGCGCTGGTGCGCGAGGTCAAGCAATGGTTCAAGGGCACGATCCTGCTGTCGGGCGCGATCTCCGACGGCTGGAGCATCGCATCCGCGCTCGCGCTCGGCGCCGACCTCGCCTATATAGGCACCCGCTTCATCGCGACTCAAGAAGCCAACGCCGACGTCAGGTACAAGCAGGCGCTGACCGAACATGCCGCGCACGACATCGTCTATTCGAACCTGTTCACCGGCGTGCACGGCAACTACCTCGGGCCGTCGATCGCGGCGGCCGGCCTCGATCCCGCCAACCTGCCGGTCGCCGACAAGTCCAAGATGAATTTCGGCTCCGGCGGCAACACCAAGGCCAAAGCCTGGCGCGACATCTGGGGCTCGGGCCAGGGCATCGGCCAGATCACCGACGCCCCGCCGGTCGCCGAACTGGTGACACGGCTGAAGGCGGAGTTTAATGAGGCGCGCAACGACTTCATGAAGGCCAGCGCCTGACGCTGGACGATCGCCTGGAGAGACCCGGTATGATCATCAGCGGCGACCGACAGATCAGCTACGGCGATATCCACGCCCGCATCGCACGGGCAGCGAACGGCTTCCGCGGGCTCGGCATGCGCGACGGCAAGCCGGTCGGCATGATGCTGCGCAACGATTTCGCGCTGTTCGAGGTGGTCGCGGCCTCGGCCGCGCTCGGCAGCCCGGTGGTGCCGATCAACTGGCACCTGAAGGCCGACGAGGTCGCCTACATCCTGGCCGACAGCGGCGCCGACACGCTGGTCTGCCACGCGGATCTCCTGCCGCAGATCCGGGACGGATTGCCGCCGGAAATCAAACTGCTGATCGTGACGACGCCGCCGGAGATCGCCGCCGCCTATGGCGTGGCGCCTGAATTGACGCGGGTGCCGGATGGCATGACCGACTGGGACCAATGGCGCGACACGCATGCGCCGCTGACCGATGCCCCGATCGGCGCCGCGCCGATGTTCTACACCTCGGGCACCACCGGACTGCCGAAGGGCGTCCGGCGCAAGCCGATGCGGCCCGAGCAGATGCCGGCGGCCGCCCGCATCGGCGCCATCACCTACGGCGTAAAGCCCAACGAGGATCAGGTGATCCTGATGAACGGGCCGATGTACCATTCGGCCCCGCATTCCTACGGCATGCTGGCGTTCCGCAACGGCTGCAGCATCGTGCTCGAGCCGCGCTTCGATCCCGAAGATCTGCTGCAACTGATCGAGCGCCACGGCGTCACGCACATGCATATGGTGCCGACCATGTTCGTGCGGCTGCTGCGCCTGCCGGAGGAGACGCGGCGCCGCTACGACCTGTCGTCGCTGCGCTTCATCATCCATGGCGCGGCGCCCTGCCCGGTCGACGTCAAGCGCGCGATGATCGAGTGGTGGGGGCCCGTCATCAACGAATATCTCGGCTCGACCGAAACCGGCATCCCGGTCTGGCATTCGTCGGCGGAAGCATTGGCAAAGCCCGGCACCGTCGGCCGCGCGATCGAGGGCGGCATCGTCAGGATCTTCCGCCCCGACGGCACGCAATGCGACGTCGACGAGCCCGGCGAGATCTTCATGCGCCAGACCTTGATCTCGGATTTCGATTACCATGGCAACGCCAAAGCGCGCGCCGAAGCCGACCGCGACGGCCTGATCAGCGTCGGCGATGTCGGCTATCTCGACGCCGACGGCTATCTGTTCCTGTGCGACCGCAAGCGCGACATGGTGATCTCGGGCGGCGTCAACATCTATCCCGCCGAGATCGAGAACACCCTGATCGGCATGGACGGCGTGCGCGACTGCGCGGTGTTCGGCGTTCCCGACGACGAGTATGGCGAGCGGCTGTTCGCCTGCGTCGAGCCGGAAGCAGGAGCTGCGCTATCTGCTGCGGCGATCCAGGATTTCCTGCGCGGCAAGCTCGCCAATTTCAAGGTGCCGCGCGACATCCGCTTCATGGACGCGCTGCCGCGCGAGGCCACCGGCAAGATCTTCAAGCGCAAGCTGCGCGACCTCTACCGCGAAGGACAGCTTCGCTGAACGATATAACGGCGAAGCGAACGGCGTTTGAAACTTAGTTGCTGTTGCAAACAGCCGGCAATCGACGCAACGATGCCGGCCCGCATCCAAGGCCGGGATCATCGCCATGAACGCCACCGACTTCATCGTCATCCGCAACGACCTGCAGCAGTGCAAGGTGATCGAGACGCGATTGCCCGACGCCGCGGCGCTGCCGGCCGACGCGCTGCTGGTGAAGGTGACCCGCTTCGCTTTCACCGCCAACAACATCACCTACGCCGTGATCGGCGAGCAACTGAAATACTGGCATTTGTTCCCGGCGCCCGAGGGCTACGGCATCATCCCGGTGTGGGGCTTTGGCGAGGTGCTGGCCTCGAAGCATCCCGCCGTCGCCGTCGGCGAGACGCTGTTCGGCTATTTCCCGATGGCGACCCATCTGGTGATCGAGGCGGCCGATGTCAGCAAGCGCGGCCTGCGCGATGGCGCCGCGCACCGGCAGGAGGTGTCGCCGGTCTACAACGCTTATGCCCGCGTCTCCGGCGATCCGACCTATGCCGGCCGGCAGGGCGATTTCCGCGCGCTGCTGCTGCCGCTGTTCATGCTGTCGTTCCTGGTCGACGACTTCCTCGCCGAGAATGAATTCTACGGCGCGCGCCGCGTCATCCTGTCATCGGCCTCGAGCAAGACCGCATTCGGCCTCGCTCATCTGCTGCACAAGCGGGGTATCCGCGTGATCGGGCTGACCTCGAAGGGCAATGTCGATTTCGTCTCCTCGCTCGGCTGCTATGACGAGGTCGTCAGCTATGACCAGGTCGCGGCGATCCCGCCGGCAGAGCCGGTCGCCTATGTCGACATGGCCGGCAACAGCGCGCTGCGCGAGGCCCTGCACCGGCACTTCGGCGATCAGATGGTCTATTCCGGCCGGGTCGGGCTGACGCATCGCGCGAGCGAGCCGGACGAGCCGGCACTGCCCGGCGCCAAGCCGGTGTGGTTCTTCGCGCCGGACCAGATCCGCAAGCGCGCCAAGGAATGGGGCCCCGGCGGCATCGACCAGCGCTTCGGTGCCGCATGGACCGGGCTCGTGCCGCATCTGCCTGATTGGCTCGATGTCGTCGAACGGCGTGGCCCGGCCGCGGTGCGCGAGGCCTATCTCGATACCCTGCAGGGCCGCGTTCCGCCGGACCAGGGCTTGATCCTGTCGCTGGGCGAATAGGCGCTATCCCGTCACGGCCTTTCTGCGGCCTCGCCAATGGGTATAGGCTTTGCGGCAATGGGAACGCCGCCGGGCAACTGACCAGGGGCGGCCGATGACGGGAAACGCCGGATGCTCGACAAGACGGACGATATTTCAGTCGCCGCCGACAATTGGCTCGTGCAGTTCGAGGATGCGCTGGCGAGCCCCGACGATGTGCTGCTGAAGCCGCTGTTCCATCCCGACAGCTACTGGCGCGACGTGCTGGCGCTGAGCTGGAACATCCAGACCGTCAACCGCGCCTTCGCCATCATCGAGGAACTGCCGTCACATGCCCGTCGCAGTGACCCACGCGACTTCCGCATCGATGCCGAGCGCGCGGCGCCGCGCCGGGTGATGCGCGCCGGCACCAATGCGATCGAGGCGATCTTCAAGTTCGAGACGGCGACCGGCCGCGGCCACGGCATCGTGCGGCTGATCCCTGACGCCGCCGACGGCGACCGGCTGAAAGCCTGGACCTTGTTGACCGCGCTCGAGGAGCTCAAGGGTTTTGAGGAACAGCAGGGTCACACAAGGCCGCGCGGACAGGCCTATTCCCGCGACTTCCGCGGACCGAACTGGCTCGACCTGCGCAAGGCGTCCACCGAGTACGCCGATCGCGATCCGGATGTGCTTGTCGTCGGCGGCGGACAGGCCGGGCTCGCGATCGCCGCGCGGCTCAAGCAGCTCAAGATCGACGCGCTGATCGTCGACCGCGAGGCGCGCGTCGGCGACAATTGGCGCAAGCGCTACCACGCGCTGACCCTGCACAACCAGGTGCAGGTCAATCATCTGCCCTACATGCCGTTCCCGCCGAACTGGCCGACCTACATCCCGAAGGACAAGCTCGCCAACTGGTTCGAATCCTATGTCGATGCCATGGAGCTGAACTTCTGGACCGGCACGGAATTTCTGGGCGGCAGCTACGACGATGCGCAAGGACGCTGGACCGTCGAGCTGCGCCGCGCCGACGGCACGACGCGGACCATGCAGCCGCGCCATGTCGTGATGGCAACCGGCGTCAGCGGCATCCCCAATCTGCCCGACATCCCAGGCCTGAAGAATTTTTCCGGCAAGGTCATGCATTCCAGCCGCTACGAGGACGGCGAGAGCTGGACCGGCAAGCGTGCGCTGGTGATCGGCACCGGCAACAGCGGCCACGATATCGCGCAGGACCTGCATTCCTCCGGCGCCGCGGTCACGCTGGTGCAGCGCTCCCCGACCCTGGTCACCAATATCGAGCCGTCGGCGCAGCTCGCCTATGCCGCCTATAATGAAGGCTCGCTCGAGGACAATGACCTGATCGCGACCTCGATGCCGCTTACGCTCGCCAAGCGCAGCCATGTGCTGATGACCGAGCAGTCGAAGGAGCTCGACAAGCCGCTGCTCGACGGTCTCGCCCGCAGGGGTTTCAAGCTCGATTTCGGCGATGGCGGCACCGGCTGGCAGTTCAAATACCTGACCCGCGGCGGCGGTTATTACTTCAACGTCGGCTGCTCCGACCTCGTCGCGAGCGGCGCGGTCGCGCTGAAGCAGTTTTCCGACATCGAGACCTTCGTCAGCGAAGGCGCAAGGCTCAAGAACGGCGAGACGGTGGAAGCCGACCTCATCGTGCTCGCGACCGGCTACCGGCCGCAGGAAGAGCTGGTGAAGAAACTGTTCGGCGAGGCGATGGCCCAACGCGTCGGCCCGATCTGGGGTTTTGGCGACGGGCAGGAGCTGCGCAACATGTACACCCGCACGCCGCAGCCCGGCCTGTGGTTCATCGCCGGCAGCCTCGCGCAATGCCGCATCAACTCGCGCTATCTCGCGCTGCAGATCAAGGCGATCGAGGCCAGCCTGCTGCCGCGCGACGTCGGGCCGGTGGCGAGGCTTTTATAGTCAGCCGTCATTCCGGGTTCGCGCTGCGCGCGCCCCGGAATGACGAGAAGAGAGGGGACAGCCAATGCCGACCATCCTCGGCGCCGGCGAGCTCGCTAACGCGTCGTCGAGAACTTCGCAAAGCTCCCCGATGGCTGGAGCCTGACCGTCGTCGCCTCCGTCGCGGTCGACAGCAAGGACCGCGTCGACGCCGTCATTGCGAGCGCAGCGAAGCAATCCATGCCAAACTCGGGGATAGATGGATTGCTTCGTCGCTTCGCTCCTCGCAATGACACCGAGGACAGCAAAATCAAATCTCGCCGATCGCCTCGCGTCGGCGCTGCTCGGATTCTTCAGCGTAGCGCCGCATCGCGTGCGCTTCGGTGAGCAGGCCGATCGGACGCCGGTCGCCATCGCCTTCGACCACCGCGAGCGACTCTGCTTCGGCCGCGTCGAACACCGCGATCGCCTCCTGCACGTTCATGCCGGGATGCAGCACCACGTCGGCGTAGCGCAGGATGCCGGCGAGCCCCTTGTCGGCCTCGAGATCCGGCGCATGGGCTTCGGCGACCAGCGCGAGCCCGGCATAGCGCCCCTCGCCGTCGACCGCGACGACCTGGGTCTTCGAGCCGAGCGGGAATTCCTCGCGGAACGCCGCGATCGGCATCGCGGCGTTCACCGTGATCATGTCCTGCCGCATCATCTTGCCGACCGTGAGATCGCGGATCCAGCCGATATCGGCGGCGCTGCGGATGGTCTCGCCGCGCAGATGCAGCCGCCAGGTCGCGAACGAATAGCCGAACAGCTCACGCGTGATCGTGGTCGAGATGATGACCGCGACCAGCACCGCCGTGGTCAGCCAGAGATTGCCGGTGGATTCCAGCGCGATGAACGACATCGTCAAGGGACCGCCGATCACCGACGCCGACAGCGCGCTCATCCCGATCACCGCATAGGCGTTCGGATCGAGATTGAGCCCCGGCCAGACGATGTCGACGCCGGCGGCGAACAGCCGGCCGCCGAGCGCGCCCATGAACAGCGTGGCGAAGAACAGGCCGCCGCGGAAGCCCGAGCCGAGCGAAATGATCGAGGCCACCGCCTTCAGCACGAACACGCCGGCGATGAAGGCGAGCGGCATCGCCACGATGCCGGCGAAGCGCAGCGCGCCATGGCCCGACGACATCACCTGCGGGGTCAGCAGCGCCATGGCGCCGACCGCAAGCCCGCCGAGCGCCGGGCGCAGCGGCGGCCAGAGCCGGGTCTTGGCGAGCAGCGCCTCGCACAGCGTCACCCCGCGCATGATCGCAATTCCGGTCAGCGCCGCGAGCATGCCGAGCAGCGTGGCGATCGCCAGATCCCGCCCGAGCACGTCGCCGACGGTTCCGACGCCGACCCCGAGCGGCAGCGGCTCGAAGGCATGGGCGACGAAATAGCCGGTCACCGCCGCCACCCCGACCGGGGTCAGGCTCGCCGGGGTGTAGCCGCCGATCACAAGTTCGAAAGCGTAGAACGCGCCCGCGAGCGGCGCGCTGAAGGCACCGGCGATCGCCGCCGCCGCGCCACAGCCGACCATGATTCGCTGGTCGTTGCGGCGGAGATGGAAACCGCGGCCGAGCGAGGCGGCGAGGCCGCTGGAGAGCTGGGTATAGCCGGCCTCGAGCCCTACCGAGCCGCCGACGCCGCTCGACCAGATCGTCTGCAGCGCCACGATCACGCTGCCGCGGAACGACATCCGCCCGCCATAAAGCGCGTTGGCCTCGATCGGGTCGATCTCGCGGGCCGGCCGGACTCGAAGCAGCAGCAGGAACGCAATCCCTAGCAGCAGGCCACCGATCGAGGGAACCAGCAGCGCGCGCAGCGGATCGATACTCGGCTGGCTCGACAGCCGGTCGCCATAGGGCAGATTGAACAATACGGCATGCAGCACGGAGACCAGCATGCCCATGACGGCCACCACGAGGCCGCCTATGGCCCCGATCAGGACCGCCAGCACCACCAGGCTCGTCTCGTGCGCGCGCACGAACGCGCGCAACCGGCGCGGCGCTTCGAGATAGCTCGACTTGGTGGTCATCGGCAGGGTCCGTCACTGGCCGACAGGCCTTGCGGCTCCCTTTACGGGCCCCGCGGGCGGGAGGCAATCGGGGCAGGAACATGGCAGGGGATGGCGGATAAGCCGCTCATCGCTCTTCACAATCCCGTCACGCTGCCTGTAGTATGTGAGTGCATGCTGCTTCGCAGCTAATGGGAGTCAGGAGCGTTATTTGAACGCACATGTCTCACAAGGCGGTTGGCCGGTGCTGGTCTTGAATGCGGACTTCCGGCCGCTGAGTTACTACCCGCTGTCGCTCTGGTCCTGGCAGGACGCGATCAAGGCGGTGTTCCTCGATCGTGTCAACATCGTCGAATATTACGACCGCGCGGTACGAAGTCCTTCCTTCGAAATCCAGTTGCCCAGCGTCGTATCGCTGAAGTCCTTCGTCAAGCCGACCACGCACCCCGCCTTCACCCGCTTCAATGTCTTCCTGCGCGACCGCTTCTCCTGCCAGTATTGCCTGTCGCCGGACGACCTCACCTTCGATCACATCATTCCGCGCAGCAAGGGTGGCCAGACCACCTGGGAGAACGTCGTCGCCGCCTGCTCGCCCTGCAATCTGCGCAAGGGCAATCTGACGCCGCAGCAGGCCAAGATGTTTCCGAAGCAGACGCCCTACGCGCCCACCGTGCATCAGCTCCATCGCAACGGCCGGCTGTTCCCGCCGAACTATCTGCACGAAAGCTGGCTCGATTATCTCTACTGGGATACTGAGCTTGATCCATAGGCGGCGGACGTTTACCCAGCTATGCCGGCGCCGGATTGATCCAGTTGCCGTTCTGATAGAGCACCGTCACCGAACCGGCCTGGGTCAGGTCTGCCACGGTCGGATTCGAAACGGCGTTGAACAGCATCACGCCGGGCCTAAAGTCTTGTTGAAACCAGATCTGCACCTTGTCGAGCGGACGCAGCGAGGCCGATCCGCGAACGATGGATCTCGGCGCAACATAGATCGGCGTGACGCGCACCACGCGGTCCGGTCCGACTGACGCACCACTCAGCGAAGGGTGAATCGGTCCGTAATCGTTGATGAGCGTGATCTGTTCGGGCGGTCCGCCCGAACTCGCAGGCCCGAGCACCCCCACGGCATCGAGGGTTGCCTGCTGGCCGAGCGCGATGTCTACGGCATTGGTTCGGCTCTCAATGCGCGCGACGCCATCGATGATGTCGGTCCCGAACAGCTGAAATTGCTCCGACCAGGCGAAAGTGTTGCTGGCGAGATAATCGGGGAACGATTGCCAGGTCACGCTGTAGCTATACTCGACGCATCGCGCAAAGCACAGCGTGTAACCGTTGTCCTTGAGAATCTGCAGATCGCCCGGGGCGATCTGCACGGTCACCGATTTGGTCATCGACGGGTCTTCGGACGTCATCGCGCGATCTCCTCCAATGCCTCCACCAGCCGCGCCACGCGTGCCGGCGTGAAAAATTCGGGCAGCCGCAGGACCCTGCCGTTGCGCAGCGCCACCTCGATGATCCCATGGCTGCCCGCATTGACGCCGCTCTCCTGTCCGGCGGTCGCCGCTCCGTCGGTTTCGCACAGGTTATCGGTGACAAAAATCTCCGGCAACGTTGCCGTGAATTGCCGCAGCGCCTCGCGCGCCCTCGTCTGGATCGCCGGTTCGGGTCGCTTGTCATGCCGGTCCTCGATATCAGGCTTGCCGCGGCCCAACATCAACCAGTCCAGCGAGATATCGAGAAATTCGCAGAGCGCCACCGCGTGCTCGAATGACAGCGATCCGCTCTTCAGCCATCGCGATACCGCACTCGGTTTGACGCCAAGCGCCTCCGCGAGCGCCGTCTGCTTATTCCATCCCCGCAGAAGCATTGCTTCCGCCAGCCGACTTCCACGCGCGAGCGTGGATGTTCGGTTGTTGCCCCGCATGTGATCGGCTCACTCTTGACGGCGGGATCCTGCCGGCCCGCTTCCTCTGTCGCGGTTGGACCGCCGGCTCCCCAACGCTCCGTAACGCCGGCGCCGGCTGGTCCAGGCCGGCGTCGACGCAATGCTGACAACGAACGAGGCCGACGTCCCGGCGTGAAGTTATAGCGAGGTCGCCATGTCCGGGACAGCCGGCACGCTTGCCTCGCGCGTCAAACTGGCGCGAGGAGGCGCGCGCGGGGACGTCGGTGCGCCGGTTCAGGCCGGCACTTTGGTGCTGATCGAGCTGAACGTGCAACCACTGGCAGCCAGCGCTCGGATCACGAACTCGACCAGGGTGTCGGTCGTCGTGGGATCACTCGCCAACAACGCCAGGTGCTGACGATCGACGGCGTTGAGTCCCCGCGTCTCACTGTAGGTGATCGTGAAGCTGCTTGCGCTGGGATTCACCTTGACCGCGAACTTCTGGTAGACGCCGGTCAGATAGGTGCCGATCTTGGTCGCCAACAAGCCGGCGACCACGGTCCCGACCACAGCCACCGTGACCAGCAGGTACGTCTTGGGATCGCCGGATTCCAGGGCCGACGGGGTGGACCAGCTGCCGTCATAAAGCCGTGTCGCTGAATCCACTTCCGTCAGGTCGATCTCGATGGCCTTGCTGACATCCTTGCTGATCATGGTGCTCGTGGTCAGATCCTGCGCGAACCAGACCTGGAGCATTTCGACCGGCGTCAGAGCGTCCGCGCCGGTTTCGATTGCATCGGGCGCCACGTAGATCGGCGTCGTCCGCTGAATGCCGTCGGGGCCGGTCGACACGGAATTCAATCCGGGGTGGATGAGACCATAATTGTTGACGAAGGTGACGGCGTCGGCAGAACCGCCGGTCACGGCGTCGCTGAGATTGCCGGCCGCGTCCATGGTGACTTGCTGGTTGAGTGTCGCGGTCACGACGTTGGTCGATACCTGGACCTGCACCGAGGTCTGGAAAGTATTGGTGCCGAACACCTGATAGACGGGAGTCCAGCTGAAGGTATTGGTATCGAGATATTCGTCGAAGGACTGCCACACCACGTCGTAGACGTCCTTCACCTTCTTGGCGAAACAAAGCTTGTAGTGGTTGCCCTTGAGAGTTTCGAGCGCCTCTTTTGTAATCTGAATTTGGACTGACTTGGTCATTGCCTAATCCCTTGCATAACCGGCGGCCTCGGCCGGCTGAACGACGGGGCGCCGGACATCGCCGAACAGCGATCCCTGCAGAGGATCAAGAGCACCATGCTCCTTGTCCGGCCCCGCGGCCGAAAACTGGCATGGTGCGCTTCTTCAGGCTCTCTCGACCGGTTGCACGCAGCGCAATTTTAACTTTTGTTTTTGCAATTTCAGCAACCTTAAATTGATCAAATTGAGATTGAGATCATAACCAGTTGCCATTCTGGTAGCGACGGGCCGCCGAATTCACCGTCGTCAGGTCGATCTCGACCGCGTTGAGAACGTGGTCATCGATGATCGTGCCTGTCGCCAGGTTCTGCGCGAACCAGACCTGCACCTTCTCGATCGGCGCGAACATGACGGTGCCGACCGGAACGGACTGCGGATAGAGATAAATCGGTGTGATGACTTGATTGCCGCCGGGACCGATCGAACCGGACTGTAGTCCGGGATGGATGGGGCCGTCCTGGTTAACGAAAGTGATGCTATGGGAGTCCGCGCCGGGCTCGGCCGGTCCAATATGCCCGGCCTGATCCATGATCACGCGTTCGCCAAGCGAGGCCGCCACGAGATTGGTGTCCACCACGACCCGGGCTGAGGTCTGGAAGTGGGTGCTGCCGAACACCTGATAGACCGGGGTCATCCAACTGAAGCTATTGATGGCGACGAAGTCGCCATGTGACTGCCATACGACGTTGTAGATGCCGTTCACCTTCTTGGCGAGACATAGCCTGTATCGGTTGGTCTTGAGGTAAGCGACATCGGCGATCCCGGTCTCAATCTGCACTGACTTGGTCATGGCCTGCCCCCTTGGAATGTCCGGCAGTCTCTGCCGACTAAATCACGGGGCACCGGACACCCGCCGAACGGCGATCGCCGCGGCGGATCAGGAGCACCATGCTCCTTGTCCGGCCCCGCAGCCGAAACTGGCACGGCTCTCCGTCTTGAGCTCTCCGATCTGGTTGCGTGCGGCGCAACTATGAAGAAAACAATCTTTGATTGGTTTCGACCTCGCTCCGAAGCACGCCGGCGCCTGCGCGAAGATCGCCTCCTGCGCGTCGCTGCCGCCGATCGAAGCCTTGCCGACGGCGGCGACCGCGTTAACGAATTAACCTCCACAAGCTGAACTTGTTGACGGCTCACGCGTCTCGCTGGAGAGTCGCGGCAAGGACGCACGCCTGCGCGGAGCAGTTCTGAAATTGTCATGCTCGCGTGATGTCGACCGGCTCGAGGTTGTCGGCTGTCATTTGATCCTGTCGTCCGACGGTGCTGTCGCAATTGGGCGGCAGCAGACGAAATGGCGAATCATGCTTAGCGCAACGTCCGATACAGCGGTCCGGCTCATCCACCCGCACGACGGTCTGTCGATCTCGCCGGATCACCCGAGTCAACAGCCCGAACCGATCGCCCAGGCCAACGCACAGACGTCACGCAAGGGCGCCGCCAGGCCGATGACCACGGCTGACGTTCCTGCGGTCGCCGGCCTCTTCCTCAAGGTCTTCAGGGGCACCGACAAGCCGGCAAGTACCGATCTCAAGGGCTATTTGCACGCGCTGACCCTCGGGTCGCCGTCCTACAGCGAGGCTGCGGGCACCCAGATCTATCAGCAGCAGGACGGCCTGATCTCGAGCGCGCTGCTCTCCGTCCCGATGCGCTTCATGGCCTGCGGCAATGTGATCCCGGGGCGGCTGCTCGGCGTCTTCATGACGAACAGGGACTCCGCCGGGGCGGCCCAGCTCAATCTTGGCCTGCGACCGAAAAAGGCGAGTCTTTCGTTCTGTGACAGTGCATCGCCGACCAGCGCCAGATCCCTGATGGCCATCGGCGGAAAGACCATTCCGATGCAGAACCTGGAGTGGGTGCGCACCTTCCGTCCGTTGGGCGCACTGCTCGGACGTCTTTCGCCGCGCTTGTTGCGCCGGATCGATCCCGGCCTGGCAACGCTCGCGCGTCCCGTCGACGCTTTCCTGGGCCGCCTGCGCGGCGGCGACCTCGAGAGCCCCGCCGGCCTGAAGGTGCAGGAGATGTCCATCCCGGACTTCCTCGCCCACGCGCCCCGCCTCATTGCCCACTACGCTGTCCGGCCGCTCTGGTCGGAGGACGAGCTCGGCTGGCTCGTCGGCCTCGCGGCGCAGAACACCAGGCTCGGCGCATTCACGATCCGCGCGATCGTAGACCATACCAGCGCGACGATCGGCTGCTTTGTCTACTACGCGTCTCCGGGGCGGACCGCGCATGTCCTCAACATCCTGTCGCTTCCCGGTCGGGAGGTTGGCGTGCTCGGTGCGATGTTCCGCCACCTCGAGGACACCGGCCACCTCGAAGCCCGCGGCCGCGCACAACCGGCTCTGATGGCAGGGCTCGGGCTGCAGCGCTGGCTCGTGTTCCGGCACCGCGCCTTCGCCATGGCGTTGACGCGTGTTCCGGAAGTGAACGACGCCATCGTGCGCGGCGATATCTATGTCGGCGGCCTCGCGGGCGAGGACTGGAGCCGGCTGATGTGCGACTTCGGCTGAGACCGGACTAAGCCGACTGCTTCGTCGGCGCCGCGTCACCTTCTTCGCGTCCGGGTACGCTGACATGGACTTCATGTCCCAGCCTGATCGCCGGCGACGCGGCGGCGGCCGCCGACTCGAATGCGGCTTCCTTGGTGGCGTATCCGGCGTTGAGCTTGCCGTCGTGCAGGACGCCCCATTCTTCGCCGGCTGAAATCACCGCGTATTGAGCCAATCCCATCGTGTTCTCCTTACGCAAATGGCGCTGCGGCCGCCTCATTGCGCCGATGTCTCGCGCGGACGATCGCACCACGCGCCAACGGCGCGTTTGGAACGAGGTTCCTGAGCGCAACCGGCCCGGCTCCATCCTGGAACGAGGCTGCGGGGCCGCTTGCGATCGCTTTTGCGTGATCGCCGGGATATATGATTGCAGCCTAATAGTTTGTATCCTATCTAATTTGCATGCCTCCGTCGCAATCCCATATCCACGCCGAGATCGGCCGCCTGATCACCAGGCTCGCCCGGATCTGGCGTCGCTTGTCGGATCAGGCGCTGTCCGATCACGGCCTATCCTACGCGACGGCCATCCCGCTGCTGGTGCTGTCGCGGCACGGGGAGAACGTCCGTCAGGGCGTGCTGGCCGACGAACTGGGAATAGAGGGGCCTTCACTGGTGCGGCTGATCGATCTGCTGCAGTCTGAAGGCCTGGTCGAGCGTCGTGAGGACCCGACCGACCGGCGCGCCAAGACGCTGCATCTCACGGCGGCCGGCGACGCCAAGGTCGAGGAGACCAACCGGGTGCTGCGCCGGGTGCGCGCCAGCATGCTGAAGGATATCGGCAGCGAGGAACTTGCGGTAACCTTCGAGACGCTCCAGCGCATCGAGCAGCGGGCAAGCCGGCCGCAGGACGCTAAGACCGCTCAAGTCAAGACCGCTCAAGCGAAATCGACTGCAGAGGCGCGATAGTCATGCGCGCGGAAGAGCCGTTCCTGGTCCGCCACGCGGACCTCATCTTCGCGTTGAAGACGTTCGCCGCGTCGATGCTGGCGCTCGTCATCGCATTGGCGATCGATCTGCCGCGCCCCTATTGGGCGATGGCGACGGTTTACATCACGTCGCAGCCGCTGGCCGGCGCGACCAGCTCGAAGGCGTTCTTCCGCGTGATCGGAACGTTGATCGGCGCCACCGTCACGGTGGCGATGGTGCCGAACCTCGTCAACGCGCCCGAGCTGCTCTGCCTTGCCATCGCGCTGTGGGTCGGGCTCTGTCTCTATCTGTCGCTGCTCGACGGAACGCCGCGCAGCTATGTCTTCATGCTGGGCGGATACACCGTCGCATTGATCGGCTTTCCGTCCGTCGCCGAGCCGGGAAGCATTTTCGATATCGCGCTGGCGCGGGTCGAGGAAATCTCGCTCGGCATCATCTGCGCAAGCCTGGTGTCGACCGTGGTGTTTCCGCGCAGCGTCGCGCCGGCGGTGGGCGGTCGCGTCAGGAGCTGGCTGTCGGATGCCCGCCGCCTGTCCCGCGACGTGCTGCTCGATCACGGCACCAGCGAGACGCGCCGGGCCCAACGCCTCCGCCTCGCGACCGACATCGTCGAGATCGATACGCTGGCGACCCATCTCGCCTATGACCGGCTGGCCGACACCGGCACCGTGCGCGGTCTCGCCGAGGTCCGGCTGCGCATGCTGATGCTGCTGCCGATTGCCACGTCGATCGAAGACCGGCTCGCCGCGCTCGGCAAGATGGCGCTGCAACGGCAACCGGAACTCCAGCGCCTGATCGGCGACGTCGCCGCATGGATCGTGGACGAGGATCGCCAGCGGCAATCCGGCGAACAGATCCGCGCGACGGTCACCGCGCGGCTGTCTGCGCTCGACGGCCTCGCGCCGCGGGAACGCATCCTCACGATCAGCCTGCTGCTGCGGTTGCGCGACCTCATCGACATCTCGGCCGACTGCCGCGCGGTGGCCGATGCGATCGCCGCGGGCCGGGATATCTCGACCGTCCAGCTCGCGTTCCATCCGGAGTCGGGAGCGGCGCCGGTTCGTCATCGCGACCACGGCATGGCGCTGTGGTCGGCCGCGGGGACCGCGGTGGCCATCCTGATCTGCTGCGGCGTGTGGATCGCCACCGGCTGGGCCGATGGCGCCTCGGCGCCGATGATGGCGGCGGTCGCCTGCTCCTTCTTCGCCGCGCAGGACGAGCCGGCACGCAGCATCCGGGCCTTCGGCCTGTTCTCGCTGGTCGCGATCGTCGTGGTCGCGATCTATCAGTTCGCGCTGGTGCCGGGCATCTCCCATGTCGAGGTTCTGATCGCCGCGCTGGCGCCGACCTTCCTGCTGTACGGCTTCCTGATCGCGCGGCCGAAAACCTCGCCGATCGGCATGGCGCTCGCCGCCAACACCGCGACGCTGCTGGCGCTGCAATCGACCTACACCGCGGACTTTGCCAGCTTCGCCAACACGTCGGTCGCCTTCTTCCTCGGCGTCGTCATCGCGGAGATCGTGACGCGGATCGCGCGCGGCGTCGGCGCCGAATGGATCGCCAAGCGGCTGACGACGTCGAGCTGGCAGACGCTGGCGGTCGCGGCCGAGCGGCGCGGCCGCGGCGATCGCGCGCAGTTTGCCGGCCTGATGCTGCATCGGCTCGGGCTGTTGGTGCAGCGCATCGCCTTCATCTCCGAAAGCGACCGCCGCGATACCGACAGCCTGGTCCAGTTGCGCATCGGGCTCAACATCATCGATCTCAGGCGCGCCCGCTACGGCCTCGCCGCATCGACCGTGCGCGCCATCGACCACATGCTGGATGACCTCGCGGCGGCGTTTCGCGCCCATGCGGACCAGGCGCTACCGGCCGAGCTGCTGTCATGCATCGACGCGGCGGTGACCGCGGTCGTCAAGGATCCCAATGAGCGCGCGCGGGACGATGCGTTGCTCGGCCTCGTCGGCATCCGCCGCGGCCTGTTTCCGGATGCGCCCGCCTACCGATCGCAGCCCGAGGAGAGTTTTGCGGCATGAGATATGAGCTCGACATCTACGGAGTTCTGGTCCCCGCGCTGCTGCTGTGGCTCGTCATTGCCTATGCGCTGAGCGTGCTGGTGAGCCGGATCATGCGCCGCTTCGGCCTCTACCGGCTGGTCTGGCATCGCGCGCTGTTCAATTTCGCACTGTATGTCTGCCTGCTCGGCGGCGTCGTTTATCTTTCGGAGTTTCTGCCATGAAGGGGAATTTCGCCTGGCTCGGCCGGGTCGCGTTGACCGCGATCGCGCTTGTCGCCGCGCTGGCCGTCGGTCGCGCGCTCTGGGTCTACTACATGGAGTTGCCGTGGACCCGCGACGGCAGGGTCCGCGCCGACGTGGTTCAGGTCGCTCCCGACGTATCCGGTTTCGTCACCGACGTGCTGGTCAAGGACAATCAGCAGGTGCACCGCGGCGATATCCTGTTCCGGATCGATCGCGCGCGCTTTGCGCTGGCGTTGCAGCAGGCCGACGCGGCGGTCGCCGGTCATCGCGCCACGCTGGATCAGGCCGAATCCGATCTCAGGCGCTACAATTCGCTGACCACCGATGCGGTGTCGCAGCAGAAGCAGGAACAGGTGCTGGCCACGCAGCTGCAAGCCAAGGCCGCCTATGACCAGGCGGTCGCCGATCGCGCCGTCGCCCAGCTCAATCTCGATCGCAGCGAGGTGCACGCCTCCGTGAACGGCACCATCACCAACATGGACCTGCGGCCCGGCGCCTACGTCACCGCGGGCAAGGGCGTGATGGCGCTGGTCGACAGCGATACGCTGCATGTGGAAGGCTATTTCGAGGAGACCAAGCTGGCGCGCATTCGCGTCGGCGACAAGGCGCAGATAAGGCTGATGGGCGAGCCGGTCCGGCTCACCGGGCACGTCGAGAGCATCGCGGCGGGGATCGAGGATCGCGACCGCGGGCAAGGCGCGAACCTGCTCGCCAACGTCAATCCGACCTTCAGCTGGGTTCGACTCGCACAGCGGGTCCCGGTGCGGATCGCGCTGGACCATCTGCCGGATCGCATCGCGCTGGTCGCCGGCCGCTCGGCGACGGTCGAGATCACCGACTAGAGCCTGATGAGATTAGGTTGAGCTGGGACGGCGTCGAAGCTTCACCTCTCCCTTGGGAGAGGTGAAGCAAGACGACGCCAAGCCGATTCAACCAATACTCATCCCGCTTCAGCTGGAGCGACCAGACCCCGGTTCGCCCGCGCTTGCTTCGCGCGGGATCGGCTCGGCTCGCCTATTGCACGCCATAGCGCGTGAAATCGTCGGCGATGCTGCCCTGGATCGCCTTGGCCGCCGCGATGTCGATATTGCCGCCGGCCTTGTCGCCCTGCTTCAGCTTCGCCAGCCCGCGTCCATAGAGCGCGCTTGCGAGCCTTGGATCGATGCGAAGCGCGGAGCTGTAATCGTCGATCGCCGCGCCAAGCTCGCCTGTCTTCAGATAGACCAGGCCGCGCGAGTCGTAGGTCGCAGCATTGGCCGCCCCCGATTGCAACGCCTTGTTGCAGTCTTCCAGCGCCTCCTGCAACGCGCCAAGAATGGCCCGGCTCCAGCAGCGTCCGCTCCATACACCGTCAAGGTTCGGATCGAGGCGAATGGCCTGATCGTAATCCTGCACCGCGCGGGCATATTCGTTCCTTTTCAGATAGGCACCGGCGCGGTTGGCAAAGGCTTCGCCGTAGTTCGGGTTGAGCTTGATGGCGCGATCGAACGCGTCGGTCGCGCCATCGTATTGGTGCTTCCTGACATAGGCTACGCCGCGGTTGTTGAACGGCTTGCTGTAGGTTGGATTGAGCTCGATGGATCGATCAAAATCCCGGATGGCGCGGTCATAGTCTTCCTTGGTGGCGTAGGCGTTGCCGCGGTTGTTGTAGGCGATCGCGAGGCCGGCCTGTGTCATGTCCTCGCCTGCATCGATCAGCGCCGTGCACGCACCGATGCGCGCGTCGGCCGGCGTGTGATCGAGACCGCTGCACAGCTCGATATTGCGCAGGTAGCTGCCCCTTTGCTTCGCGTTCTGCGCGCCCGCCGGCGTTACGAGCAACAGCAGGATGAAGACCGCCGACAGGCCGCGACTCCCACAGGAGCCTGCACGAGGCTTCATGTCGGGCTCCGGTTTTTGACGACGCAGCGTCACCGATGTCCGTGAGTAGCCGCTCAAGACCAACGCCCTGCCCGCCTAGCATCCGCGACAAATGTTCGGATTGAACCTGTGGTAGGTGTTCGGCTCGGACTGCGGCGTCACGCGTGTCGCGGGCTTCCTGAGCAGCTTGCTCTTGCCCTCTTCGACGAGCGTCGCGAACCTCACCGTTCCATCGTCGGAAATTTCGATACGCGGCGTGGTGCCTCGAATTCCCATCGTCGCGGCGGGGGTGTCGATCTTCATGTCGCCGGTCTTCGCGATGTTGCCGGCCACGAAGGTGAACGTTCCATTGGCCAGCTTGAACAGGGTCGAGTTCGATTTTCCGTTCGGGTCGTACACAAACTCGGTCATGACCATCTTGGCGTTGCTCGACAGATTGAACGAGGTGCCATCGGTGAAGTTGATCCCGACCCGTCCATCGGCTCCGGTCTGTACCGTGTCGCCCATATAGACGGGGTCGCCAACCTTCGCCTGGGGCAATTGATCGGACAGCGCGGCCTGAACGACGACCGCGCTCGCATGTTCGATCGTGACCGAACCGGTGGCCGTCACGACCTTCCCGATCGACTTCGCTGAGGAATTGTCGACCGCGGGTTGGGCCGGCCCGGCTTGCGCCTGCACCTGGACCGGCATGAAGGTTGCGAGCGTAACGGCGAAGACGAAGCTTGCGAGCAAGTGAATAACCAAATGGATGCGCACGATCCCCTCCCTTTCGAGAAGATCTTGTCGTGTCGCGGCGCGATGGAGATCCGAACCGCCGGGCCGAGACCGCAGGACCTTGAGTGCCAAACGCATTGCTGCAACCAGGCCTAAAGGCCTGACGCAATTCGAATAAAAATTAATATATGGACAATTTACTCGATAATTATACTATAAATCCAGTGGGGCTGCACCCCCGCGATAAGAGACAGCTGTTCTGCTGTTTTCGCGGTCGGTTCTCGCAGTGCTGGAATTCGATTTTCACTACCGTATTTGGTTTCAATCAGGACGTTTCGGCGGGCAAGCCTATGGCTGCCGGTGCGAGGTTTTTTTCCTCGCGACGAAAGCAAGCCAGACGAAAAAACTGCGGCACCACCTTCCGCCTGAGCTGTTGAGCGGGCGAAAATGCCAATATTGGTCGCTTCCGGCGTAATGCCCGGGAACGCGTGCATGGCCGTTTCAGGTCAGCAGCCCCGGGTGATCGGCACTGTTCAGACGGCGATCGGCTGCGGCACCATCGCGCGTGCGCGCGGCATTGCCGTGCAGGTCGTGGCCGGCGATCCCGTTCGCCGGGGTGACGTCATCGAGGTCGCGACCGGCGGACAGGTCGAGATCCGCTTGATCGACGGCACGCTGCTCAGGCTGCCGCCCGGCACCCGGTTGGAGCTGGGCGATTTCGCGCAGGACCCCGGTGGCGGCTCGGGCCTGTTCGCGAAAGCCAGAAGCTTCTTCCGGATCATTGGCAGCAGGCTGACGGGGGCAGGCGTGCTGACGGCGGAGACGCCTGTTGGCACCGTCAGGGCCAGCGGCCTCGGCATGCTGACATTCGCCGTGCTGACCTTCGCGCTCCTGGACAACGCGCGGGCTGCGGAGCCGGACGTCACGCTGCTGGACGACGACACCATCGGCTACAAGGACCTCCACCACGGCGTGTTCGAGCTGGTGACCAAGGAGGCGATCCCCCGGCACATCATCGTCGACGACCCCGGAGAGACGATCATCCTGACCAAGCGAGGGTCTTCGGTCAGCGTGAACCACCTCACGAACAGCCCTGCTCACATGGAGGAATTGCGCGACGCGCAACAGGAGACGCTCGCCAATCTGGAGAGAGGAACGGGATCAAAAGGCTCCAGCGCACCCACCTACCAAGGTTCGCCGCTGCTGCAACCGATCAATTTCACCGAGCCTGACCCTTCGCAGACGCCGTATCAGCTCGGACCGCTGCCGACGGTCGTCCCCCAGTTCATCATTACTTTCAAGCCGCCACCGACGCCGCCCAAGCTGACGTTCGGAACGGTACCGTCGCTGACGTTGAGCGCGACGCATCTGACCGCGACGGCGCTGGACGACAACATCGCTGGCTCCGTACCGAACGTCGCGCTGACCACGATTACAGGAGACTTCTCGGTGAGGTTCGCCAGCGCACAGGACGCGGCGGGCGCGGCGGTCAGCTACGGGCTGTCGATCACCGGCGGCAACGGCGTGGCTTCAGGGCTGATCGACTCGCACACCGGCCTCGCCGACGTCCTGGTTCTGAACGGTGACACCGTCGAAGGCCACGTCGGCGCGGCTGACGGGACGCTGGCATTCACCATCACGCTCGCCCCGGCCACGGGGCTCGTGACCTTCACCGAGTACCGGTCGGCGATGGCGCCGCCTGGCACCAACACCGACGACAACGAAGCCGTGTCACTGGCGACCGGGATCGTAACCCTGATTGCAACCGTGACGAAGGCTGGCATCTCGCAGGATGTGACCCTCGATCTCGGCAGCAGATTGGTCATCGTCGAAGACGATCCGAGCATCAGCGCAAGCGGAACAGTCCCCTCGCTGACGCTGAGTGAGGCGCATCTGACGGCAACGCTGCTGGACGACAACATCGCCGGCTCTGCGCCCAATGCGACGCTGACGACGACCTCTGCCGACTTCTCGACGGCATTCACCTCGGTCCAAGGCGCGGATGGTGCGACGATCAGCTATGCGCTGACGATCACGGGCGGCAACGGTACCGCGTCGGGCCTGATCGACTCCCACACCGGCCTCGCCGACTTGTTGGTTCTGAATGGCAATACCATCGAGGGCCATGTCGGTACGGCCACCGGCACGCTGGCGTTCACCATCGCGGTGGATCCGATCACCGGACGGGTGACCTTCACCGAGTACCGCGCGGTAGTGCACCCGCTCGGTCCCAATCCGGACAGCGGAGAAGCTCTGGCGCTGGACGCCGGTCTCATAAGCCTGGTGGCGACGATCACGGACAAGGACGCAGACTTCCGGAGCGCGAGCATTGATCTTGGCAAGCAGCTCACGATCACGGACGACGGTCCGAGCATCAAGGCGAGCGGCACAACTCCATCTCTGACATTGAGCGAGACGCATCTGACTGCGACGACACTCGACGATAACATTGCCGGGTCCGCGCCGGATGCGCTCCTGACCACTACGTCAGCCGACTTTTCCAGGGCATTCAGCTCGGTTCAGGGCGCGGATGGCGCGACCATCAGTTACGCACTGACGATCACCGGCGGCAACGGCGCTGCGTCGGGCCTGATCGATTCGCACACCGGTTGCGCCGACGTGCTGGTGCTGAACGGCAACGCCATCGAGGGCCATGTCGGCACGACGACCGGCACACTGGCTTTTACCATCACGCTCGATCCAGCCACGGGGCTTGTGACCTTCACCGAGTATCGGGCAGTGACGCAGCCGCGCGGCACCGACCCGGACGACAATGAAACCGTGTCGCTGACTGCCGGAACCATAGGCTTGATCGCGACCATCACGGACAAGGACGGCAACTTCCAGAGCGCGAGTATTGATCTCGGTAAGCAGCTGTCGATTAGGGAAGACAGTCCGACAATTGGTGGCTTCCCGGTGACCGTCATCGCCGCTCACGACGATCAGGCCGCGACCGGCACCTACGATGTCAATTTCGGCGCAGATGGTGATGCCGCAATGCACGTCGCCATCCACAACGGCGAGGTCGGCAGCACGGGATATGACCTCGCGACCTCTAGCCTCGGCGATAGTGTCACCTCGGTGCATGTCACCGGACATTGCGATGACTACACTTTCTACTATTCGACCCATGCGGTCAGCGGCGGCGTCGAACTGGACGCCTACCGTACGGATTCAGGCGGTGAGCTCAGCGATCCGCTCTTTGCACTCCTGATCAATCCGAACGGCACCTATTGCTTTAATTTCGAGAAGGTCGAGCAGTTGAAGGATGTCACCGTGACAGGCTCCGATTTCGGCGCCTCGGACGGCGGCTCGATGGAACTCACGGCTCCGGACGCACAACTCGTCATCACCGGGTCCGACTGCGCTGGTCATCCCCTCGATGTCAAAGCATCGAGCGACGGCATCGCGGTCGGCGATTGCGGCCAGCAAATCGATCCCGGCGAGCGGCTGAATCTCGCATTCACCGAGAAGCAATCGCAGGTCGATTTTACTCTCGCTCACTGGCAGGGTTGCGGCACTGCAACTCTGACTTTCAAGGTACTCGACGGCAGCACCTGCGTTCACGACTTCAGCATCTGCGTTCCCAAACCAGGCAGCGGCTGCGCCGGCATCGTGGTACAGGAAACGTCGAACACGTCACTGATCGATACCTTCACCTTCAACAACGCGACGCAGGCGTACACGCTCTACGTCGGAAAGGCATTCACTCAGGTCCAGATCGACTATGATCGAGCGGAAGCTGGCCACCCCACCTTCACGGTCAACAACATCACCTACGACGAGAAGACGAGCATTCCGAGCACGGATCTTCTGTTCGATGTATCTGCCGTCGACAAGGGCGGCCATTCCGCCACGACCAGCCTTCAGGTTGACATCCAGGCCGCCGGCACCGGGACACACGCCTCGCCATTCGCGCCGAGTCCGGAAGACGCTGCGATGACCGCCAATATCATTTCAGATCCTGTCACGCATGTGCAGCACGATCTGATCCTGTAAAGGCCCTGAAGCCTGGTGAAGGTCCTGGCCCGCGCTAGATTGTTGGCGCGGGCCAGGATGATCTCTCGTATCAATGCCAGCCTTCGCCGGCCTTCAGCGCCGCCGAGAGGCTGCGCACCGGACGTGTCACCAGCGGCTCGAGGTCGAAGCGCTTCTCGAGCAGCCTGAGGATCGACGTGGTGTCGAAGTCCTCATGCGCGACGCCCGACTTGTTGAAGCGCTTGGCGATCAGCAGTGCCGGAATGCGGGTGCCGGGGCCCCACTGATCCGCAGCCTTGGCTTCGGCGCCATGACGGTTGTACGGCGGCGGCGGGACGTGGTCCCACTGTCCACCGAATTCGTCATAGGTGATGACGATCAGCGTGTTCTTGCCGTCAGGCCCTTCGACGATCGCCTTGACGAGATCGACCAGGTGCTGGCTGCCCTCGGATTCGCTGGTGTAGCCGGGGTGCTCGTTCTCCTCGCCGATCGGCTTGATGAAGCTGACCTGCTTCAGCCGCCCGGTCTTGGCCGCCTGGATGAACTCCGCCTCGTCCTTCAGGTGATCCCTGCGGGCCTGCGTTCCCGGCGCATAGTTGGCGAAGTAGTTCAGCGCCTGGTGGTGGTACTGGAAGTCCACGTCGGGGCAGTTCGGGAACACCGCATTCGAGTTATGGTTCGGATCGGTGCAGGTGGTGCCGTTGCCGTTGGTCCAGCCGGACGCGCCGACATCACCATTGGCGTTCGACCAACCGCCCGAATACCATGCCCAGTCAACATGCTTGGCCGACAGCCGATCGCCGATGTTCGGCGTATGCAGCGGCGGCAGGCGCTTGATGTCGGGCGTGCCCGGCGAATAGGGCTGGTAGGTCGGCTGCGTGGTGTTGACCGCGTAGTCGCCGCAGGCGAGGCCGGCCGGCAGGCCGGTCTGGTTGCACTTGGCCGTCAGTTGCGCGTCCTTCACGGTGGAGGCCGGCTTGTAGAGCGGCGTGCTGGTCGGCATGCCGTTGGCATCGACGATCGAGTGGAAGTCGTTGGCGCTGCCGTCGTTCAAGGCACCGACGAATTGCGGCGCTGCGGCCGCGACCAGGAATTGGTGGTTGAGGAACGACCCACCGAAGGCGCCCTGGAAGAAGCTGTCGGCGATGACGTAGTTCGGCGCGCCGTGGCTGTGCAGATAGGTGTAGATCGGCAGCTTCTTGGTGTCGTAATAGCCCATCACCAGGCCCGAGGCGTCGCTGCCGGTCACGTAGCGGTTCTGCCGGCCGCCGTTGAGCTGGTACTGCTCGCTGTAGAAGCGGTGCACGATATCCTCGGTGCAGCCGCCGGGCGCGCCGGTGCCGTTGAGGAAGCCGTGCGCCGCGAAGGCACCGAGCGGCTTCGGGCAGGTGGTCGCCGAGGTCGGGATGAAGTCATTGATCTCGAACGGCTTGTTCTTGAACGCGCTCAGGATTGCGACCGAGCCCGTATTGTCGGTGCAGGTCGTCGGCTGCGGCGACGGTGAGGTCAGGTTGAGGTCATTCTGCAACAGGCAGGCATAGACGGTCTGGTTGTCCTGCCGGACCTGCAGCGTGTGGGCCTGATCGGCGTCGGAGGTGCCGTTGAGGTGGTCACGACCGACATCGCCCCAATGCCCGTACAGGTTATCGAAACTGTGATTCTCCTGATAGATGACGACGATATGCTTGTACTGATGCACGCCCTCATGGCCGCGGTCGCGCAGCTCACGCAGCTCGTCGCTGACCTCGTGCTTGAATTCATCAACGATCTTTTCGACCAAATTCTCGGCGTTTGCCGCCGGTGAGATGGCAACGGCGCCAGCAACAACTGCGAGCGCCGGAATGGCTCCCCAAAGCCGCATAGTGCTCTCCTGATTTTAGAAAGAAATAGAAATGGAGCTACACGCTATGCAAAACACATTTCGCTGGGATGACCGTTTTTCGACGCGTGCGCAAACGCGTGAAAAGGTGCAAGCGCGCCGATCATTTTTCTTTCCGTCACATACAGCTCGGCCTGCGGGACGTTGATCGATCGTCATCAAACCGCAATCAACAGTCGTCTATCCAAACAGATGGTCATTGATGCTGCCGACAGGAAACTGTCACCTCCGTGACATCTTCCGACGCAGGGCGGCACATTTGCATTGTGACAAGGGGCGTTTTCTAGCGATGGTTTGGGATATTCTGGCGTCCGGCTCCGGAAAATGTCGTTCAGCATCTGGCGATCGTGGCGTCGGACCGGTGCGGATCGCGTTGCTGGCGCTTGTCGTTGCCCTGCTGCCATTGCGCGCGACGGCGTTCCCGCTCGGCGGCGACCAGACCGTGCTGCCGGCCGGCACCGAATTTGCCGAGGACGCGCTGGCGCGGCCACGCGAACTCTTTCATTCCGAGGCGATCGGCGGCCGAAAGTCCTATCTGGTCAATCTCGGCGACCTCGCGTTCAACTCGCCCTCCATCCTCGGCGGCAAGGCCCGTCAGGCCGAGATGAGCTGCGGCACCTGTCACGTCAACGGCGCATCGAACCCGAAGCTGTTCGTTCCGGGCGTATCCTCGCGCCCCGGGACCTTCGATACGACCAGCCTCGTCTTCAACGCGAAGACGTTCAACAGCATCCTCGATCCGGTCAGGATTCCGAGCCTGCGGGGCGCCCGCTTCCTCGCGCCCTATGGACATGACGGCCGCATCACCTCGTTGCGCGAGTTCGTCTATAATGTCATCGTCAACGAGTTTTCCGGGCCGCGGCCGAGCGACCAGGTTCTCGACGGCCTCGTCGCCTATATCAACGACATCGACTTCCTCCCCAATCCGAAGATCGCGCCCGGCGGCAGGCTCGGCACGCAGGCAAGCGTGGCCGAGCACCGTGGCGAGGCGCTGTTCTTCAAGCCGTTCCCGAAGCAGGCCGAGTTGAGCTGCGCCGGCTGTCACATTCCGGGGGGAACTTTCAACGACCAGGTGCGTCACGACGTCGGATCGGGCGGGCTGGTGAAGACCCCGACCCTGCTGAACGCCAATTTCAATGCACCGTACTTCCACGACGGCCGCTACGATACGTATGAGCAGGTGGTCGAGCATTTCGACCGTGTGTTCGACCTCGAACTGTCGACCCAGGACGTGCAGGACCTTGTGGCCTATCTGAATGCGGTCGGCGACGGCGAACGTCCGTTCGACAAGGACGGCGTCGTGCTCCGGATGAAGGAAGTGCTGGAGCTCTCGAGCGTGCTCGAGGCCGCGATCCCGGCCGCCGATACCGCGGTAGTGTCGCTGGCCGTGACCGGGGTCGGCGCCGAGCTGCGCGAATTGACCGAGCACATCCCCGACATCAGGAACACCTCGATCGGTGGCAAGGACCAGCGGCTGGCGGCGCGTGCGATCCTCAAAGACCTCGTCCTCACGCTGCGCCGCATCGACCTCGAAGTTGCGGCCGGCCATATCGACGAGGCGATGACGGAGTATCGCAGATTCGCCCAGCTTGTGAATTTCGACGTTCCCGTCGCCTTGAAGAAGGCCGAGCCGTGGTCGCTGTTCAACAGCAACGTGCATCAAGCCCACTACACCGCGCTCGGCCGGATGTTGCCGGTCACGAGCGGGCAATCACAGTAGCGCATAGCCCATCACTGCGCGGCCGGCGGCTCGACCCATACGTCGCTCTGCTGGATCCGGCGGATCAGCGCCTGCGGATCGAACTTGCGCAGGCCCGCGGGAATGTCGAAGCTTTGCGCCGGCTGCGGCTCGTCCCGGATGTGATCCGCTGATATTACCGTGCCATCCGCGGTCTCGATCTGCACTGGAAAGCCGCGCGCGCGGTCGATCCAGCCTGTGAAACTTTGTCCGGACGCTCCGGCAATTCGATAGAGTTCGGTGTCGCGCCCCGCGATGGCCTGCTGTCCATCGTGCCGGCAGTGCCACGTCGCGAGATCGACCGGCGCGGATAGCTGCGCCATCGCCAGCCATTGTCGGCACGGATCGTCGGGATCGACCGGCACGAACAGCCGGGTGAGCGGGCTCGATTGCATCGCATCCATGTAGACGTGCGCGGCCGGCCGGACGAAATAGGCGGTGGGCCTCGCCGCATCGAGCAGGAAGAAGCCGTCGGGCAGCGCGACGGTCTCGATGCGCGCTTTTCCGCCCGAGACACGCAGTGTTCCCATCGCGGTTGCCTTGTCGTCTTTCCGCGCGACGAGGTCAGCGGAGAATTGCTGCGCCGTGGCGGGCATCGGCGCAGCGGCCAGGATGGCGACCGCGAACAGGCTGGCCGCCACGCGGCTGCGCCCCTTGTACGTGTTCTCGTCGCGAGTCATCGCATATCCCCGGTCGTTCGGCTGATCGGCAGGCAGAAAATGACGGCGCCGACCGAACCAATGGTTCGATCGGCGCCGGCCTTGGATGGATTCAAGACCTCGTTCAGGACGAGAGCCCGATCATTCGGTGTAGGACAGCGTCACCGGCTTGCTGAAGTCGAACGCGTCGAACAGGTCGGAGAGCGCCGGGCTGTTGGTCGGGACATACTCGTTGTTCTTCGCGTAGCTCGGGTTCGGCAGGTTGTCGCGGCTGCGGTTCGTGAGCGGCTGGAGGCCCCAGTTGCGTTCGATGAACTTCAGAAGCGAAACGTGGTCGGCATAATTGTGGTTGACCTTGCCGCCCGTCGAATAGGGCGAGAGGATCAGGGTCGGAATCCGCGGTCCGTCGCCGAAGAAGTCGATCGACTGCTGGTAACCGGAGTCCCAGTAGCCGCCGGCTTCGTCCCAGGTGATGAAGACCGCCGTATCAGCCTTCAGCTCCGGGTTGTTCTCCAGCGCGCTGAGCACGTTCAGGACATAGGCCTCGAACAGGTCAACCTTCGAGCTTTGCGGATGACCATCGAGCAGACCGTCCGGCTTGCCGAACGACACCGCAGGCAGCTTGTTGTTGTGGATCGCCGTGATCAGATCGGCAGTGTCCTTCAAGTGGGCCTGACGCACGGCCGGGTTGGCCATGATCGAGGTCGCATACTGGAACGGATTGCAGATCTGGCAGTAGGCGACACCGAGCGCGTGCGCCGGGTCGGCGACCGCAGCGGCGCTGAGGTTGGGGTTCGACGGATTGGCGGCAACCGCGGCATTGGAGAGCGCCACGGCGTCGTTGAACGCGCCACCATAGAACGCCCAGGAGATGTTCTTCTCCATCAGCGCATCGCCGATCGTGCGAACCGACGACGGCGGAACGTTGTTGCCGCCCGACAGCGCGCCGTTCGGCAGATAGCCCGGGTTGACGTTGTTGAGCATGTAGTAGTGGTTGGGCTTGCAGTTCGGCTCCGCCGCGTAGGGCAGATTGTTGAGATAAGTGACGATCGGCTTCACGCCGGGCTGGAAGACATCCGAGCAGTTGCTCCAGTTGCCGTCGACGGTGTAGCGGTTGACCGAGCCCGAAACCGGATTCGGATTGGCGATCAGGGTGGACGGCGGCGTCACCGGGTTGCCCTTGCCGTCGCTCCAGAAGGCCGCGTCGCCGGTGCCGAGCATGAAGTGGTTGGCGCCGGTGCCGCCGTGGAACGATTGGTGGAAGTTGTCGCTCAGGGTGAAGCGATCGGCCAGCATCTTCAGGATCGGGGCCTGTCCCTGCTGGGCGTTGTAGAAGCCCATCGAGTTGGCCATGCTCTTGTTCGACGCCGAATAGGTCGCCATCACGAACGGGAACAGGTCGTTGAGGCAGCCCGAATTGTTCTTCTTGGTGGCGTTGGCGGCGCTGCAGTCTTCCTGCTGCCAATCCTGATAGAAGCGATGGGTCGAGTCGCCGGTGTAGTCGTCGTCGCTGATCTGCTCACCCTGCAGCGGGAACGGTCCGTTCAGACCGCCGGCGCCGGGCACGCGGGTATCCAGCACACCGGTCGGCAGGCCGCTGAAGCCGGTGGTGAGGATGTCGAGATCGGCCGGGTCCATGTCCTTTTCGACGCTGGCCTCGGCAATCGTCTTGAACGGGGGCGACGTGTCGCTCTGCGCGGTCGGCGTGCCGTTGGTGTTCGGCTGCGGCATCAGGTTGGTCGCGTTGTAGGGCGACTTCGAGATAGCGGGCGCGCCGATGTAATACGAAGGCTGACCCGCGACCGAGGCCTGCTGCGCCAGCGCGAAGTTCGGTCCCGGCGTTCCATCCTCGTTGACGATGCCCTTCGACAACAGGTTGGAGATGGTCTGCCCCTTGCCCTTCGGCTTGTACACACCGAAGGTGTGATCGAGGCCGCGGTTCTCGCCGATCAGAATGATGACGTGCTTGATCGGCGACGCGGTCTTGCCCTTGTCGCCGTGATCCTTGTCACCGTGATTTTCATGGTTTTCGTGCTTCGCACGATCGGCTTCTTCGTGCACCTTGTGATTGTGATGCGAACGCCTGTCCCAATCACTGCGGCCGCCCGGGTAGTGAGCGGCATATGCGGCTGTTGCGACGAGCACCGTTGACGCGATGGAGAGCGCGGTGCTGGTTCGCCAGTGCTTTTTGTAATTCAGACTCATTGTCGACCTCAGGGTGTTTGCGGTTAGCAACACCCATTGCTTAGTGCGACAGTATGACGCATGCTTTTCGCTAACGTGAAAGCGCGCGAGAAATTTCGAAACGTTGAAAGATTTTCTGTGGAGACAACTCTTCAACCGAAGAGCGAGAAACGCCGAAGCAATTCACGCAACGGCGCGTTGCGCAGATCCACAACGATACAAGTCGATCAGTGCGAGATGTGCCTGGAGCGCATCACCTCGCGCAGTGCGGCGTAATGCTGGTCATGCACGTCTTGATTGAACAACGACCACGGCTCGGCGCTGGCCAGCAACGCAGGTACCGCCGCAGCCATCAGGTTGCGATAATTCCTGAACTCGGTCGCGGCGTCGGCGTTGCGGCCCGCTGCAACCGCCATCTCGATACGGCGCAACGTCAGCACGAGCTCCTTGAGCCCGTTGCGCGCGAGCACGCGCTGCTCCTCGCCGCCCGACACGCTGGTATTCTTGCGATCGGGATATTGCTCGGTCAATTCGCGCAGCTCGCGCCCGATCGTATCGACCGCCAGCGCGACGATGTCCTTGTCGCCGGCGGGAATCGCGGTCGCGAGCACCGTCGAGAAATCGTTGATCTCCTTCAGCGTCGCACCGGCCCCATCGCGTTCATACGGCTGCACGCCATCGCCGACGGCCGTGAGATAGGCGACGAGGTCGCCCTTGTCTTGCGCCGAAAGGTCGAGCTGAAAGGTCCGGTCGAAATGATCGACCACCTGGCCATAATTGTCGAAGCGGCCGTCGTGGAAGTACGGCGCGTTGAAGTCGGCGTTGCGCAGCGTCGGCGTCTTGAACAATCCGCCCGAGCCGACATCGTGCTGCTGGTGGTCGACGAAGCCGGAGGACGGAACGTGGCACCCCGCGCAGCTGAGCGCAGGATCGTGCGGGAACGGCTTTGCGAACAGCGCTTCGCCGCGGCGCTCCGCGTCGGTGATCTTGCCGGCCAGCCGCCCGGCTGGACCGAGACTCGGATTGGGCAGGAAGTCGATGTCGTGAAGATAGGCCACGATCGCATCGAGCGTGGCCGGCGACGGCTCGGGTCCGGCGAATTCATTGGTGATGACGTTGTGGACGAAGTCGCGCAGCGAAGCGAAGCGGCCGTCGGCGCCGTAGGGCGCGAGGTAGCGCGCGCCGCGCAGGCTCGGGATTCGCACCGGATCGAACGACAGATTGTTGGCCTTCGGATTGAACAGCGGGCCGGTGGTGTCGAACGTGCCCGGCCGGCTCGACATCTTCGGCATGAAGAACTTGGCGTTGTTCGCACCGTTGACATGGCAGGTGCCGCAGCTCACGCCGGCCTGCCGCGCCACCTCGCCGAGCAGCCCCGGCGAGTTGAATGCCAGATCACCGAGATTCACCAGATAAGACTTGGCTCCGGTCCGCTCCGACTGGAACACCTCGCGCGGCTTGTCGAGCGCGTCCTCGTTCAGCTCGGTCGCGACCGGCAGCACGGTCTTGTCGCCGTCGACCGGAAACGCCGCGGCACGTCCGAGCAACGCAAGAGCGATGACGCCGGAGAGCAGCGCGCCCAGCTGCCGGTGGAACGATGTCATCGCGCCTGCGCCTCCAGGGTCGGGCGCTGCAGCCCGAGCTTGGCCGCGGCGCTCTGCAACGCGACCACGAGTTCCTCGCTGGTGCGGCGCAGATCGGCGATGTTGACATGGGGCAGGTCCGGCGTGGCGACGATCGCCTGCAGTTGCTCGATGCGGTTCGTCACCATCTCGTCGAGCTTGCCGTCCACCGTGTTGAGCGCGGCGGAGAAGATCGTGTGATAGGCGAAGTCGATGCCGGCGATGTTGTTGCGCATGTCGTCCAGCGAGGTGCCGCTGATGCGCGACTCGCCGCCATCGGCCTTGCTCTCGCCGACTTCGTAGGCGAGCCGCACTGTGCCGTCCAGCAGGCCCTGCGGCGTCAGCTTGATGTCCTTGAGCTTGCCGTGAAGATCATTCAAATGCTCGACGAGGCCCGTCGCATCGGTCGCAACGTCGGTGCTGGCAGCACCGAACAGCTTGGCCTCGATGGCGTGAAACCCGCTGTCCGCGTTCGGCCAGGCGTCGATCTGTGCATCGAGCTCGGGCACGAAGCCCGCGGTGAACACCTCCGAGCGCTCCCAGCCGGCGCGCGCCGACAACCAGGCTTTCCTTGCACCGGGCACATCCGCAGCCGCGGCGCGTTCACGCAGCGCACGCGCGCCCGCCAGCGCGCTGCCGACGCCCTCGATCAGATACGGCCGATAACGCTCGGCACCGTCCTCGAGAGTGCCTGCACGCGCGGCACGCACGCCTGCCGACGCTGCCAGCAAAACCAGGCACGCCGCCACTCGCATCTTGTACATAGTCAACCCACTCGTCTGCCGCGAAGGGCTCGCGGCACATAGCGGAGCGAACTATTGTCGGTATCCTATGCGGATTTGTGACAGCGCAGACTTTTTGTCGCATCTTTTCTGTTTCGTCATCGCCGATGACGTTCACAATCCCGCAAGCGGATCACGCGGCTGCTGATCAATTGAAAATGGACTGTTCAACCCACGCAAGTTGTTGCAACACAATGTGTTCACGCGTCACACTTGTCCCGTCACCATGCAGATCGATCACGAAGCGCTTTATTTCATTGCATCCTACGGCACGCTTTGCGTGCTCTGCTGCGGCGTCGCGCTGATCGATCTTCGCCACGGCATCATTCCCGACTGGCTCAATCTTGCGATCGCAGCACTCGGGCTTGCGAACGTCGTCGTCACTGAAAGTGCAACAGCCGCCTTCACTGCGATGGCGATCGCCACCCTCGTCGGCATCGTGTTCTGGCTGTTGCAGCGACTCTACTTCGCCTTGCGGCGCGTGGACGGCCTGGGACTTGGCGACGTCAAGTTTCTTGCCGCCGCATCGATCTGGGTCGGCGCGTCGGGGATTCCGACCCTGCTGCTGATCGCGGCGCTCGCGGCACTTGGTGTTGCCGGCGGCATGCAGCTCGCGGGACACCAGATGAAACGCCAGACATCGATCCCGTTCGGCCCGTTTCTTGCGCTCGGACTTCTGCTGACGCCGGCACTTCAGAACTGGCTTGCGCTGAACTAAAGCGCGATGAGATTTGGTTGAATCATTATCGCGCTTTAGACCTTTGTTTGAGCACGATCTTTTCGGAAAACCGCTTCGCACTTTTCCGGATCATGCTTTGGCTCCTGCGGGACGTGCCCTTACATCTGGCGCCGCGCGGCCAACGGCTTCCGCTCGGTGCTGACCGGAACGAGGCGGGCTTCGCCGCCCTCATCGCTGCCGGGTTGGGGCAATGTGAGCACGGCCCCATGTTCGTCTTTCTCCATAGTGGCTCCGCGCCCCTTGATGGTTCGCAGCTTCCATCCCTGGAAGTCGTCGCCGATCTTCAGGCGCAGCGCGGTCTTGTTCGATTGATCGAGAAAGATCCCGAAGCTTTCATCATCTCCCGAGATCGTGCCGACCAGCGACAGCGGCGGCGGCTCGGTCGCGATCCTGCGCGGTGGTGGCGGCGCGGGCTTGCTGACCTCGGGTTCCGCAACGACGGCGGGCGGAGGCCGTCGCGACGGCGAGAACACCGGGCGGTCGCGGGTGTTGGACAGCGTCGTCAGCGGAATGCCCCACAACGGATTAGCACTGAGCGGCCGCGGCGTCGCCGCCGGCGACGGGGCGACCCGAACCGACGTCACCGATTCGGAGGGCGGCGGTGAATTCAACACCGGTCCCCCGAGACGGGTCTCGTCGAGCAGGCCGGCATCCAGCGCATCGCCGGACCGGTCCGGCACCGCGGCCGGCGCGGCATGAGCCGACATCGCGAGCAGCACGATGATCGCAGCATGGCGTCGCATCATTTGGCTCCTCGCCATTGTCCGGACACACCGAGCAGCACGCGCAGCTTGCCGGGATCGCCGCCCTTGGCGGCTTCGTCGGCGACCGGTTGCACCACCAGCTGGTCGATGAACAGGAACGGCATGCCGGCTTCGAGATCGTAGAGCACCTGCTGCAATTGCGCCTGCTCGATTTCGCTGCTTGCCACCATGCTGATGAAGCCGGCCTTGGCCGGCGCGTTGGGAACGTCGAGCTGCGTCGACAGCACGTTGCCGCCGGCCTTGATCACCGCACCCGACACCCGTTGCAGCAAGGTGGCGCCGGCAACCGTGACCGTCGCCCCTTCGAGATAGGCCGAACCGGTCGGCATGGCGGCCTCGCCGGGCGCAGTCTTCGCCCTGGATCGCCCCTCCAGTTGCTCCAGCATCCCGGCCGACGCCGCAACATCGCTGCGCAGGCCGATGAGGTCCGAGAGCGAAGAGATGACGACAAAGAGCAGCAGCACGAAAAGGCCGAGATAGCTCGCGGTGGCGACCAGTGGCGAGGTGCTGACCGCGGTCAGCGATCGGGAAGCTGCGCTCATGAGCCGGACCCAAAATAGGCTGATATGTTGGCCTCGACGTGGAATCGCTCCGCCGATTCATTCGCGGCCCGCGTCGTCGGCGCGAAAAACGTCGCGCGGGTGAATTGCGGTGACTGCTCCAGCAGCCGGATCAGGGACGGCGCATCCTGGGTCAGTCCCACCACCTGCACCTTGTTGCCCTCGATGCGAAGCTCCGTCACATAGGTGGTGTCGGGCAGCACGCGCGAGATCGCTTCCAGGACCATGACGCTCGACGGCGTCGTCTGCTTGCGCTTGGCCAGGAGGCCGAGGCCGGACGTATCGCCATTGGCATCGAGACGCAGCGCGGCACGGCGCTGCGAGATCCGGTGCTGCAAATCCTCCTGCTCGGATTGCAGCCATCCGCCGACATAGATGTTGAGCAGCAGGCAGGCCGCGGCCGCGGCAGCCGTCGAAACCAGGGCGATGCGCAGCAGGCGCGGAACCGTGGGGCCAGCAAGGCCGCGCAGCGACCGGTCGAGCAACGTCACCTGCTGCGGCGTGCCATCGCTGCCGACTGCCGGCGCCGTGACCGCAACGGAGGCGGCGCCGAGCATCCCGGCCAGCCGGAGCAACGGATCGACCTTGGCCGCCGCGGTGGCGCTGAACGCAACTTCGATACGATCGTTGGCGACCGGCTGCGGCGAACCCCAGCCGAAGACCGCATCGGCGGCGGTCCATGGCGTCAGCCGATCGACCTGCGCGCGGATCATCCCGTCAAGGAAGTCGGCCGCCTGGCTCGGGAAATCGAGCACGCGGCTGACGATTTGATCCGATCGCAATCGCACCTCGATGCGGCTGCCATCGAGCGCCGCCTTCCAGTCCGCCGACAACGGCGGCTGCGGCGCATCATGATCGAGCCGGAACGATGCCGGCGTCAAAGGCGAGCCGTCCTTCGACGCCGCGAGGCGGGCGGTGAACGTGCCGTCGGCATTCTCGTCGAGTTCGACGCTGCGCCGGTGCATGAACCTGCCCGCCACGCCGTCAACGGCCGTCGCGACCGCGCCGATCCATTGCTCGAACCATTGCCGTGCTTCGGCAAGCATTGCCATCATCCTCTCCCGCGCAACAGAACCGGGCTTCTCGGTTCAAGATCGTTCTGCCAGGACAACACACGATAAGGCTCGGCCTTGTCGCCGAGTGCGACCACCGCTTCGGACGTGGTGCGGTGACCATTGCGGAAGCGGATAGAGATTGCGATCCGGTAGCAGGGGCTCTGCGCAGTCGAGGCCGCACTTTGCGGGCTCGGGGCCTGCGCTCCCGCGACGGTCCCGTTCGGCGACGGCGCAGCCGACCCGAAGCCGTCCTGATCCTTCCCCGATGCCTTGTTCACGGCCAGGGCGACTTCCGGCGCGGCGATTTTCGGATCGACATCCGGACTGCCGTTGAACACCGTCACGAACGGCAGCACGCGATCGACAAAGGCTTCGGGGATACCGGCGACCAACGCCAGCTCGTTGACATGGGTGAACAGCCCCTGCCGCGGCGAATAGCCCAGCGCGTTGTAGCGCGCGACCTCGACATTCTCGCTGCCCGGCGTTGGCCGGGTCCGCCAGCCGACGATCCGGTCGGCATATTCGCCGGCTGCATCCTTGCTTGCGCCGAGCACGACGAAGAGGCCGACCAGCATCTCCTTCGATGCGTAGTTCAGGTCAACGCGGCCGGCTTCCGACGTGAAGGTGACACCGACGCTGGCATCGTCCAGCCCGAACTGAAACGCGCCGTGCTGCGGCCGCGTCTTCTCATCCGTGAGCGTCAGCTGATAGGCGGTGAGCTCGAGCCCGGCCGACACCAGCGCCTCGGTCTGCAGCGAGATGTCGCTCGCCGCCAGCGCCCGCGCCGATGCGGCAAGATAGGCCGAGAAGATGATCGCCAGCGACGACAACGCCAGCAGGATCCAGAGCACCGCGACGATGACGAAGCCGCGGTCGGCCGGCGATCGGCTGCTGTTGCCGGGCGCGTTCATCACGTCTTCCCCTGATCGGTCGGAACATTGGAGCTGCCCTTGTCGCCGCAATTGCCGTCCGGCTTGGTGCAGTCGCTCGGGATTTGGACATGGACCGGCGCGATGGTCGAGACCGACAACACGCGCTGGCTCGCCGCGTCACGCACGGTCAGCCGGATCATCGCCGGCAGCCGCTCGGCATCCTTCCACGCGTTCTTCCAGGCCCGGTCGGCACCGGCATAGGCAAAGGACAGCCGATAGGGCGCACGCAGCAGCACCACGGGGCTGCCGAGATGCACCTGCTCCGACAGCGACACCCCGTCGGCCAGCGGCGTGAACCGCGCCTGCGACCGGACCGTGACGAACTCGCCGCGATCCCTGACCTCGCCAAGGCGCACCACGTCGAGCCCCGGGCCCGCATTCGGCCCCAGCGAGGTGCGCACGAAGGTCACGGACAGCTCCGATCCGTCGAACAGCGGCTTGCGGGTATCGCGGTTGGCGGCAACGAATTCCGCCGCGGCGAGATCGGCGCCGATCCGCTCCAGCGCGATCCCGATCAGTTCGCTGCGCTGGATCCGGTCGAGTCCCCTGTTCCAGCTCGGCAGCCATTCCCCGGTGATGCCGGCGAGCGCCGACAGCAACAGCCCCATCAGCGCCAGCGCGACGATCATCTCGATCAGCGTGAAGCCGCGCTCACTGGTTCGCTGTGCTGTCCCTGCCCGGATCATTCCGCAGACCTCGGCATCAGGCGCACGGTGCGGATGTCGGACAGCGCACCGCCCGGCGATTTGACGCGAATTCGCACCAGCTCCGGGGCCCAGGGCGCGTTGCCATCAGGGACTTTCCAGTCGCCGCCGAGCGGACTGACCTCGATGGTCCAGCGGTACCCCTCCGCCTGTCCCGTCGACGTGCCCGACTGCAATTCGGCGCGCGGCGGAATGCCGACCGTCATCAACGTCCGCACTGCCTGCATCAGCGCCACGTGCTGTTCCATGGCCCGCACCCCGCGCATCTTGACGCCCATGACGGCGCCGATCGCAACGATCGAGACAGCCACCAGCGCCAGCGCCACCAGCACCTCGATGATGGTGAACCCCGCTTCCATGCGGTTAGTTGGTGGCGACGTCGCGCGCAACGATTTCAACCCTTCCGGTGAGCCAGTTGACGCGAACCTCATATCCGGCATCGAGCCGCGTCAGCGCGATGGAGCCGCCGCAGGACCCGCCATTGGCGAAGAAGCGGATGGTCGACAGGGCCGCGCGGCGCTGACAGCTCTGCGGCAGCACGGCATCGAACCGCACGTCATCGGGGATCCGCACGGTAATGCGCGACGCCCCCGAATGGATCACGCGGCTTGGTGCATCGACCAGGGTCGCAACGCTGGTGCTGCGCTCGATGGCGGCATTCCGGTCGGCCTTCAGCAGCGTCGCGGTCTGCAGCGCATAGGCCTGCAGGCGCGACCGCGACGTCTGGTGCGGAATGAACGGAAGCAGCACGGCCGCCAGCAGCGCGATGATGGCGAGCACGCACACCATCTCGAGCAGGGTAAAGCCGCGTTGCATCGCGTCATTCATGCGCGCCGTGCATCCTTACTGGTCGTTGTTGGCGGCCGTGCTCTTCTCGAGCGAGATATCGGCCGAGGTGCCACTGCCGCCCTCCTGACCGTCGGCGCCATAGGAGACGATGTCATAAGGACCGTGCTCGCCGGGCGAACGATAGACGTAGGGGTGATTCCAGGGATCGTTCGGGACGTTGCCGCCCTTGAGATACGGGCCGTTCCAGGCGGCGACCCCCGGCGTGCGCCGCACCAGTGCGGCGAGCCCCTCCGCCGTGGACGGGAAGCGCCCGGCATCGAGATAGAACAAATCGAGCGCGCTGGAGAAGCTCTGCAGCTGAATGCGCGCGGTCTTGACCTTGGACTCGCTGAGATAATTGAGGACCCGTGGGCCGATCAGCCCCATGATGAGGCCGATGATTGCGATCACCACCAGCATCTCGACCAGGGTGAAGCCCGCCTCGCCCGAACGCCGCGGCGTTTGCGACCGCGCGCGACCGTATCCCGCTCGCATGGAAAAAGTTTCGATGATGCTGTTGCGCGATATCATGACCGATGACCTCTGCTCTAACCGACTAGCTGCGTGACCGAGAGCAGCGCCGTCATGACCGAGACGATCAGCCCGCCGACCACGGTGCTAATCGTGATGATCGCCAGTGGACCGACGATGCCGACGACACGGTCCAGGCTGCGCTGCAGTTTAGCTTCGTAGAATTCCGCCACCCGCCCGGCGAGCACCGGCAACTGCCCGGTCTCTTCGCCGAGCCGCAGCATGCGGACTGCCATCGGCGGCAGGCTGTCCGCCACCGCAAGTGCTTCGGATAATTTGCCGCCATGACGGACGCGGTCCGCGGCCGCGGTCCAGTTCGCCTCGCTCCCGGTCACCGCCATGATGTCGACGAGGATGCGCAGCGCGGCCGTGAGGTTGACGCCGCTGCCGAGCAGGACGCCGAGATTGCGGCAGAACAGGCTGGCGCGGTAGAACTGGAAGGCGCTGCTGATGCCCGGCACCCGCGAAATGCCGCTGACCAGCGCGGCGCGCACCCGCGCCTGCCGCAGCAGCCACCATGCGAGCGCAATCGCCGCCGCGCCGATCAGGCTTGCCGCCGTGGCATTGGCGCGCAGGAAGTCCGACAGCGCGATGAAGCTGGCGAGCGCGGTGTCCGACTTGCCGCCGAAATCGCCCAGCACGGTCGAGAATTGCGGCAGCACGAACAGCAGGAAGAACAGCATCACGCCGGATGCCGCGACCAGCACGAAGGCCGGATACTGCATCGCGTCGGTCAGCTTGCGCCGCATCTGCTCGGACCGCGCGCGCTCGGTCCCCAACATCTCCAGCACGGAATCGAGCGTGCCGGAGATTTCGCCGACCCGGACCAGGGCGATGTACATCGGCTGGAACAAGGCCGGATGATCCGCCACCGCATCGGCAAAGCTCTCGCCGGTGAGCAGGGCGGCGCGGATCTTGGCCACCACAGGGCGCATCCGCCCGACATCGGCATCGCCCGACAGGAGCTCCAGCGCATCGTCGAGACGCGCACCGGCCTTGAGCAGCAGCGCGAGGTCGCGCGTGAAGGTGGTGACCTCGGCGGCACTCGGCCCGCCGAACAGGCTGCGGCCGCCGCCGGCGCCGGCGGCGCGCTTGTCCTCGGTGGTCTCGATCGGCAGCAGCTTGAGATATTCGATGCGCCGCGCCACCTCCGCCGCGGTCGGCGCCGAGATCGTGCCGTTCACGATCTCGCCGGCCTGGGTCAGAGCGCGATAGCGATAATTCGGCACGGCGTCACCGCACCGTTGCGACGCGGAGGATCTCGGCGGGCGAGGTCAATCCGGCGCGGCATTTGGCGACCCCGTCGTCGAGCATCGTGGTCATGCCCGCCCGGATCGCCATCGTATCGATCTTCAGTCCGTCGGTTCGCTCTCCGATCAGCTCGCGCAGTTCATTGGACAGTTCGAGCAGCTCGAACACCCCGAGGCGGCCGCGATAACCGGTACCGCCGCAGCGCTCGCAGCCGCATGGCTCCTGGATGATCTCCTCGGCCTTGAAGCCGAGCGCGGCGAGCCGGGGATCCTCGGTGAAATCGGCCGCTGCCAGCGGCCGCGCCGTCTTGCAGCGCTCGCACAATTGCCGGACCAGGCGCTGTGCGATCACACCGCGCAACACCGACCGCAGCAGATAGCCTTCGACCCCGAGGTCGAGCAGGCGCGGCACCGCGGCAGCCGCGGTCTCGGTGTGCAGCGTCGTCAGCACCAGATGGCCGGTCAGCGCGGCATGCACCGCGACATGCGCGGTCTCCGTGTCGCGGATTTCGCCGACCATGATCACATCAGGGTCCTGGCGAACGAACGAGCGCAGCGCGGTGGCGAAGGTCAGGCCGATCGCCGGTTTGATCTGGGACTGGTTGACGCCGGGCAGCTCGTATTCGACCGGGTCCTCGATGGTCAGGATCTTGCGGCTGGGCTCGTTGAGGATCGACAGGATGGTCGCCAAGGTCGTGGTCTTGCCGCTGCCGGTCGGCCCGGTGATCACGACCATGCCATGCGGAAGCTTCAACAGGCGCCGCAGCTTGCCCTCGTCAGGCGCAGAGAAGCCGAGCTTTTCGACCACCAGCAGGCCGCGATCCTTCGGCAGGATACGGATGACGGCGGATTCGCCGTGCTGGGTCGGCATGATCGCGACGCGAATATCGATGTCGGTACGCCCGGCCCGCAGCCGCGCCGCGCCGTCCTGCGGCAGGCGGCGCTCGGCGATGTTGAGATTGGCGATGATCTTGATGCGGGAGACCACCGCCTGCGGCAGCACGCCCGACAGCGCCGCAACCGGCCGCAGCAGGCCATCGATCCGCAAGCGCACCATGAGGCCGGCCGAGAACGGCTCGATATGGATGTCGCTGGCGCGAAGCTCGACCGCCTTCTCGATCAGATCGTTGACCGCGCGTACTACCGGGGCGCCGCTGGCCAGATCGCGCAGGCTCTCGATGTCGTCCTCGCGAGGCAGCGCCGACGTCGTATCGGTCGCCTCGGCCTCCTCGGCACTCGCGTTGTTCAGCGCGATGACGACGTCTTCCGACGAGGCCACCTTCACATCGATGCCGGCGCCGAGCACGATCTGCGCCGCCCGCAGCGTCGCCTGGTCGGTCGGATCGACGACCGCGAGGACAGTGGTGCCGTCGGCGGCCCGGCACGGATAGACCATGGTCTCGCGCAGGAAGCGCGCCGAGAACGCGCTGACCAGCGGTTCGGCCGAGGTCATGTCCTGCAGCGCCAGGCGGCCGAGCGCGAAGAAACGTGCCGCCTCGTCGGCGAATTCGGTCGGTGAGAGGCTGGTGACCTCCCACAACTTCAACTGCCTGACATCGGCGCCCGGCCCGGTCCGCTCGACTACCCCGTCGATCGGCGCCAGGTGATTGTTCTGACGCAGATAATCCACGAACCGAACGGACAGGTCGTTGGCCATTCTCGATATCCCGCCACACTATCCCGGATCAGCTCGTGCCATCCGCCGCCGCGTTCGGCTCCGGCGGTTCTGCGGTTATCGATCCGAAGTGTGACAGCTGTGCGAAGTGGCGTCGTTCGCCTCGCTCAACAAGCCTCGACGTGGCACCGCGGACACGACCGGGCGAGCGCAGCTCGATGTTGGTGCGATGCGGTGGGGCGGTGCGCGAACGACAATCATGTAACCAATTTATTTCTGTCATGTTCGATCGATAAGAGTCCTCCCGGGGTAGGACCGATCGTCGCAAGCCATCGATTTTTCAGTTAGTCGGAGCGAAGGGCCTTCATGCAACGCGCAGGCACAGTGGGCCGCTGCCCGACGATCCGTGGCGGCCTCGCAGCCATTTTTGCATTGACGTCATTGGGGTTGCTGGCGTCCTGCAATTCCGCGACGGTCAGCGAGAGCGTCGACGCGTCCCAGGTCGACGTCACCGACAAGGTGCGGTCGCTGGATTTGTTGCCACGCCAACCGCAGCCGGTGAGCGGGCTGGCGGCCACGAGCGGCAGCCAAAGCGGCAGCGTACGCGCGGCGATGTATGACGGAAGCGACGTCACGGCGGTGGCGGATGCGCGGCCGCAGCCGGCTTCGAACGGCAATGGCTTCGATCTGAATTTCGAGAGCACGCCGGTGGCGACCGTCGCCAAGGTCGTGCTCGGCGACATCCTGCATGTCGGATACACCATCGACCCGCGGGTGCAGGGCACGGTGAGCCTGGTGTCGGTCCGACCGGTGCCGAAATCCGACATGGTCTTCGTGCTTGAAAACGCACTCCGCCTGAGCGGCGTCGTGCTGATGAAGGATACGGCGGGCTACCGCCTGACGCCGCTCGGCGACGCCGTCGGCGGCGGCCGCGTCGATGCCGCGGCAGCCAATCCCGAGGCCGGATTCGGCATCTCGGTGGTCCCGCTGCAATATGTGTCGGCGCAGACCCTGCTGAAGCTGACCGACAGCTTCGCCACCCGGGCCGGCTCGGTTCGCGCCGACACGACGCGCAACTTGCTGCTGATCCAGGGCACCGGCGCCGAGCGCCGCACCGCGGTCGATACCGTGCTCAGCTTCGACGTCGACTGGATGCGCGGCCAGTCCGTCGGCATCTTCCCGATCTCGAGCGGCTCGCCCGCGCCGGTCATTGCCGAGCTGGAGAAGATCGTCGATTCCGGCGAGAACGGCCTCAGCCAGAACGTCATCAAGTTCATGCCGATCCAGCGCCTCAACGCCGTGCTGGTGGTGACCAAGAAGCCGGACATGCTGCATACGGCTGCGACCTGGATCAAGCGCCTCGACCGCAACGACACCGCGCGCACCTCGGTCCACGTCTACCGCGTCAAATACGGCGATGCGCGCCAGATCGCGCGGGTGCTGACCGACATGTTCCTCGGCGGCTCGTCCGGCAATCTGCTCGACAGTGCCGACAGCCAGCTCGCGCCCGGCTCCGGCACCTCGTCGACCTCGAGCGCCGCCGACCGCCTGTCGCTCAACAATAACGGCGGCGCGAATTCGAGCATGGGCGGCTTCGCATCGCGCGGCACGTCGGGGACAGGCGCGACGGGCCAGGGCCTCGGCCAGGGATTCGGCGCCGGCGGACAGTCCAACAATCCCAACAATCAGGGACAGGGCAACAATGCGCTGGATGCCGGCCGCGGCGCGTCGGGCTCGGGCAACGGCCAGCCCGTCATGCAGGACGTACGCATCACGCCCGATGTCGTGAACAACAATCTCCTGATCTATGCCGACCAGGCCAACTACCGCATCATCGAGGCGACGCTGGTGCAGATCGACGAGCCGCAACTGCAGGTCGCGATCGACGCGACGATCGCCGAGGTCACGCTCAACAACACCCTGTCCTACGGCGTGCAGACCTATCTCACCAGCCGGAGCCTCGGCCTGAAGCCGAACATGGGCTCGTTCACCGGCACCCAGGCCACCACGGCGCCCGCGACCACCACGGATGCGGCCACCGGCGTCGCTTCCGTCGCCGGCTCGGTCACCAATGCCTTCATCAACCGGGCCTTCCCGGGCTTCAACTTCCTGGTCGGGTCCGAGACGCAGCCGAGCTTCATCCTGGATGCGCTGCATGCCGTCACCAGCGTCAAGGTGCTCTCCAATCCGTCGCTGGTCGTGATCAACAACCAGGTCGCGACCTTGCAGGTCGGCGACGTCGTCCCGGTGTCGACCGGCAGCGCGACGGTGCTGACCACCAGCAATACGGTGGTCAACACCATCGACTATCGCAACACCGGCATCATCCTGAAGGTCTCGCCGCGCGTCAGCGTCAACGGCACCGTGCGGCTCGATATCGAGCAGGAGATCAGCAACGTTCCGCAAAGCAGCACGGTGAACCTGACGCCGACGGTGTCGGAGCGCAGGGTCAAGAGCCAGATCTCGGTCGCCAACGGCCAGACCGTGCTGCTGGCGGGCCTGATCAGCGAGCAGCAGAGCGGCGCCCGCAACGCGCTTCCCGTGCTCGACCAGATTCCCGGCCTCGGCGATGCCTTCGGGCATCAGAGCAACGGCACCCAGCGCACCGAGTTGATCATCTTCATCCGCCCGCAGATCATCCGCAACGGCTCCGACGCCCAGACCGTGGCCGAGGAGCTGCGATCGAAATTGCGCGGCAGCATCGCCACGACAACGACCAATGCGCCGATCACCACCAGCTATCACTGAGCGGAGCAACGGGATGCGCCGCGGACTCGCACAACGGACAGGCGTTGCGGCTTCGCTCGCCGTCGTGCTTTGGGCCATCACCGCGTCTGCTGCGAGCGCCGACAGCGTCGCGCGCGGCGCGGCGGCCTTCAATCACGGCGATTATGTCAGGGCCGCTCGGGAGCTCGCGCCGGCCGCCGAGCGCGGCAACCCGAGAGCGCTCGGCATGCTCGGCTTCATGTATGAGCACGGCTTCGGCGTCCCGCAGGCCTACGCCGCTGCCGCCGATCTCTATTATCGCGGCGCCGTGCAGGGCGACCCGTTCGCGCAAGCCCAGCTCGGCCTGATCTACGACAAGGGACACGGCGTCCCGACCGATTTTGTGCTGGCCTACAAATGGCTCAACCTGGCGGCCGCCCGCGCCGGCGGGCGGCAGCGTGACGCCTATCTGAGGTTTCGCGATGCAGTCGCATCGAAACTCTCGACCTATGAGATCATTGCCGGCCAGCGGTTTGCGTTGGGATGGGTTCCCGACCGGGCAGCGCCGGACGTGCACCTGACGGTCAAGTAATCACCGATCGCAAGCCCGCGCCGCGCGCGACCCGTCGCGCTCCCCGCGACAGCGGAATTTGCATCGCGCCGTCGCTTTTCCCATGTCGCGATCTTGCGCCCTCGCCGTCATCGACCGGACGAGCTCGCCGCATCGCCGAGCCCGATGACCTGGAAGGCACTGTTCTCGTTGTAGGTCTGCTTGTCACGCCGCTGACGCTTCTGCCCCGGCGATTCCTCCGGCTGCGTCTGGTCACCGCTGCCGCCGCCGTAACCCATGACCTCGACGATGATGATCGAGGGCTGGTCATTGGCCTTTGGCGGTGGCGCCGCGGCCTGCTGGCTCGCAGCGGCGGTGTTCGACGCGGCTGTCAGCGCGCCAACGGGCGGCCCCTGCACCGTCGGAACGCCGGTCGACGTGCCCTGCACCTGGATGTTGGCGGCGTTGACCACCTGCAGCGCCGCGAGGTTGACGTTGCCGGAGACGCGGATGCCGGCCTCGCCCGCATCGATGGTGCCGAGCGGTGCGATCAGATCGATGTTGCCGGGCGGGACTTCGGGAATCGGATTGAGCGTCGCGATGCCGGCGCCGGCCGACGGGGTGGTCGGCGACAGCGTGATGTTGCCGTAATTGTCGTAGACGCGCCGGGGCGGGGTAAAGATCGTCGTCGTCTTCGAGCCACGGCCGGCGTTGATGTCGCCGGTTGCTGACCAAACAATGATGTCGCCGCCGAAGGTGGTCATGATGCGACTCTGGCCCAGCAGCACGCTGCCGAGCGAATAGACGTCGATGTTGCCGGAGCCTTGCGTGATCAGACCCGCGCTGGCACCGGGCGCAACGCCCTCCACGCCAATGATGGTCTTGCCGCCCGGATTGAGGATCTGGATATCGCCGCCGAAGTCGGTGTGGATGCCGGCATTGGCAAGGTAGGTGCCGCCCGTTCCATTCGGCGCAATGCCGCTGAACATCGTGATGTCGCCGCCATAGGCGATCGGCTTGCCCTGCGCATCCGTACTCGGGAACAACGCGGCGATGGCCTCGCGGCCGCGCAGATAGCTGCCGAGCCGCGGACTGGCCAGCGCGCCGGTCTCCTCGCGTCCGCCGGCGGTGAGCTCCGCGAAATAGATCTGGCGGACGAAGATGCTCTGCTGCTCGCTCGACAATCCCAGGAAGAACGTCAACGCGTCGGCGCTCGAGCCGGTGAAGCCGTACATCTTGTTCAGCCAGGCAATGAGCTGCCGATCATAGGTCTGGACCACCTTGCCGCTGCCGGCGAGCGGCGTGCCGTCCCCCGGAAGCTGGTTGGCCGGATCGAAATAGAGTTTTGCGAAACCTGCATAGTTCGGCCCGGTCGGGCCGACGCCCGCGAGCACCCAGATGCCGGCGCCCTCCGACCTGGTCGACGTGTTCGCGCCGAACAGCGGGCCGACGCTTTGCAGCATCCCGTAATAGCCCTGATACAGGTTGCGGCCTGCCTGCACATCCAGCAGTCCCGAGCCGGCAACGGTGACCGATTGATAGATGATGTCGCGGCCGGCCTTGATGATGGAGACATAACCGGAATTGTCGCCGGCGTTGGCGAAGGCCAGGTCCGGGTTGTTGAAGATTGCATCCGGCGTCGGGCCGGTGCCGACGATATCGCGACCCGCGACGATCTGGAACGGCTTGGCGGCTGTGTACCAGGTCGTGGGCGACGGCAGGAATCCCAGATTGGTTTGCGGCTGCATCCCCTGGACCTGTCCGATAGTCAGGTCGACGATGTCGACACCGGCGTAAACCAGCGCAGGCTGATTGTCGCCGGCGTGCAGATTGGTCAGCGGCGTATCGGGGCCGAAGGCAATCGGAATGCCATTGGTCAGGCGGTTTGGCGCCGTCGGGCTGGCATTGGAGGCATTCGTCGTATTGAACACGGGATGGAACGGCGTCGCGAGCGTGCTCATGTCCGCACCCGACATCGCCACCACCTGGCTCGAGCCATAGATCGAGCCGGCGGCCAGAAGCGCGAGCTGGCCGAACGGCGAAGGTGCGAGCTCGATCGGCGCAAACGACAGAGCAGTACCTCCGGGCTCCGAGAAGCGAATGTCGCCATTGGCGGCGGCAGCGATCAGCGTGCCGGGATAGAAGGCGACGCTGCCGACGCCGCTGGCGGGATTTCCGTCCAGGGCTGCGACGTCGCCGCCCGCGGCGTAGAGGCCGATCGCGGTCGACGGCGTCCACAAAGTGAAGCGTGATTGCCCGCCGCTCGCGACGAGCGAGGTCGTGCCGTCCGCATTCCGCACCGTGTAAGGGGTTTGGTTCTGATCGACCGGATCAGCCATGCCGGCATCGCCGGCGCCCCCGAACACGAGATCGCCGCGCGTCGTGATGCTGATGGTGCCATCGCCCGGCGTGAAGATCGGTCCGGGGGTTTTCATCGAGCGCTTGAAGACGTTCGGGTCGACCGCGCGCGGATCGTACGAGGTGAAGGTGGCACCGCCGAGGTTCGGCGCGAGCCCACCGATGGCGCCGGCGTTCACGGCGATGTCGCCGCGCAGATTGGTGATCGAGCCGTAATAATCAGGCACCTGCACCCCGTAAGTCGGCACCACGGAGTTGAGCTTGCCGCCGATCCTTACCGTGAGATCGCCGCCGCCGGTTTGAACCAGCGTGCCGTCGCACAGCACCCGCCCGGTCGAAGCCACCACGAGATCGAGACCGGTCGAGCCGTTGCCGGTCACGCCGGCGTTGCCGCCAGCGACCAACGTCAAATTGCCACCACCGAGCGTGCCGATGCCCTGGAAGCCGATCAGCTGCAGGCTGTTATTCCACGCAGATGTCTTGGCATATGAGCCGAAATTGACCCACCACGCGGTCGGATCGATCGACTGACCGCCGCCTTGCCGGCCGAACCAATTGCTGGTGAGATTCGAGTCCACATAGCGACTGTTGTTGTTGAATATTTGAACGTTGCCGGTGACATCTCCCTGCGCAACGAGCAGCACATCGCCGCCATGCTCCGGATACCAGGCATGGACACCACCGCGGCTCGCGGTGCCGATCACGTCGTACGGGTTACTGCCGTCCGCGGCCAGGAACGGCGCGGATTGGGTGCCGGCGGTGTAGACGCCATAGGGCGTGGCCTCGCTGAAGCTTCCGCCCGCCAACAGATCCAGGCTGCCCGTACCGGTACGCAGCACGCTGAAGAAGGTTCCGTTGAGCGACGAATTGTAGGCCGGATCGCTGAGCGAGAGATTGCCGCGCCCGTTGAGCGCCTGCGGCGCCTGCAGCGCGCGCTGGTCGGCGGCGGCGAGATCTGCGCCGGCAACCAGTCGAACCGACGCGGACAGCGAACCGGGCGCCAGCATGAAGGCCCCGGCTGCCGTAGCGGAAGCGCCTGGAATTGCGGGGCTGTTCACAATTGCGACCGTAGGCATATTGCCGGGCTCGAATGCGAACGCCCCATAGCTGTTGCTGATGCTCAGTATTGTGCCAGCCGGAACGGTGTCACCGGGATTGTAGGCGTGGTTATTGGAATCGACCAGATTGTACCACCAGTTGAACGTCCACCAATTGTAGAAGTCGTCGTTTGGAATCGTCCAATCATGCACGACATAGACGTCTGTGTTCTGATCAAGCCAGTAAGAATAGCCGCCGGATGAGGATTGCTTGAAGTACGGACTGTTGGTGACGTCGAAGATCGTGAAGGAGGCCGGCATCCCGGGTGACGACCTGAAACCGTCCGAGATGCTTCCGTTCACCGTCACGTTGCCGCCGGCGCGGATCACGAGAGCCATTGGCTCGCCCGCACCATAGGTCGCCGAGTTCGGGTCGCGGTCGGCATTGGCGCCGTAACGATACTTCGCGAGGTCGATATCGCCCGAGGTCGACAGATTGCCGCTCGAGGTGATCTGCACGCCCGGCCGCAGATGGTAGGCACTGCCGTAGGCCGACAGCCCTGCAACGCGCGCCGACAATCCCGTATTGCCGAGTGCCGCGCTGATGAAGGTCGTGCTGGCTACGTCGTAGCCGTCAAGCGTGGCCTGGGTGATGGTGCTGCCGTCAGGCAGATTGTAGGTCCAGAAGGCGTTGAGCGCGATGCTATAGGCGCCCTTGATGTTGAGCGGACCCGCGGCGTTGATCGCGATATCGCCGGAGGTCTCGCCGGTGCGCTGGGCATTCAGCACCACGTCGCCATAGGCGACGCCGTTCGGCGCGGTGAGATTCATCGTCGCGCCGGGCGACAGCGTGAGCGCGCCGCCGGCGGCGGTCAGCTCGATGTGACCGCGATTCTTGGCCTCGATCGGCTGGCCGTAGCTATCGGTCTGTAGCACCGTGCCGTGGGCATCGAGCACTGCGTTCGATGCGAGTGTCAGGCCGTTGCCGGCAGAGAGCCGGATGGTCCCGGGAGCAAAGCCGGACGCATCGATGGTGCCGGCAACGGTCAGGCTTCCGCCGTCGACGGAGACCGTGACGTTGCGGGCCTTGACGCCGTCGCCGATGGCGAGATCGCCGGTCTTGATATCGAAGCTGCGGGCGTCGAAGAAGCCGCCGGCATTCAGCAGCGCGTTGAGCGCCGCAAAATCCAGCGTACCGGCAACCACGCTGAAGTCGCCGCTGCCGTAACCAGCTGCCGCGCCGCCATGGAGCACGCCGTTGAGCGCCACGAGCCCGTTGCCCGCGCTGATGCTGATCGATCCGGCATTGGCGTTGATGGCGGAGACGTCGATGACGGAGCCGGCAGCCTGCGTCAGACTCCCTTGCGTGCTGTTGAAGATCGCCGTGCCGCCGAAGCCATAGACCGTCGCTTTCTGGATCGTCGACGGCTGACCGCTCAGATCGATCCGGCTGCCGCCGCCCAGCGCGATATCGCCTGTCGCATTGACCACGAGCTTGCCGCTCGGCAGCAGGATGGTGCTGGCGATGGCGACGCTGTTGCCGGTGAGATCGATCTCGGCGCCCGCAACCGACGAGGTCGCACTGCTCGGCGCTGTGCCTGCAGGCGCGGCGACGTTGAGCGCGCCGCCCGCGGCATAGGCCATGATCGACTTCTGCACGCCGGTCAGCAGCGGCGTCGACAGCGTCAGGCTGCCCCCCGTGCCGCTCTGGCCGAAGACATCGGCGGAGCTGGAACTCGGCGACTTATAAACGAACAGCTTGCCGTTGCCGGCCGAAACGATCCGGGAACGGCCGGTGATGTTGACGTTGTTGAAGCCGTAGATCACACGGCTCACCGACGAGTTGTCGAGCGATGCGAATTTGCCGAAGTCGATCTCGTCAGCGACGAGATCGAGCGTGCCGCTGCCGGTCCCCGCTCCGCCCGCAACGATCGCCGGCGGCGTCGCGCCGGGAACTCCGTTCCAGGTGATCTTGTTGGCGGCGATCACGCTGTGATCACCGGTCGCGCCGTAGCCGTAAATCGCCGGCGTATTCAGCACGAAATCGACGCCACTGCCGGTGGCATCGAGACCGGCGCTGCCGAACAGATTGATGGCATTGGCAGCACTGAGCGTGATCGACTTGAGTGCTGGCGCTGCATGGAGAGGATCGCCGTGCAGCAGCGTGTTGAACAATGTCTGGTCGAACAGCAAACCGGATGGTGCACCCGCTGCGGCGACGGTCGCAGCGTCGCCGATATTGATGCTGCCGACCGCCAGCGCGATGTTGCTTGATCCGAAATGGGCAGTCGGATCGATGCTGGAGGCGCCGTTGGTCGCGAGCGCCAGTGTTCCCTCGGAATAGAGCTGTGATCCGGCGCCGATCGTGATCGAGCCGGTACCGGCACCGGATCCGAGGAAGTTCAGCTTGCCGTTGGACAGCGCCAGCACCGTGAGGCTGTTCGCCGAGTAGCTCATGCCGGTGGACACGGAATCAAACGGCGCCGCGCCCTGCCCGATCGTGCTCAGCGTGACATCATTGCCCACGACGATGTTGTTGCCCACAAAGAACAGCTCGCCGGCATTCAGAGAGACTCCGTCGCGGATATAGAGATTGGATAAGTACGCGGACAGGAAGAGCAACGTGCCGTTATTGATCAACATGGAGCCATTGACCGTCAGGCGCGGGGCCGCGATCGCATTCAGGTCGGATGCGCGAACCGAGACGCCATTAAATCCCGCCGTCGGCACATCGGCATAGATTTCGCCGACCCGCATCAGCGTCACCTGACCCGCATTCCCGTCTTGTGCGCCCTGGAACAGGGCCGTGCCATTGAAGGTGAGCGCGGATTCGCCTGTCGGCGATGTCGGGGTCTCGAACAGCAGCACCAGCCCCTTGCCGTCGGCCGGCAGCAGCGGCCGCACGCCGCCGAACCGGGTCACGTTCGCGGTCAGGAAATCGCTGTAGCCCTGCTCGTTGTACTGCGAATAGTTGCGAACCGACTTGCCCGCGGTGATCAGCGCCGTCACCGGCAAGGTGGCTCTGATCGCGGTGTTGGCAATGCCGGTCGAAACCGAAGCGGCGTAAGTGCCGTTGCCGATCGATATCGGGCTGGCAACCGGTGTCGTGTTCGTACCTGCGAGCTCCACGCGGTACGCACCGGGCAGGAGCGCATAGTTGGACGGCAGCAATGTGTAGGTCCCGGCGGGTAGTCCGGGCACGCCGGCAGGGATGGTCACCTGCTGACCGACCACCGGATCACCCGCGCCATTCTCGGGTGCGACCGGTGCATAGCCGGACTTGTAGCCAGGCAGGATGGCGTAGACCTTGTCGCTGGCCTTGCTGACAGGCGTCGTGGGGTTGGCGTTGACGAGCGGGGCGTTGAGCACGTTGATCGAACCGCCGCGTCCGGAGACGAAGCCGGCGCCGCTGAGCATGCCGCCCCCCGACATGTCGAGGATCGCGCCGCTCGCGACCTTGATCGACTGCCCATCCAGCAGGATGCCGGATTGGACCCAATTGGTGCCGCTATTTGTCAGGTCGAAGGGACGGACGCTGTTGCCGTTATAACTATAGGTGACACCGTCAACCGTACCGCCATAGGGAATGGTCAGGCCCGCCATCGATACGGAGGTCAGGCTGCCCGGCAGGATATCGACTCGTTGCGTAGAGATGCGGTTGTCGTAAGGATTGTTGTTGCCGAGCACGACAACGCCGAACGGTGCGCGGACGATGCCGCCCTGCTCGACAACAGGCGCGGCGAGCGCGAGGCTGCCGAACGCGGACAGCGGTGCGTCCGGGATCGTATCGGTGCTGCGGCCGATGGTCAGCGTGGGCGGCTGATCGGACTGCGCTGCCGTGAAATTGCTTTGCCCGGCGGTGACGACCGCGACAGCGCCTGTGGCAGGATAGATCTGGGCTGCGATGAGAGCGAGATTCCAGTCGGTCGATAACGTCGTCGCCTGCCCCGCCGCACCGCTGGCCAGGAAGCGGATATCGCCCTTGCTGGCGAACCTGATGTCGCTAAAGCCGGGCGCGTACATGCTGTTCGGCGCGGCAGCCGAGAATTGGATCAGCCCCTGAATGTCGATCTGACCGGCATCGGCCTCGAAGATCGCATTGGTCGGCAACACCGCGCTTCTGGGATTGCGGATGCTGCCGCTGATGGTGCCGTCAGGGATATTGGCGACCGATTCAGCAAACAGGATGTAGGGCGCCGACAGCTTCACGCTCCCGGTCGCGGCCGCCATCGAGGAATCGATCGGCCCGGACACCGGAGCTCCCGACGTGAACGCCGCCGCCGTCAGCGTCAGGCTGCGGCCGAGCGCGAGCGACACGTTGCCGGAGAACTGCATGTAGTCGCCGGAGATCAGCGTCAGGCTGTCGAACCCGCCGGCCTTGACCATGTCGGCGCTCACGGTGGCCTGGCCGAACGCGAGATGCGACGCATCCGTCCCCGGAGCGATGTCCGCAGGCAGCAAGGAATCCGGACGCCCCTGCACCACGGTCATCAGGCTTGGCACGATCACATTGGACGGCGCCGTGCTGTTGGGGAAGGTACTCATCTTGAAGATCGGCGTGGTGAGCGCGATCGACAAATTGCCGCCGGAAGCGCCGCTCCCGCCGGAGAAGGCGTGGATATCGCCGTCGAGATAGAGACCGCTCTGCGACGCCAGCGTAACGGAGCCGCCATTCGTCGTGACCATCTGCGGTTGGGTTGACGACGCTGCACCGCCCGCTGCCAGATCGATCGCGACGTGGGTGCCGTCTGCATTGAGTTCGGCGCCCGGGCGCAGGATCACGAAGGCGCCGCCGCCATTGATGGTGATGGCGCCGCCGTCGGTCGCTCGCCCGAACAGATGTCCTGATGTGTCGGATGCCTGATAGGCCAGACCCGAGACATCGAGCCTGGCTGCGGCATCGACCCAGACCGAAACGCCGCGGCCGTTGCCGTTCAGGTCGAAGTTGAGACCCGCCAGAACCGGCGAGCTGTAGGCATCATTGACCAAAGTGATGCTGCCGCCACGCGCAGTGAGGTTGCCGAACACGCTGATCTGGCCGAAGGCGTCGAGCGTGATGCTCTGGCCCGGATCGACGCTGATCGAGGCACCGTCGCCCACCACGATCGCGCCGCCGCCCGCGAGAGGACCGGAGCCGGATCTGACGAGCGAGCGCAGCGTGAGGCTCGCACCGCCGCGCTGGGTCACAGCGGCCTTGACCGAATCCGCGGTGAACAACGGCGGCGTCCACAGCGTCAGCGCCGATGACGGATCGCTGCCGGTAGCTGCCGCATAGCTGTTCGCCGTGAACCGGTAGACCGGCATCGCGGCCGCAATCACGGTGTTGCTGGCCACCACGACGCCGAGCCCGCCATTGATGTCGTAGCTCGAGAAGCCGGCGGTGAAGAACGCTGGATTGAGCGCCGCTGCCGGTGTGATCTGGACGGTCTGCGGCAGCACCACGCCGGCTGGAATAATGGTCCCGACCGGATAGGTCATCGGCGTGGATTGAATCGATCCTGCGGCGTAGGTGATTTGATAGGGCGTGATTGGAATGCCGTTCGGGAAGACATTGGAAGGAATGGTGGTTCCCGCCGGAATACGGCCATTGCCGCTCCAGCCAGTGATGACCGTCCCGACCGGGATCACATCGCCTGGGCTCCAATAATTCGTCCCGCCATTGCTGGTCCTGCTCTGGAGCGCATCCATGCCCTTCGGCACGGTCCAAATCGCACCGGTCGGCGCGGTCGGTACCGCTGAGATCGTGACGTCGACCGGTATCGGCGTGTCGTACACCAGCGAGGTGAAATTCAGCGTCAGCGCCGTCGGCAAGGGCTGGCCTGCGGGAATGGTCATGGCCTGCTTCAGCTTCACGGCCAAAGGCGCCGACATGCCCGCGGGCAGTACACCGCCGGCAAGTTCGGCATTCTCGCCGATCAGGATGTTGCCGGGCGTCGAGATCGTCAGCGTGCCGCCGCCGCTGACACCCCAGGCACGGATCGCGCCGTCGAGAACAAGATTTCCATCGCCCGGCGTGCCGGCGTTCTGCTGGGTGTGGCCCGCAATGATCGTGACGTTGCCGCCCTTGCCGCCCTGCGTCTTGCCGTTGATGAGAACGGCACCGCCGGAGGAGACATCGATCACGCTGCCGGCCGCGAGCGTGACGTTCTGGGTCGAATCGAAGGTGACATTGCCGCCGTCGAGCAAGCCGAGGCCCGACACACTGGTCGGATCGGTCTGCGCATTGACCCACAGGCCGCGCGTGTCGATGGTCGCGCCGGCCTCCAGCGTCAGCGTCGCGCCGCCGGTCGCGTTGGTCAGCGCGATGGTGCCGTTTGCGGTGTTGAGGATGTTGCTGACCGTGACGCTGCCGGAGCGCGCGATGATGTCGGCGGCGATATCGACGGTCGGAGCGGTCAGCCTGACCTGCGCGCCCGGCGCAAATTGCAGCGGCGCGTTGATCGAGATCTTGTTGCCGGTGTTGATGTTGAAGCCGCCGAGGCCAAAACTGTTCAGCGTCGGCGCATCGAACCAGGCCGTGTTGGCACGGTCGGACGGCAGCGCGGAGGTCAGGCCGAGATTGCCTGAGACCGGCGCGACGTTACCGAACGTCACGTTGGTGTTGTAGGCGTTGGAGAGTCCATAGCGATCGTACTGCCCAAGCGCCAGCGTGCCGGCGAGCGGCACGGTGGTCTGCGTCAGCTTGTAGCCGTCGCTGATGCCGGCCGGACGCTTGGCAAGCTGCTGCTCGCCGTCGATCACGTTGGCGAGGATCGTGCCCTCGAACACCGAGGTCGGGGTCGAAAGGAGGAGGCTGCCGGCGTCGCGGCCCATCGTGTAGCCGTTTTCCCAGCGGCTGCTGCCCTTGCCGAACGGGCTGAGATAGACCTCGACGACGCCCCAATGCGCGTGATTGACGATGAAGCCGTTCGCCACCGCGACATAGGTCAAATAGGACGGCGCATTGTCGGCACTGTAGATGCGACCGTCACTGCCGAGCAGCAGCGTCTGCCGCACATAGCCGCTCTGATATTGCACCGCGCCGCCGGAGATGTTGAAGAGCGCGCCTTGCTGCGCCACCACTTCCGGCGCCGACAGCGTGATGGTGCCGCCGACCGCGGTCCATTCGCCGATCTTGTGGCCGGTGTTGTTGAGATAGCCGGAGACTTCGAGCAGTCCGCCCGCGGTGTAATAGCGGTCGGTCGCATAGCCGCCGGTGCCGGCCGGCACCAAAGTGAGATCACGGGCATCGATCCACATGTTGCTGTTGAGCAGCGTGCCGCTGTCGCGGTTCTGCGGGCTGTCGCGCAGCTCGTTGCCCTGGACATTGACCTTGATCGCATTGGCCGACACCGGCAGCACGGTGCCGGTGGTGCCGGAGACGTCGATGACAGAGCCGGTTTCGGCGAACACCCGCTTACCGGCGGAGGCCGTGACCTGGCCGCCCTGCGCCATGGTCAGCGAGCCGTTCCTGAAGTCGATGGTGCCGCCGGTGACGATCTCGATGCGCGACTGATCGGGGCGATCCACCAATGTCGAGAGGTTGTCGAACTGGCCGGTCGCCAGCAGATTGGGCTTGGCCGAGGCGATCAGCGCATCGCGCTGCGAATTGAACGCGGTCGCGGTCGGATCGATGCCCGAGACCAGCGCGGCCGCGGCATCGGTCTCCGGCAGGATCAGGCTGATGCCGTTACTGGTCAGCGTAACGCTGCCGCTTGTATCGGACGCCGAGTTGAGCAGATGAATGGTGCCGCGCTGGTTGACCGAGGTGGTGGAGACGAGGATGCCGTCCTGGGTGACGGCATGGCCGGCCAGAGTGATGTCGCCCTGCTGGGCCAGCACCAGGCCGGTGTTGGTGACCGTGCCGCTGCTGCTGCCGCTGCGCAGCAGCGGCGCGATCTCGTTGCCGCGTGTGGTCGAGTTCTGGTTGGCGTTGGTGCCGTAACCGGCGCGCAGGATGAAATCGTCGCCGGCCGCGAACTGGGTCTGGCCCTTCGGCGTAGTGATGGCGCCGGCGTTGTTGACCTCGGTGCCCATCAGCAGCACGAAGCCGCCGCCCGCCGTCACCGAGGACGGCGCATTGGTGGTGATCAGCGCGCCGCTCTCGACCACGATCTTGCCGCCCGCGCCGGTGAAGTTCGGCACATAGACGTTGCCGCTCTGGCTCGCATAGATGCCATTACCGAACTGGCCGTCGGTGATGTTGGCGCTGGAGGCGATCAGCGAGCCGACATTGATCTGGCTTGCGCCGCCGAAGATGATGCCGTTCTGGTTGATCACCAGCACCTGGCCGGGAGCGGTGATGCGGCCGAGGATCTGGCTCGGCCCGGTGTTGCCGACGACGCGGTTCAGCGCGGTCCAGTTGCCGGCCTGCTGGTTGAAGTTGAGCGTGGTCTGGCTGCCGACGTTGAAGCTTTGCCAGTTGAGGATTGCCTGCGGCGCGGTCTGGTTGACGGTCACCGTGGTCTGGCCGCCGCTCGCGGTCTGGCTCGGCAGCGCGGCGCCTTGCCAGAGGGCCGAGCCGGGCACGGCGCCCGGTGCAACCTGAAGCCCGCCCACGGCAAGACCGTTCGGCACCGCCACCTGCGGCAGCGTGGTGGATCGCTGCGAGGCGGCAGCCGCGCCGCGGGCCGCCGCCTGCGCGGCCTGTAGCGCCTGGATGGCCTGGGTCGCCCGGGTCAGCGCGCCCTGGCTCTGCCTCGCGACTTCGGTTGCCTGCTGGGCCGCGGCGGTGGCGCCGTCGCTGGCGATCGTCGGCGCCGAATTGATCGCCCCGAAATTGCCGAACGGCCGCGCGGATGCATCCTCGAGCCCGGTCAGCAGCAGCGCCAGCGTGCTGGTTCCAGCGAGCAGCATCGAGCGGGACACCAATCCGATCCGCTGCCGCGGCGGAAGCGGCGCAACCCGGCGCTGAGCGAGGCGGGAACGGCGGGCAACGCGCTGACGAGACGGCATGGGATGTCCCCTGGGAACAACGGACGGAACGTTTGCGCAGATCGGATCTGCGCAGGCGCCCGTCACGCGGCTGAACCGCATGCCGGGCTTCTCGTCCCCAAGGACGCCATCTGATCGGCGGGACCGAACAACAAAATCACGGGCCGCATCACAATTCCCGCGCACACGCGGTGCACGCTTTCATGGCTCGCCAAACATCAGCTCAGCAGCACGATGCCGCCCGGCAGATGTCGCGCCTTCGCGCCGAAAATCTGCTGGAACATGGTCAGAATGCCATCGACATTGTCGATGCGGAACCGGCCGTTGACGAGACGGCGCTCCAATTCCGCATTCGTCACCATGACCTTGCCCGACCGGTAGCGATTGATCTCCGTCACGACGTTACGGAGCGGCGCGTCATGAAAGATCAACATTCCGTCGCGCCACGCGGTCACCTCGGCGGGATCGACCGACATCGGCGCGGCGAGGCCGAGCGCCGCATAGCTGACCTGCTGCCCCGCACGCAGCGTCGCGACAGAGCTGTGACGGTTGACCCGCACCTCGCCATCGAGACAGGTCACCACGCAGGTGCTGCGCTGGTCATGGCGGACGTTGAATTGAGCCTGGTGCGCGCGCATCTCGCCGTCGCCGGCAACGACGCGCACCTCGCGGCTCGCAGAGCCCGCCGCGATCACCGCTTCCCCGGTCAAAATCTCGATGCGGTCCTGGCTGGCGTCGTCCGATCGAACATTGACGCTGGTTCCGGTGTTCAGCGTCACCTTGACGCCGCCATCGATCGTCAGCTTGCGCTGCTCACCGGCAGCGGTGCGATAATCCGCCATGACGTCCTGCAGCGACGGCCACAGCTGCAGCGGAGGCGACACCACGAGATACGCGGCCGCCGTTGTCGCCAGCGCGCCGCCGAGCACCGCCCGCCGCGTCATTCGCGGCTGTGGCCTTGCCGCAGCCAGGATGGAATCGCCGCGCCGCTTCAGCAGGTTGGCGCCGGCCGGGCCGAGCTGATCCCACAGCAGGCTGGCCTGCGCCAGCGCCTCCGAATGGGCGCTGCTCTGGTTTCCCCAGCGCTTGGTTTCCTCGATGTCCCGCCGGGTGGCCTGCCCCGAACCGAGCCGCTGGACGCGCGCAAGCGCCTCGCGCTCGATCGCGGTCAGCTCCTCCGGCGGTTCGTCGCTACGTGTCATCGATCGGGCGTTTCTTTCAGAATCACTTCCATCCAAATGCGCAATACTCTCTGACGTTCTCACATCAGGACGTTTCCCGCGGTGCCGGACCGAAACGCCTCGTGACTTTTTTACCAAACCGCTTGGCGCAATGTTCGAGCGCGGCTTTCAACTCGAGCTCCACCAACCGCTGGGAAACCCCAAGACGCTCGGCGATTTCCCGGAGCGGGGTACCCTCCAGGCGGGATGCCAGCAGGATCGTCCGGCGGCGCGGCGTCAGCTCCTCGAGCACCTGCTCGAGGCGCGCAATCTGCTCGCGCGATTCGACCTCCCGCTCCGGCCCGGGCGCCGCGTCGACGATCTCGAGCATCGGCTGCACCTCGAACCGCTTGATCCGCCGCGTCTCCTGGCGCTCCCGGCTGATCGCAAGATTGAGCGCGCTGCGCAGCAGATAGCCGATCGGGCTGTCCACCACGCCCGGGCCGTTCTTGTCACGAAGGTGCAACCAGGTCTCGTGCAGGGTTTCGCGCGCTTTCTCGTCGCCGAGCCGCCTTGCGAGGCGGCGGCGAAGCTCGTCGTAGCGCTCGACGAGCACCTGCCTAAGCGTCGTCCAGGTGGTTTCCGTCATCGCGCAACCAGTCCCTGGCGCTGCGGCTCACGTGCAGCGCAGTCGCCGGTCTCGGAAGGCGGCCGCGGCGAAACCGCCATCATGACGGGCTGCGGCATGTCCGGTGGCGGCGGCCGGCCGATCACGACCGCACGCAACATGGCGGCGATCGCCCGGTCGCGCGCGCTGTCGTCGGTCGAGCCAAGCAGTTGGGGCTGCAGCACTTCACCGCCATGCCCGATCCAGAACCTGAACTTGATCCGATATCCTCCCGGCGTGGTCAGCGCGGATCGGCAGAATGCATCCTCGACGCTGCTCTGGACGACCGCAAGATAGGGCATGAAGCTGCGCATCGACGTGGTCTGCGGCGTGGTGGCCGCGGGCACGATCGTGAAGGCGTTGGTCGCGGCATAGACCGCGACCAGGCCGGTCCCTTCGAGCAGAAGCTGCAAAGCCATGTCAGGCGCCATCGATCCCTTGACGGCCTGTGCGCGGCGTCCTCCGGCCAGCGTGGCGTCGTAGACGACCTGCAGACCTGTCGCCGCGCTGTAGGCATCGAGCGCCGAGACCAAGGGCTGCCCCCCGATATCGAAGTCGACCGTTGCCGGCGTTCGAACTGATTCAGGACCCCCCGCCATCGCTACCGTCTGGATATTCCCGGCAACGAGAGTGCCTATGACCAGGGCGAGAAAGCGCTGCCACATCCGATCATGCTTTGCGCGCAGCTCAATCTTCCGACCAACAAAGTGCATGAGGCGCCGCCTTGATCCCCAAGCCCCAGCGGAACAGCACGATCCATCGGCGATCGATACAGCCGTTCGTCAAGTCAGCGGCAGGCGCAACATAGAAAGAGATTATGACAATCTGCTAACACGGGCGTCGACCGCGCAAGACCGCACCTTGCGCCGCAGCCGGCGCCATCCGATCACGATACCGCTGATCGAGACGACCGTGCCGACCACGGACAGCAGCCACACCACGACGTCGCGCGCCGGCCAGATGCGCAGCAGCAACGGGAAGTCGAGGCTGTGCAGCGCGTTGAACAGCCAGCGATACGATCGTCGGCTGTCGTCGCTGCGGTCGAGGATCTCGGCGGTGACCGGAGAGATGTGCAGCCAGGTGTGGGCCGGATCGTCGAAGCCGATCCGCAACACCGGAAGCTCGCGCTGATGATGCAGCGTGTACCAATACGCATCCGGCTCATCGAGTTGATGCACCGATGTCATCGCAGCGCCCGGCATCGCGCGTCGGGCGGCCGCGATGATCTCGTCCCGCGGGAGCGCCACGGGCGCGCCGGTTGCCGGATCGGCGAGGCTGCGACGGCCGCTGCTGTCGTCGAGCAACATCAGCGGGCGTCCGCCGATCCAGACGAAGCGCGCCTCCACTGCCGATATCGACGGCGGCGACCGGAACTCGGCGACGATGTCGGGCGCATCATGGCCGCTGTAGCCGGTCGCGATCTCACGCGTCATGCCGCGCCCGGAGAACGCACCGCCGGGATTGAGCGACAGCCAGCCGCTGAACATCCAGGTGAAGACGAAGATGCCGCCGACGAGGCCCGCGATATGATGCCAGCCCATCCAGCCGCGATAGGGCGAGACGGCGCCATCGGCGTAGCGGCGCGTCAGCCGCAGCCGGAGAATGCCGATCCAGAATCCGGTGACCGCGACCACGAGGCAGATGCCCGAGATCCACAGCACGACGTCCCGCCACAGCGGGCCGTCCTTGCGCAGCACGGTCGGATAGATCCAGTGCGGGATCGATCCGAGCCAGTTCCAGATCCGTTCGCGCCGCGTGGTATCGAGCGCGATCTCGCCGCTGCGCGCGGAGACGTAGAGCTCGGTGCCGTCGGCATCACCGAGGCCGATCCGATAGAGCGGCCGCAACGGATCGAAGCGCGCGGTGACCGACCATTGATCGCGCGTCACCGTGTCGAGCAATTGTGGCTGCGCCGCATGCGAGTGATGGCCGGCGATCGCAAGCGCCTGATCCGGCGTGATGTGATCGATCACGCGGCCATCGGTCGCCGAGATGGTGCCGGCGGCGCCCTTCCAGCCGGTCACGCGATAGACCGGCGTATCATCCATCATCGAGAGCCGCAGGTCGCGCGGATAATGCTCTGCGCCCGCAATCGCCATCGCGCGATCCGGCGCGACCTGCACCTTGTTCCAGAGAATGAGCGGGAGCGCAGCGAGGCGCTCGCCGTCGGTGAGGCGTGGAAACGCGACATACATCATGACGAGGCCCGAGATGAACCACATCGCGAACAAGAGGCACGTCGCAATGCCGATCCAGCGATGGACGACATAGAGCCACCGCCGCCCTCGCCGGATCAGAGCCTTGCGCATGGTCAGAACTTCACGTTGACGGACAGTTCCGCCGTGCGCGGCATGCCCAGCAGCCACTGCCCCGTGCCGTTCGCGGTCACCGCGTAGACCTGGTCGAACAGATTGTAGACACGGAAGGCAACCGTCGTGCGATCGTCCGGTTTCCACCTGATGCCGCCATTGACCACATTGTAGCCCGGCCGCCTCTGGGTGTTGGCGAGATCGGAGTACATCGCGCCGACGATCTGCACGCCGCCATAGACCGACCAGTTGGGCGCGAAATCCCAAGTCAGCCAGACATTGGAGACCTGCTGCGGCACGTTGACCGGGACATTGCCGGCATAGCTGACGATCTTGCCGCCGACCAGCTGGCTGTTGTTGTCGTATTTGGCGCGCAGCAGCGCCGTATTGGCGTCGATGCGCCAGCCGTAGTCGAGCGCGAGCCCGACCGAGGCCTCGACGCCACGCGATGATTGCTGCCCGACCTGGAGCGAGTATCCGGGATTGCCGGGATCTGCGATGAGCAGATTGTTCTTGACGATCTCATAGCCCGCCAGCGTCCACTCGCCGCGTCCGCCCAGGAACGACTGCTTGACGCCGATCTCGGTCTGCTTGCCGCTGGCGAGCTGGAAGTTCTTCTGCGAAGCAGACAGCGAGATGAGATTGCCGACCGGGTCGACGCCGACCGCATACTGGCCGTAGAGCGCGAGGTCCTTGATCGGTTCGTACACGAGGCCGGTGCGCCAGCTGGTACCCGACAGCGTGGTTTCGAAACTGTTCCCCGGTATCTTGTAGTCGGTGCGATCGATCTCGGGTCGGTCGTATCGGACGCCGGTAACGAGCGACAATTGATCGGTCAGCTTGAGCCGGTCCTCGGCGAACAGCGCGTATTGATTGACGATCGAATTGAAGCCCGGCGCGGTCGCCGTCGTGGTTGCAAAAAACGACCCGGGATCGAACACATACGGGTTCACCGACGACGCGCCGCCATAGGGTGAGTTGTTGGTGTGGAAGAACTCGATGTGATTGACGTCGAAGCCGGCGACGAACTGGTTCGCAAGGCCGAAGATGTGACCGCTGAACGTTGCGTCCATCCGGTTACCGGACTGCTTCTGGTCGTGGAAGATCTCGATATAGCTGGAGCGGTCGATCAGCTGCGTCTTCGGATTCCAGGTGTAGTTCTCGATGTCGCGCCAGTGCCGCTCGCTGGTCAGGTAATAAAGCGTGTTGTTGACCTTGATGCCGTCGGCGACATCCCACTCGGTCTTGAACTGGGTCCAGCTGTCCTGGTAGCGGATCGCGCTGTCGGAGGCGTTGTAGTTCTTGAAGCGCAGCGCGTCCTGGATCGCGCCGTTGATCAACGGCGTGCCGAAATAGCGCGACGGGCTGCGATCGGCATAATCTTCCGACAGCGTGAAGGCGAGATTCTCCGACGCCTGCACGCGCACGGCGGCCGACACCGCCGCATTCGAGGTCTTGTCGCGATCGACCCAGCCGTTCGACATGTTGCCGGTGGCGTTGATGCGATACGACACATTGGGATTGATCGGACCGGTGCTGTCCACCGACAGCCGCCGCGTCATGTTGCTGTCGAGCGAAACCTCGGCCTCGTTGTAGGGCGTGTTCTGCGGCTTCTTCGGGATCACGTTGATGACGCCGCCGATCGCGCCTTCACCGTACAGCACCGAGGCCGGGCCGCGCAGCACTTCGATGCGCTGCGCCGACCAGGTGTCGTAGGGGAACGTCAGGGTGCCGGAGCCGATATAGAAGCGCGAGCCGTCGTAGAGCGTCATCACCGAGTTGCTGCCGGCAAAGCCGCGGGTGCTGAACGACAGGCCGCCATTGCCAGGCGCAGGCGTTGCGATGAAGCCGGCCGCGTTCTGGGTAACGGCATCGAGCACACTATGCTGGCCGCGTTCGGCGATGGTCTGCGCGGTGATGATCTCGACGCTCGCCGGCGTCTGCAGCGGCGTCAGGTTGAGGCGGCTGCCGGTGCCGCCTTGCGTGGTGGCATTGAGTGTCGGCGAAGCCGCCCCCGATGCGCCCGACGCTGCGGCGCGCGGCGCGCCGCCGGCTGCCGCGGCCGTTGCCGGCCTGGCGCGCTGCCGCGCGGTCGCGGTGTTGCTGCTTCGCGCCGCGGGTTTGGGCTTCGCGGATGCCGATGGTGCGACCTCGATCGGATCGAGCGTGGTGGGTGGAGCTGTTTGTGCTGAAGCTTCAGCCGGCAGCAACAATGATGACAAGGAGCAGACGAGACCGAGGCGCCAGTTGCGCGCAACGGAAGAAGACGAGGACATGAAACGACTCGCGGTAACGTGGCACGTCACCGCGAACGCGGACTGGCGCATTGCCGGAAAGGCAGTGCTCCGATCCCACCAGGACGCCCCCGCCCGATGTGCTCGCGTGTGACCACGACTGACGGCAGGTCTCCTGGCTCACGGGTCATCGCCTGTTGACGCCTTCCCGAGCTGAGTAGCCCAGTGGCAAATTGACGAAAGGCTCGCCGTTTACAGTTGCGGGGACAGCTGCGGCATTGGGTTACCCTCGCACCGCATTCCCTTTTGATCCCCGAAGGGAACCGTCGCCGAAATTGATAGGAGGTGCCGGCTGGGCTGTCAATTCGATGCGATTGTCGCACGCATGCTTTGCGCGATTGTGCTGCGGCGATGACACAGCCGTTTGCTGACGCGGAGGCTTATTGTCCCGTCATCCTGCTTCGACGCATCCCTGCATGATCTCATCGATCTCGGCACGCGAGAGCGCTCCCATCTCGGCGATGAACACTAGCCGCGTGCGCGGTACACCGGGCGCCGGGACACCGCCTGCAGCCAGCTTCGCGCGGCCGCCGGCGAGTTGAAATACCGTCAGCCGTCCGGGCTGCTCCACCGTCTCGAACAATCCCTTCGCCCGCGCCAGCTTCGGCGCCAGTTTGCCGATCGCCTGCTGCAGGCGCGGCAGAAGCACCGGCCGCTCCGAGGTCCAACTCAGCGTCTCGAAGCGATCGGTCGCCGGCCGTCGCGGCGCGGGCTCGCGCGGCGCCGGCACATGATCGAGATCAGCCGGAAACAGCAGCGCGGCCGGCACCTCGCCATGCAGGGTATCGACCACCACGGCCGCCGGACGCACCGTCCGCACGGCGGCGCGAATCGTGGCGCAGGCGGCGGCATCGGCGAGATCCACCTTGCTCAACGCCACCACATCCGCCGCCCGCAGCTGCGAGCGCAGCAGTGCATCATCCAGCGCTGTCACCGGTTGCGTCGCATCGACCACGCAGAGCACCGTCTCCAGCGGCGCCTCCCTCCAGATCACCGGATCCATCAGATTGCGCACGATGTCGGCGGGATCAGCGATCCCGCTGGTCTCGATCACGATGAACTCCGGACGCGGATCACGCCGCAGCAGGGTTGCGAGCGTGCGCAGCAGGTCGCCCTCCAGCGTGCAGCAGATGCAGCCGTTGCTCAGGCTGACCACGCCATCACTGGCGCCGGCGATCAACTCCGCGTCGATGTTGATCGCGCCGAAATCGTTCACAACGGCGGCGATGCGCTTGCCTTGCGCATGGGCCAGCAGATGGTTGACGACCGTGGTCTTGCCGACCCCGAGGAAGCCCGCGACCAGCAGGATCGGGACCGGCACGTCAGCCCCCGGTGACCGGCCGGCGCACCGGCCGGCCGGGCCGCGCCGCGACATCGAGCACGCCGTCATTGATCAGCGGCTGGCCGCTGACCACGAGGTGCCGCACACCTTCCGCCGGACGGTTCATCGCCGAGAAGGTCGCACGGTCGCTTAGCGTCTCATAGTCGAACGCGACGATGTCGGCGTCGGCGCCCGCCTGCAGCCTGCCCTTGGCGCGCATCGCCGGCGTGCTCGCCGACAGGATCTCGGCCGGAATCAGCGCGCATTTGCGGATGCCCTCGAGCAGCGACACCTTCTTGCGCTCGCGCACCCATTCGCGGATGAAGCGGGTGAAGCAGCCCGCCGAGCGCGGATGTGAGGTGGCATCGTCCGGCAGCGGCCAGGCGTCGCCGGTGTAGGGGCGGCCGTCCGACAGCGTCCACGGCATCGCGTCGGAGGCGATCGCACCGCCCGGATACAACACCGCCATGTCGAGCAGATCGCGATGATGCGCGTTGTTCTCGATGTCGAGCACATGCCACAGCACCAGCGTGGAGGGCTCAGCGGCCTGGGCCGCCAGCAACTCCTCGCGGCTGCCGAAGCGATGCCCGTCGGTGACGCGCTGCACCGAATCATAGCCGAGGCCGTTGCGCTCCTCGAATTTGGGATCGCTGAAGAAGGTCGCCGCCAGCACGGTCGAGCCGGTGCCATAAGGATAAGCCTCCACCGTGATCGGCAGGCCCTGCGCCTGCGCTTTCGCGATCAGCGCGACGCAGCGCTCGATGTCGGTCTTGCTCGACGAGTTGAAGTGGCAGATGTGCATATGCGCGCCGGTGGCGCCGGCATAGCCGATCAGGCGGATATAGGCTTCGGCCGCGCTCTCGGGATCGATCCGCGACATGTAGGCGACGTGGGTGAAGGTCGGCACCGCGTGATCGGCGGCGAGCTGGCACACCGCGGTCAATTCCTGCACGCCGGCGCCGGGGGCATAGGCGTTGAGAATGCCGATGCCGATGCCGCCCTCGTTCAGGCCGTTGGCGAGACGCTCGAGGATGCCGGCGACCTCGCCGTCGGTCGCCACGTTCTCGATCCAGCGGCGATCGCGCATCGCCGCGCCGAACGATTCCAGCGAGCTTTCCGAATTGGAGCCGGTCATCGCGCCGATCCGTGCGAAGGCCCAGTTGGTCGCGGCGCCGTAATTCAGCACCCGCCCCTTCTCGGCCTGGCGCTTGTACCAGGATGCCACCGGCAGCACGCCGGCCTCGAGGTCGAGCGATGTCGTCACCCCGTCGAACGCCTGCATGCGATCGGCCGGAATGGTCTGGCCATGCGCGTGCAGGTCGATGAAGCCCGGCGCGACTACGAGGCCGGTCGCGTCGATCTGGCGCTCGGCGCCGCCAAGGCCGGTGCCGACAGCAGCGATCTTGCCGTCGACCACGGCGACGTCACCGATCGCGTCCATCCCGCTGGCCGGATCCACCACCCGGCCGCCGCTGATCACCAAACCACCCATCTCGCCACTCCCCGCATTGCCCGAAACCGACCGGTCTCATTTCGGGCACAGAGAAGCGCATCACACGCATCACAGCAACCGGGCCAGGGTTGTGGCGACATGCTCTGGCGGAATATCCGCCGCGCCGTGACGGCGATTGCAGGGGAGCCGCTGCCTACGTTCCGGTTGCACGCCGCGACGGCAACCCTCGCCAGAGATCGTTGCCCGGCTTGATGCGGCCCGCCAGCAGTTTCGGCGGCGTGCTCTCCTTGGCGATCGCCGCCTCGAACGCACGCTTGAGCCTGACATTGTCGATCTGCGCCAGGAATCGCCGAATCACGGCGGCCCGATCCACTCCCCGGCCCGAGATCGCCGCGCACAGCTCCGCGGTCGTCCTGCGGAAGAAGTGGAAGGCATCATCGGCCGCACCGCCGAGCCGGTCGACCTCGCCGGCGACGCCGAGCGCGTGGATCCGATCGTCGTCATCGAGCGTCACGGCAAAGCGCAGCACCGCAAGCTGCCAGGCACAAAGCAGCCTGCTCTCCGGTTCGCTCACCATCTCGCGCATCAGTCGAACACCCCGCGCGACTGAGCTGCCTCGGTTGTCGAGGGAGGTCCGGCGCGGCGCGACTATCCTTGCGCGACAATAGGTTTTCGAGGGGAGCGCGCCGGCGATCGCATAGGAATCGCATAGACGGAGCGCGCGGAGTCCGATCCGCTCAGATGCCCTCGAACTGCAAGCGCGCCAGCCGCGCATAGAGGCCGCCCACGGCGACCAGCTCGGCGTGCGTGCCCTGCTCGACGATCCTGCCCTGGTCCATGACAAGGATGCGGTCGCAGGACAGCACGGTCGCCAGCCGATGCGCGATGACCAGCGTGGTGCGGTGGCGCATCAGTTCCTCCAGCGCGGTCTGCACCAGCGTCTCGCTCTCGGCGTCGAGCGCCGAGGTCGCCTCGTCGAGCAGCAGCAGCGGCGCATCGCGCAGGATCGCGCGCGCGATCGCGATGCGCTGGCGCTGGCCACCGGACAGCGTCACCCCGCGCTCGCCGAGCTGGGCGTCGAAGCCATCAGGCAGGCGGCGCAGGAATTCGGTGGCATGCGCGAGCTCGGCGGCGCGCTCGACCTCGGCATCGGTGGCATCGGGGCGGCCGAACCGGATGTTCTCGCGAGCGCTCGCGGCGAACACCACGGAATCCTGCGGCACCAGCGCGATCCGCGCCCGCACCTCGGCCGGATCGGCCTGCCGGATCGGCACGCCGTCGAGCGAGATGGTGCCCGATTTCGGATCGTAGAAGCGCAGCAGCAGATGGAACAGCGTGCTCTTGCCGGCGCCGGAGGGGCCGACGATCGCGACCTTCTCGCCTGATCGGACCGAGAGCGACACGCCGTCGACCGCCAGCGCATGGGGCCGGGTCGGATAGGCGAAGCTGACATTATCGAAGCCGACATCGCCGCGCGCCGGCTGCGGCAGCGCGCGCGGCGAGGGAGGCGCTGCGATCTGCGGCCTGACGCGCAGGATCTCGAACAGCCGTTCGGCGGCGCCCGACGCGGCCGAGACCTCGCCCCAGACCTCGCTGAGCTGGCCGAGGCCGCTGGCCGCGAAGGCCGTATAGAGAATGAACTGGCCGAGCCGGCCCGGACTGATGGTGCCGACCAGCACGTCGTGCGAGCCGACCCACAGGATCACGACGACGCTGGCGAACACGATGAAGATGACGATCAGGGTCAGCACCGCGCGCGCCTTGGTCGAGCTGCGCGCGGCCTCATAGGCCTGCTCGACCTCGCGGCTGAAGCGCGTCCGGGCGAGCCGCTCGCCGGTATAGGCCTGCACGGTGCGGATCGCGTTGACCAGCTCGGACGCGTAAGCGCTGGCATCGGCCAGCGTGTCCTGGGCGTTGCGCGACAGCCGCCGCACCCAGCGGCCGAACGCGACCAGCGGAATCACGATGATCGGGATCGCGAGCAGCACGAAGCCAGACAACCTTGGGCTCGTGATCACCATCATCGCGGCGGCGCCGAAGAACAGCATCACATTGCGCAGCGCGATCGAGACCGAGGCGCCGACCGCGGACTTGATCTGCGTGGTATCGGCGGTGAGTCGCGACACCAGTTCGCCCGAGCGGGCCGAATCGAAGAACGAGGGCGACAGCGAGATCAGATGCGCGAACACGTCGCGCCGGAGATCGGCGACGATGCGCTCGCCGATCGTCATCACGAGATAGTAGCGCGAGGCGCTGGCGCAGGCGAGCACCGCGACCACCGCGATCATCACGCTGAAATAGCTGTTGATCATCGCGATGCCTTCGGGCGTGAAGCCGAGGTCGATCATCCGCCGCACCGCGACCGGCACGACCAGCGTGGTGATCGCCGCAATCGTCAGCGAGATCAGCGCCAGGATCGCCCGCCCCTTGTAGCGCGCCACATAGGGTGCGAGCGCAAGCAGGGGGCGCAAACGCGCACGGCTCTTCGCCGGCTCCGCGATCTGGCTCTCGATCAAGGCTTCCTCATCGAGCAGCGCGTCGCGCGGAGGCTCGGGGGCGCCTCGAGGGGTCTCAAGCTGTTCGGCTGCACTCATTATTCTTAGACCGGTTCTATCGCCCCCCACATAGGCCCGCCGACCCCCGGCTGGCAAATCCGGTAAAGTCCCAATGCGGTGATGGGCTTAAGCCCTTTCTTGGCTTGTTTTGGGGGTCTCCATGGGTTATAGAGCCGCCCAAATCCCGTATCCCAGACATCTTGAGACGGGCGCCGGCGCGCCGAAGGAACTGTCATGAAAGCCGATATTCATCCGAATTATCATACGATTAAGGTCGTCATGACCGACGGCACCGAGTACCTGACCCGCTCCACCTGGGGCAAGGAAGGCGACACGCTGAACCTCGACATCGATCCCAAGTCGCATCCGGCCTGGACCGGCGGCACCCAGCAGCTGATGGACCGCGGCGGCCGCGTCTCGCGCTTCCAGAAGAAGTTTTCGGGGTTCCTCAAGAAGGACTAAAGTCCGCTTCGAGATTGCCTTCACTGTCGAATGCAAAACGCCTTCGTTTCGGAGGCGTTTTTGTTTTGGGGGGCGGCCGTCGGTCGGCAGAGAATATGCGACGCGCTTGTGCCCACCATCGTCGTCCCTGCGAAAGCATGGCCTTCGCCGGGACGATAGGGAGTGTGTGGCACGCTCGCGACGTCCAGAGACGCAGGGCTTGCGTTCAACCGGAACAGACAACCTGCGGCAGGTCCGACCTAGCGCGGACGTTTTGGTCGCTTGAGCTCGGCGACCTTGAACTTCCCAGCGGCCTGCAGACTGCTGCAAAGCCACCAGGCCCGATTGCGATACTCGCCCAGGAACCACTTGGTCTCGACGCAATCCACATAGGATTTGTAGGTCAGATTGTCGCGGCATGTTGCCGAGAACGGTCCATAGGTTTGTCCGCCACCCGACTCGCTGCACCCCACCCAGGGGTCCTTGCCGTGCGGCATGCTCGACTCGCAACCACCATTGCAATTGCTGGCGACCTTCTCCAGCGCGGCAATCCTGCCCATCACGGAATCCGGCGACGGCGCGCGCGCTGACGATGACGACGTCTGAGCGGTTCTCGATCTCCGGTGCGATGCCCCTGCGGTCGCCGCCTGCGTCGGCCGATTTGGCCGTACCGCCGGCTTCGGCGCTTCGACCGTGATGGAAGGAAGCGGCTTGGCGGAATCGGTTTGTGACGCCGCCGGGCCGCACAGCACGACGCTCGACAAGACAGCGGCAGCTGAAGGCGCGACAAAGCGTGACGACAATCTCATGACATGCCCTCCCAAATGCGGGACGGAACAGCCGTCCCGAGAAGCGCACGGTACCATACATCCCGGATTGCGCTACCGAGGGTTGAGGATCTTTCCGCCGATTACCAGCCGTTTCCGAGATTGATGAAGACCCGCCCTGGATCCACGGAAGCAGCTCGTAGCGCAGGCCGGCGAAGCCGTTGTCGCCCTCCTTGCCATTGATCGACAACGCCTGCGCCTAACGATCCCCGAACGCCAGCCGTGCGCCGAGCGCGACCAGGATGCTGCCGCCGATCCGCTGCATGATCCGCTGCGAGGTGCGCGAGCGTTGCAGCTTCGACATCACGGCGCTGGCAAAGAACACGCAGACGATATCGACCGCTGAGAAGGTCAGGTTGACCGTCGTACCGAGCAGGAGCAGCTGGGCCCAGACCGGCAAGCTTGCCGTCGCGTCGACGAACTGCGGCAGGAACGCCAGGAAGAAGATCGCGGTTTTCGGATTGAGCACCTCGACGACGATGCTTTGCGCGAAGGCGCGCTCCGCGGAGAGCGGCGCCAGCTCGGGGCGCCTCGTCGTGTTACGATCACGGAACAGCGACAGGCCGAGCCAGACCAGATAGGCCGAGCCGGCGAGCTTCATCGCGGTGAATAGCGGCGGCACCGCGTGAAACAGCAGTGCAAGGCCGGCAGCCGCGGCGATGACATGGACATAGCCGCCGAGATGCAGGCCGAGCGAGGCCATCAGCCCCGCGCGCCGGCCGCCCGCGAGCGTGCGGGCGGCGGCGTACAGCATGGCCGGCCCCGGGATCAGCGCGAAGGTCGCGGTCGTGATCGCGAAGGCAAGGTACAATTCCATCGTGTGCTTTATCTCAGTTCGCCGGAATCAGCGCCGCGACCTCACGGTCATGAGGATTGTCGCTTTCGCCGAGCCCCGCGATGACGCCGGCGCGATCCTCGAGCTTGCGGTTCTGGCTCATCTTCTTCTTGGCGTCGATCCGGCTGATCGGCATCCGGAAGCCGACGATGCCGCGCAGCTGCGCCTTGATGAAATCATCGGGCGCATCGCTGACCTGCCAGGCTTCCTTGCGCGAACTCTCGTGCAGCCTGGTCAACCGGGTGACGACGTCGAGCAGACGGTCGGCATCCTCGAAGAACTCGGCCACCCCATAGGCGTGCACGGCGACGTAATTCCAGGTCGGCACCACCTTGCCGTGCTCGGCCTTGGTCACATACCAGGACGGCGTCACATAGGCGTCGGGCCCCATGAAGATCGCCATCGCCTCGCCGACAGCGGGCAGCTTCCACTGCGGATTGGGCCGTGCGACGTGACCGTAGAGCGTGCCGTAATCGCCCTCGTCTTCACTGAGGATCAGCGGCAGCGGCGTACCAATCAGGCCGTCCGCGGTCGCGGTGACCAGCGTCGCGAGCCGTGAGGCCCGCATCGCGGCGTGGATCGGGCCGAGCTCTTCCATCTTGAAATGCAGCGGCAGGTACATGGACAGACCTCTTCGACCTCATCGATTGCTGCTCGCACAATAGCGCAGAAGTGGCCTATGATAAGAGCCACTTTCACGACCTGCGATAGAAGCGGCAACTCTCAGCAGCTCGGGGCATGTGCCATGACCGATGATTTTCGGTACTCGATCGATCTGTCGATGGCACAGGCGAGAGCCGAGAAGGTCATCGAATGCATGAAGCGGCTCAGGGACCAGCACGATCTCCGCCGCTTCGAATACACCAACCACCTCCGGGTTGCTCCGACGGAGATACCCCACAGTCACCCGGTGCTAACGCTCAACACCGCCTCGCACGATCCCGAGGCGATCCTCTGCGAATACCTGCATGAGCAAATGCATTGGTATCTGGTGAGATTGGACTGTGCGAGCGAAGGCGCGCCAGTGATCACCGCGCTGAAGCAGCGCTACCCGGAAGCGCCGGTCGGATTTCCGGACGGCGCGAACGATGAATACTCAACGTACTTGCACCTGCTGGTGAACTGGCTGGAGATCGAAGCGGCGTCACAGGTTATCGGACGCGAGCGCGTGATGGAGATCGTCGGCCGCAAGCACTATTACCAGTGGATTTATCGCACCGTGCTGTCCGACCGGGACAGCCTCGAAGCGATGTTCCTGACGCACGGCATCGTGCCGATCGCGCCCGCCCCGGTAACGATCCCTCTCGCTGATCCTACTGCTCGAACGCCGCCTTGAGGCGGTTGAGCTGCGGCACCAGCGGGTTGCCGATCGACGAGCGATCGGGCGCCGGCGCGTGGATCGTGGTGTCGAGGCGGCGGACGCGCGCCTGCAGGTCCATCGAGCGGGCGATCAGCTGCTGCAATTGCTCGGGCAGCTTGGTGACCATGTCGGCCGGGCCGGGATCGGCGGCCGACAGCTTGACCTTGGTCTTCTCGCGATTGGCCTGGGTCAGCGTCATCTCGCCTTCCTTGACTGCGCGATGCAGCAGCAGCCAGGACGCGAGCTGCATCAGCCGCGTGGTCAGGCGCATGCTTTCGGTGGCATAGGTCAGGCTCACGGACCGTTCCAGCGCCTTGGCCTCGGCTCGGCCGTCGCCGTCGAGATAGGCCGCGGTCTGCTCGACCAGGTCCATGCCTTCCCGGAACAGCACGCCGAATGCCGCAGAATTGGTCAGCCGTTCACTGAACAGCACAAGCCCGGCTTCGTTCTGGGAACGATCGGCCATGGTTAACGCCCTCACACCATCGTAACGCCCGCCGGCATCTCGCGCGCCAGCTTATGATGAACAAATCATTGCGCGGGCGCGCCGAAGAGTCCAGCCGCAACCGGATTTATGGTTTCCAGCCGTGGACGCAACAAAAAAGAGCCGCCGTTTCCGGCGGCTTTTGAAGTTGATAACAGGGAGGCGTCAAACAGAGTGGACAGGAGCCACTCGGTGTCCAAACGAGGACAATGCAGTCATAATCGAGAAAGCTTAACCGATCGTAAATGAACGGTTTTCTTCAGGCTTTGTTTGCCATGTCGGCCATTGACCTAGTTTGAGACAGGCCCCCAACGAGTCGTCCCGGCGAAGGCCGGGACCCATAACCACCAATGCCCGCGTTGCGCGCGGCTGCGGCCAGCCCTGCGCGACTAGAGACAGCTGTGGTTATGAGTCCTGGATCGCGCTCGCTTTGCTCGCTTGTCCGGGACGACGCGATGTGAGGTCGGAAGCTACGACTTGAAGAACGCGTTCGCGGCATCCTTCGAGGCGCGCTTCTTGGTCATCGCCTCTTTCAAGCGATCGACTTCGGTCATGAGCAGCGCGATGCGTTCGGTCAATTCTTCGACCGACAGCAGCGAGAGATCCTGTCCGATCTCGTGGCTGATCTTCTTCCGCGGCCGGTCCTCATCCTCAATCGGCATGTGTCCTCCCCGCGATGTGATCTGGCTCCCTGTGCGGAGAATTTTGCAGTGACTTTCGTGTGCGCGCAACAGCCGGCGCGAATGCCCCGGCCGCCGACGCGGCATGGCACGCCGCTGCGAGCGCGGACTGCTCGCTGACAAAAGCGCTCCCGGAAAGCCGGCTGTCAGAGAACCGGGTTCGGGGCCTAACGGCGTTTCGCTTCGTTGCAAAAGGCGGTATGCCATCCGCCAATCCTCTTCTCCGACCAGGGACCAGCCATGACCAACCTGCCCGCGCAAATGACCGTCGTTGCCATCAGCAAGCCCGGTGGCCCGGAGGTGCTGGTGCCGGAGACCCGCGCGCTGCCGGTGCCGAAGGCCGGCGAGATCCTGGTCAAGGTCGCGGCCGCCGGCGTCAATCGTCCCGACGTCGCGCAGCGCTCCGGCTCCTATCCGCCGCCGCCCGGCGCCAGCGACCTGCCCGGCCTCGAGATCGCGGGCGAAGTGGTGGCGCTCGGCGAAGGCGCCAAGCACAAGATCGGCGACAAGGTGATGTCGCTGGTCGCCGGCGGCGGCTACGCGCAATATTGCATCGCGCAGGACGCGCAGGCGATGACCGTGCCGCCGCAGCTCACGATGCAGGAAGCCGGTGCGATTCCTGAAACGCTGATGACGGTGTGGCACAATGTGTTCGAGCGCGGCGCGCTCAAGGCCGGCGAGACGCTGCTGATTCACGGCGGCTCGTCGGGCATCGGCACGATGGCGATCCAGCTCGCCAAGGCGTTCGGCGCCAAGGTGATCGTCACCGTCGGCTCGCAGGACAAGGCCGACGCCTGCCTCAAGCTCGGCGCCGATCATGCGGTCAACTACAAGACCGAAGATTTCGTCGAGGCGGTGAAGAAGGCGACCGACGGCGCCGGCGCCAACGTCATCCTCGACATGGTCGGCGGCGACTATATCGACCGGAACTACGACGCCGCCGCGGTCGAGGGCCGCATCGTCCAGATCGCGTTCCTGTCGGGAACACCGAAGGCAACGGCCAATTTCGCCAAGCTGATGGTCAAGCGGCTGCACCACACCGGGTCGACCCTGCGCCCCCGTAGTAATGCGGACAAGGCGGCGATGGTCGCGGCGATCGAGGCAAAGGTGCTGCCGCTGCTGCGCGAAGGCCGCGTCAAACCGTTGATGGACAGCACATTCCCGCTGGAAAAGGCCGCCGACGCGCACCGGCGCATGGAGACCAGCGAACATATTGGCAAAATTGTGTTGGCGGTTTAACTCTCGCGACTGGAGCAGAGGCGGAAACCCTTTGATTCCCTTCGCTTTCGTGTCATTTATCGCGCCACCTCCGGGCCGGTCGCCGGGCCCGGGCAGTTTGTCGATCGCGGAGTACTGACATTGCGTCTGATCAGGTGCCTTGCGCTGCTGGCGCTGGGCCTCATGATGTTTGCCGCTGCGCCTGCCGCGTATGCGATCGACGCGGTCAGCGTGCGCAGCGATGCGCCGGCGATCGACCTCACCGCGGTGCTCGACCATCAGCGCAGTGAAACCGACCGCATCCAGGTCTCCACCGCACCGGGAACCGACGGCATCGTGCGCCGCATCGAAGTTCGCGCCCGCGAGGGCGGCCAGAACTGGGTGGTGTTCGCGCTCGCCAACAACACCGACGACCAGCTCGACCGCCTGATCGTCGCGCCGCATTACCGCATCGTGTCGTCAGGCCTGTTGTGGCCCGACCTCGGCCTGTCGCGCATCGCCACCATCACGCCGTCGGTCGGCGACCGTCCGGAGCGGCAGGAGAGCCCGACCGCCGACGTGTTCCGCATCACGCTCGATCCCGGCGCGGTCGTGACCTATGTCGCGGAGCTGCGCACCGACAAGCTGCCGCAGCTCTACCTGTGGGAACCCGACGCCTACAAGGACAAGGTCAACTCGTTCACGCTGTACCAGGGCATCGTGATCGGCATCTCCGGCCTGCTCGCGCTCGTGCTCACGATCTTGTTTGTGGTCAAGGGCAGCATCATGTTCCCGGCCGCCGCGGCGCTGGCCTGGGCGGTGCTGGTCTATATCGGCGTCGACTTCGGCTTCTGGGGCAAGGTGCTCGACATGTCGAACAACGCCGAGCGCGTCTGGCGCGCGGCGGGCGAGGCGATCCTCGCGGCGACGCTGCTGGTGTTCCTGTTCGCGTATCTCAATCTCAGCCGCTGGCATGTCCGCTATTCGCACATCACGATCGGCTGGCTGGTCTTCCTCGGCTCGCTGGTGGCGCTGGCGCTGTTCGATCCCGCGGTCGCCTCCGGCATCGCGCGGATGTCGCTTGTCATGATCGCATTCGCCGGCTTCGCGCTGATCGTCTATCTGTCGACCCACGGCTTCGACCGTGCGGTGCTGCTGATCCCGACCTGGTTCCTGCTGGTGGTCTGGGTGGTCGCGGCCGGCATGACGGTCGCGGGTTCGGTCACCAACGACATCGTCGGTCCGGCGCTGCTCGGCGGCCTGGTGCTGATCGTGATGCTGATCGGCTTCACGGTGATGCAGCACGCCTTCGCCGGCGGTGGCGCCACCACCGGTGTCGTCTCCGATGTCGAGCGCCGCGCGCTGGCGCTGACCGGCTCCGGCGACCTGATCTGGGACTGGGACGTGTCCGCCGACAAGGTGTTCACCAGCCCCGAGACCGAGGCCCTGCTCGGCCTCAAGCGCGGCACGCTGGAAGGCCCGGCCGCGAAATGGCTCGAAGTGCTGCACCCGCTCGACCAGGACCGCTTCCGCGCCGCGCTCGACAGCGTGCTCGACCAGCGCCGCGGCCGCCTGGTGCAGGATTTCCGGCTGCGCACGCCCGACGGCCATTTCATGTGGTTCGCGCTGAAGGCGCGGCCGGTGGTCGGCTCCGACGGCGAGGTCTCGCGCGTGGTCGGCACCCTCACCGACGTCACCGAGTTCAAGAACTCCGAAGAGCGGATGCTGCATGACTCGGTTCATGACAATCTGACCGGCCTGCCGAACCGCAAGCTGTTCATGGATCGCCTCGGCGCGGTGGCGAACCTCGCCAAGACCATGCCGAACCTGCGGCCGACCCTGATGGTGATCGACCTCGACCGCTTCAAGCAGGTCAACGATTCCGTCGGCATCGCGGTCGGCGATTCCATCCTGCTGACGCTGGCGCGCCGTCTGACCCGCATCCTCAAGCCGCAGGATACGCTGGCGCGGATGGCCGGCGATCAGTTCGGCCTGATCCTGCTGTCGGAGCAGGACCCTGCGCGGATCACCAATTTCGCCGAGACCATCCGCAAGACCATCCGCGCGCCGATCGCGTTCAACGACCGCGAGATCTTCCTGACCGCCTCGATCGGGCTTGCGCTGTCCGACCCGGCGGCGCCGCTGACCGACGAGATCATCAAGGACGCCGAGCTTGCGATGTATCATTCGAAGCGGATCGGCGGCGATCGCATCGACGTCTACAAGCCGGCGATGCGGGCGCGGAAGACCGACCGCCTGACGCTGGAGAGCGACCTGCGCCGCGCCATCGAGCGGCAGGAGATCACGATCCTGTATCAGCCGATCGTGCGGCTGGAGGATCGCGCGATCGCGGGCTTCGAGGCGCTGGCGCGCTGGGACCACCCCAAGCTCGGCCGGATGTCGCCGTCGGAATTCATCAACGTCGCCGAGGAGACCGGTCTGATCGTCGACCTCGGCATGTTCGTGATGGACCAGACCGCACGCCAACTCGCGGTGTGGCAGCGCGCGATGCGGGCGCGCGAGCCGATCTTCGCCTCAGTCAACGTGTCGTCGCGGCAATTGCTGCGCCACGATTTGATCCACGATATCCGCACCGTGCTGTCGCGCTCCACGGTCGCGCGCGGAACGCTGAAGCTGGAACTGACCGAATCGCTGGTCATGGAGAATCCGGAGCACGCCGCCCAGATGCTGGCGCGGATTCGCGAGCTCGGCACCGGGCTGTCGCTCGACGATTTCGGCACCGGGCACTCCTCGCTGTCCTATCTGCAGCGCTTCCCGTTCGATACCATCAAGATCGACCAGTCCTTCGTCCGCACCACCAGCCGCGGCACTCGCCCGGTGATCCTGAAATCGATCATCGCGCTGGCGCACGATCTCGGCATGGAGGTGGTCGCCGAAGGCGCCGAGACGGATTCGGACGCCGTCGAGCTCTACCAGCTGGGCTGCGAATATGCGCAAGGCTTCGCCTTCGGCGAGCCGATGGACGCCGACGCCGCCACGCGCCTGCTCACCGAGGAACGGCTGGAAGCCGCGAGTTAACGCGGCTTCGGCATGCGCTTGAACTTGACGCTCTTGCCGTCGGCCTGGCGGGTGGCGATGTAGCCGGCCTCGATGCAGGCCTCGCGCTGCGGCATCTTCTCCTGCGGGCTGCGCAGGGTTTCCCACCACGACGCCCGGTGCGCGGCGCGCGGCAGCGCCGCATCGATGATCGCCTCGATCTCGTCGAAGGTCAGCACGAATTCCGGCAGATGCTGCTTCTTCAGATAATCCCGCAGCGCGTCGTAGTCGTTCACGTCATCCTCAAGGCTCAGGGTTCCGGCAACCATCCGTTAACCCATTCGGCGACCGCTGTCGCCATTTAAGGCGACGACAAGATTTCCCGATGCATGACGGCGCATTGGAGCTGAAAATGCCATTTCGACGGGGAAACGAAGCTAGGCGGCGCTGGAGGCTATCGGCAAAGCTGCTGATCGCAGCGTCGATTGCCACCGTCCTCGGCTTCTCCGCGGTCTGCGCCGGCGTGATGTTCGACATGCGCCGCGGCGAGGAAGAACTGGCGCGCCGGACCCTTGAGAATCTGGCGTCGGGCATCGAGGCCGACATCAGCCGCAACATCGAGCTTTACGACCTGTCGCTGCGCGCGGTCGCCAGCAATCTGGAAATGCCGGAGATCCGCAATGTCAGCAAGGAGCTGCGCCAGCTGATCCTGTTCGACCACGCCGCGACCGCGAAGCATTTCGGCGCTATCCAGGTGTTCGACAGCAAAGGCGATCTGACCATCGACGCGGCGAGCCTGGATCCGCAGTTGGAGAACCGCAGCGACGAGGAGTATTTCACCGTCCATCGCGACCATCCCGACACCGGGCTGTATATCAGCCGGCCGATGCTGCATCGCGGCGCCTACGCCATCGTGCTGAGCCGGCGCATTGTCGGCGAGGACGGCCGCTTCCTCGGCGTCGTGGTCGGCTCGATCCGCTTCAGCTATTTCCACGACCTGTTCGGACGGCTGAACCTCGTGCCCGGCGACACCATCACCGTGCTGCGCAACGACCGCACCATCATCATGCGGACGCCATTCGATCTCGACGTGATCGGCAAGAATCTCGCGGAGCAACCGGACTGGAAGGCCGACAAGTTGAAGGCCGGCGGCGCGTTCTCGGGCAAGGGCCCGGTCGACAATACGCCGCGGCTCTATGTCCGGCGCGGCAGCTCCGGGCCGCTCTATGTGGTGGTCGGCAAGCCGCTCGCGGCCGTGTTCAACCTCTGGCGCACCGAGGCCATTCGCATCGGCGCGATCATGGCGTTCCTGATCCTGTTCGTGCTCAGCGCGACGCTGGTGCTCGCCCGCGAGATCGTCCGCCGCGCCGACGCCGAGGACAGGCTCGAGGAAATGGCGACCACCGACGCCCTTACCGGCCTGAAGAACCGGCGCAAGTTCGATGCCGAGATCGAACGCGAATGGCGCCGCGCCGGCCGCTACGGCCAGCCGGTCGCGCTGTTGATGATCGATGCCGATCATTTCAAGGCGTACAACGACACCTATGGCCATCAGGCCGGCGACCAGGTGCTGGTCGGAATCGCGATCTGCATTTCGGATGCGGTACGCCGCGCCGGCGATTGCCCGGCGCGCTTCGGCGGCGAGGAATTCGCCGTGCTGCTGCCCAACATGACCGCGCTCGAGGCCTTCAACCTGGCCGAGACCATCCGCGGCAAGGTCCAGCAATGGTGCGAGGGCGAGCTGAGCACGACGGTGAGCATCGGCGTTGCCAGCATGCGACCGCTTGCAGGCCAGCAATGGGCCGACCTGATCGAAGCCGCCGACAAGGCGCTCTACGCCGCCAAGGCCAACGGCCGCAACCAGTCGGTGGTGGCCACCACGACGAAGATCGCGCTGGTGGCGTGAGGACGAAGTTTGCCGCGGCAAGATGCCCGGCTGCATACGCAATTGAGTTCGTCGCGCAATCCCTCCACATCGTCGTCCCGGCGAAGGCCGGGACCCATAACCACCGCATGTGATTGTGAATGGGATTGTGGCCGCAGCGTCACGCAACAACGAGCATTCGGGGTAATGGGTCCCGGCCTTCGCCGGGACGACACTGAGAATGTGGCAGGTCCCGTGGCTCTCGCGGCGCGCTGCGTTCGAGGCTTGCCGCCATCATCGCCGCAGGCAAAAAAGGCGGCTCCGCCGCGTCAGCCGCCAGCTCAGCCCCGCCGCTTCTTCTTTGGCTTCTTGCCGAATTTCGGCTTCGCCGCCACGTCCGGCCACTGCGCAGGTCCGGCGTGGCCGGGCTTGCCCCGATGCTTCTTTTTCTTGCCGAACCTCGGCTCATCGCCGGATGTCGGCCTGGCGCCCTTTTCGTTCCGATCGGATCGGAACGGGGCTCTGGAGTCGCGCCTTGGGGCGTTGTCGTCACGCGATCTGCCCTCCGCTTCGCGCGAAAACGCTCTGGTCTCACGATCCGGCTTGCCGCGTCGCCTTGCTGCGTCGTCGCTGCGCGGCGCGCCGTGCCCGCCGTCGTCTTGATCGCGCCAAGGCTCGAGCCTCGGCTTGCGCGCCGGCTTCTCCGCGCGCGCTTCCCCCTGCGGGGCGTCCGCCAGCGGCTCGATGCGGATGCTGTCTTCCTTGTCCGGACGCTTGATCTTGACGGCGAAGGAATCCGCGACCCGCGCGGCGATCTCGAATTCGGTCGTCGTATCCATGATCTTGATGGCGCCGATGTCGCGCTTGTCGATGCCGCCGCGGCGGCAGATCATCGGCAGCAGCCAGCGGGCTTCGGCATTCTTGCGGCGCCCGATCGCGGCGCGGAACCAGACGGTGGCCTCCTCCATGCCGTGGCGTGGAGACTTGCCGGTCTTCGTGCGCGGCTCGGCGCCACGCTCCTCGCGGCGCGAGGCGCGATCGCCCCGGTCGCGGCCCCGCCCCTCGCCGGGATCGAGAATGTCTTCGGGCGCAGGCAGCCGTGCGCGATAGAGCCTGGCCAGCGCCGCGGCGACCGCCTCGGGCGACCGTTCGGCGAGCAGGGCCTGCGCGAGGGCCAGATCGTCCGATGTCGCCTCCTCGGCAAACACCGCATCCTTCAACAGGCGCTCATGGTCGAGCTTGCGGATCTCGTCGGCCTGCGGCGCGGTGCCCCAGACGATATCGATGCCGGCCAGGTCCAGCAGAAGCTCGGCGCGGCGCCGCCGTGCCGGCGGCACCAGCAGGATGCTGACGCCCTTGCGGCCGGCGCGGCCGGTGCGGCCCGAGCGATGCTGCATGACCTCCGGGTCTTTCGGAAGGTCGGCATGAATGACGAGATCGAGGCTCGGCAGGTCGATGCCGCGCGCCGCGACGTCGGTCGCGACGCACACCCGCGAGCGGCCGTCGCGCAACGCCTGCAACGCCTGGGTCCGCTCGTTCTGGGTCATTTCGCCCGACAATGCGGCCACCGAGAAGCCGCGCTCCAGCAGCGCCGCCTGCAAGTGCCTGACCGCTTCCCGCGTGTTGCAGAACACCAGCGCGCTCGGCGCCTCATGGAAGCGCAACACGTTGACGACTGCGTGCTCGACATCGTCGGCCGCGACGCGGATGGCGCGGTACTCGATATCGGAATGGCCGCCCTCGTCACCCGCGACCTCGATCCGGAACGCCTGCTGCTGATACTGCTTGGCAAGTGCTACGATGCCGCGCGGAAACGTCGCCGAGAACAGCAGGGTGCGCCGGGTGTCCGGCGTGGTTTCGAGGATGAATTCCATGTCTTCGCGAAAACCGAGATTGAGCATCTCGTCGGCCTCGTCGAGCACGACGACGCGCAATCCGGAGATGTCGAGACGGCCGCGGCGCAAATGGTCGCACAACCGGCCGGGCGTCCCGACCACGATGTGGGCGCCTTGAGCCAGCTCGCGCTGCTCGCGGCGCGGATCCATGCCGCCGACGCAGGACACGACGCGGCCATCGGCATGTTCGTAAAGCCAGGCGAGCTCGCGCTGGACCTGCAAGGCGAGCTCGCGCGTCGGCGCCACGATCAGCGCCAGTGGCGCGCCGGCCGGCTCGAACCGCTCGGCGTCGCCGAGCAGATCCCGTGCCATGGCCAATCCATAGGCAACGGTCTTGCCCGAGCCGGTCTGGGCCGAAACCAGGAGGTCGCGGCCGACGGCGTCGTCGGCCAGCACGGCGAGCTGGACGGGGGTCGGCTGTTCGTAGTTGCGCTCAGCCAGGGCGCGGGCGAGCGGCGGACTTGTGGTCGGAAAGGGCACGAGATGGGAAACCTTGATTGGTCCGGGCGCAGAACGTCGAGCGGGACGACCTGAAGCTGCGACCCGGCAGGCGGCACGGCCGCATGACGATTTGGCGCTGCTTTACGCCAAGACCGGCCAAATCGCCATGCCCCCAAGGCCCTCCCATGACGGAAAAGGCCTTCTATTGCGGAAAAGATGCCGGATCAGGCCGGCTGCCCGATCGGGGCCCGGCCGCCGGCGATCCGGTCCATCAATCCGGACAGCCGCGATGGTGGCGGGCTGGCTGGCGCAATCCGGCCGCCCGCGCCGCGCAGCGCGCCCGGCGCCAGCTCGCAGGCCAGCAGACGCTCACGTTCGTAGGGGCCGGGCATGCGGAGCGCACCGGTCGACGCCGCCGAGAAGCCGAAGCGGGCGTAATAGCCGGCGTCACCGACCAGGACGACGGCGCGATGACCGAGCAGATCGGCCCGCTGCAGCGCCTGCCGCATCAGCGCAGCGCCGATGCCGAGGCACCTCACCTCCTCCGACACCGCGAGCGGGCCGAGCAGCAGGCAGGCATGACCGGTTCCGGTCACGACCGGCCACAGCCGCAAGGTGCCGACCAGGCGGCCGCCACGGCGCGCGACAAACGCGAGGCCGCGCGCAGGCTTGCGGCCCTCGCGCAGCCGCTCCGAGGTCCTGGCGAAGCGGCCAGGACCGAATGCGGCGTCGAGCAGACTCTCTCGCGCCGCCACGTCCGAACGGCGTTCCCTGCGGATCGCAACCGGTTTGTCGTTCGGAGAACCAGATGAGAACATCACGCGACCCTCGCCAGATAGATGAAGACCTCGTCGAGGTCGCGGCACTTGAAGCGTTCGGCGAGCTCTTGCGGACGCCCCATCGCGACGACGCGGCCCTGGCTCATGATCACGACGAAGTCGCAGAGCTGCTCGACCTCGGCCATGTTGTGCGAGGACAACAGGATGGTGGCGCCGCGGCGCTTCTGATAGGCGCGCAGCCGGCTACGCACCCATTCGGCGCGGTCGGGATCGAGCGAAGCCGTCGGCTCGTCGAGCAGCAGCACCTCCGGATCGTTGATCAGCGCCTTCGCCACCGCGACGCGGGTCTTCTGGCCGGCCGAGAGCCGCCCGGTGACGCGGTCGAGCACGTCGCCGAGCTCGAAGTCCTCGACCAGCTCCTCGATCCGGGCCTTGAGATTGGCGACACCGTAAAGCCGCCCGAACACCGTCAGGTTCTGGCGCACGGTGAGCCGTCCGGGTAGCGCGACATAGGGGCTTTCGAAATTCATCCGGCCGAGCACCTTGTGACGCTCGGTCGCCATGTCGTGGCCGAGCACCATGGCGCGGCCGAAGCTTGGGATCACGAGGCCCATGATCATGGCGATGGTGGTGGTCTTGCCGGCGCCGTTGCCGCCGAGCAGGCCGACGGTCCAGCCCTTGGGCACGATGAAGTTGACGTCGTCGACCGCCCAATGGGTACGGTACTGTTTGCAGAGATCCTCGACCGCGATGGCTGGCGCCTCCTCGGGATTGGCCAGGTTCGACGAGCTGCCCTGCGCGGGCGTGGCGTTCGGCGACACGGATGTCAGATGTCTGCGGGGCAGCAAGCGTTCGATGCGGCTCATGGATGTCTCCCCTTACTCGCCCATCGTGAGCAGGCCGCCCTTGTGACGGGCGCTCTGCAGCAGGGCAACGAATGTGATGAAGCCCAAGCCGAGATAGACGGCATTGAGCGCGAGGCATTCGATCATCAGGTCAGTGCGGAAGGTGCCGTCGAGCAGCACGGCGCGCATGCCCTCGAACACATAGGTCGGCGTCAGCGACCAGGCGACCGGATGCAGCCAGAGCGGCAGCGCGGCGACCGGATAGTAGACGCAGCACAGCGGCAGCAGCACGATCATGATCGAGTAGGCGAGGCTTTCGGCGCCAAAGCCCTGCCGGATCACGAGGCCTGCGACCACGAGCCCGATCGCCCAGCTGGTCAGCACCAGGTTGAGGAAGAACGCGACCAGCCCGGGCCCCATCGCGAAGACGTTGAAGCCGAACAGCACGAAGGTCAACAGCATCACCGGCAACGTGCCGATCACGAGCCGGATCAGACTCATCGCCATCAGCGAGGCCGCAAGCTCGAACGGCTGCAACGGGCTCATCATCAGATTGGCGAGGTTGCGCGACCAGATCTCCTCCAGGAAGGTGAAGGTGAAGCCGAGCTGGCCGCGGAACAGCACGTCCCAGAGCAGGACGGCGCCGAGCAGCAGGCCGGCGGTGGAGGCCATCGCCGACTTGCTGTCATAGAGGTAGGTGTAGAGGAAGCCCCACACCAGCATCTGCATCGCCGGCCAGTAGACGATCTCGAGCAGCCGCAGCGATGACGAGCGCAGGATGTAGTAGTAGCGCGCCGTCATCGCGGCGATGCGGTTCAGTGACTGTGTCATGGCACCCATCCGTGTGGCTTGCATCAGTCGAACTCGCGGCGGATCGGGCGGCGCTTGCCGACCTTGGGCGGAAATGCCAGCAGCGCGTTGGCCTGCACCCGGACCGGATGCTCGAGGCAGGCCGCGAGCAGGTCCTCGAGATGCGCGACCGAGCTGTGCAGCCGGCACGGCGGCGTATCCTGGCCGAGCACGACGCGCGCCTCGACGAGGTCGACGCCGCGCTGCACGATCTCGAACTGCGCCAGATGCAGGTTGCAGTCGAACATCCAGCGATAGGTCGCATCCAGGATGCTGCCGGCCGGCACCTTGCGGCCGTCACGGTTGACGAAGGCGTCGTTGAGCCGGCCGTCGATGCTCGCGATCTGCGACCAGTTGATGTCTGATGGCGCCGGATTGACCGGCCGGGTGATGTAATCGCCCTGGACGTAGCGGATGAACGGCATCGCCTCGTTGAGCAGATTGGTGATTACGGCGATGCCGGACTGGCCGTCGGCCTGCGGCTCCATCGTGATGGGATCGAGCACGTCGAGATGCACGGTGTCCTCGCAGACGTGATACTGGCCGTCGGGCATCTCCAGCGCGATCCGGGTCGCCTCCTCGGAGGAATATTCGTCGAGCACGGGCACGCCGAGCTGGCGCGACCATTCCTGACGCGCGGCGCGCGAGGAGTATTCCGAATGCGTCACCGCGAGATTGAGCGAAGAACGGAACTCGTCGACATGCGGCATCAGCGCATCGAGGCTCGACGGATACAGCGACAGGATCTTCGGCCCGAGATAGCGCAGATGCTGGGCGACGCGCGCCGGCGGGATCAGGTTCGAGATGAACGCGGTCGGATAATCGCCGCCGATCGAATCGAACCACCACGGCACGGTGTAGACATGGGCGAGCAGATCCTCCGCGCGGTAGTTGCCGCCGCTCTGCATCGCGAACTGGCGGACGCCCTGGATGGTGTCGGTGATGACGGCGTCATAGTCGACGCGGATCAGCAGCGTCTGGCCGGACGAGCCGGATGAACGGGTCGGAAACAGGTTTTCCGGCTTGTACTTCCTGTTGACGCACTGGTCCGGAAACGCCGCGACCAGCTCGGGCTTGGTGATGACCGGAATCTTCTGGATGTCGTCATAGTCGCGCAGATGCTCCGGCTTGAATCCCGCCGCATCATACTTGTTGCGGTAGACCGGAATGTCGCGATAGGCGAGCTCGACCAGCTCCTTGATGCGGGCGAGCTGCCGTGCGCGGATTTCGGACACCGGCAGATAGGGATGCCGCATGCATTCGCCGAGATAGTTTGCGGTGGCCGCGACCAATTCCGGCGCCGCATCGCTGGAGGGCTGGAAATCCGGACGGGTGTGCTCGGTCTCCCAGAACTGGCGCTGCGGCACGGCCGGGACGAGGGACGCGGCGGCCTGATCGTGCTCCGGCACCAGAGCAAGGCTGTCATCGGAAGTGCTAATTGCAAGGGTGGACGTCATCTTCAGCTCCATGATTGTCGGGAGACCGCCCGTTCATGGCGCTATCAATGGCGCGCGGCGCGCGTGGCCGCCGTGACGAGTGTCACACGCGGCCGCAGCCCACGCGCGCCCCATCCACCGCGGTCGTTCGAGGCTGCGGCTCGTGATGTTCGCTGACTGCCGTTAGGCGATTGCTATTTGCCCCACATCGCCTTCCTGATCCGCCCCTTGCCGCCGCATGTCCTGCAAGGCTCAGGATAGATTTTGCGTCCCGGCTCGCTCGGCTGCCTGACCTCGGGAAAACCTGTCCCGTTGCACGCGTCACACTTCTCTTCATCGGAAATAAGGTGCTTCACCATCGAACGTCCCGGATTGAAAAGATCGAAGCCCGCGGGCGCGGGATTCCGCCATCGCTACTTACGAACGAACGCGGGTCGTGGTTTCAGCTGCATGGCTGCCCCGCGCGGCAGCGCATCCGAGAGGTCAAGGGAACGATGACGGGACGACCGCCGTTATTACACTGTCTCTTCTGAACGTAGCTTCACTTCGCCTTGAGCGCCTTCTCGTGGCTCTCGAGTGCTGCCGTCATCAGCTTCGGCAATTGCGCGGCATAGACCTCGATGAAGGTCGCATCGCCGCAGCCTTGCGGATCGCGCGCGGCCTGCTCGGCGACGCGCGCGGCCTTGGCCTCGCATTTCGCGAACATGTGCCAGAACCAGTCCGGGCTCTTGCCGAGCGCCGGCTTGTTCTTCTTGATGACGGCGGCGCCGACCGCGCTCATCGCGCTGACGACGCCGGCGCCCAGCGCGCTGATAGCGCGCGCGTTAAGGATGTCCTCGCGCGCCTGCGCAGTGGCGTTGGTCGCGGTCGTTCGTGCCTTGGCCGGCATGCTCAAGCTCCTTCGATCCTGTCGATCCCTGCCGTAGGCGAAGCATCGGCCGGGGAAGTTGAGGAAGGCTCAAGGGGCATGGTTGAAAACCGCTATGGATTTCATTCCGGTTTTATGCGCTTCCGAGCGATCGGGCCTGGAGAGCTTTTGCCCTTCCCTCGGCGATCGGCGAAAGGGTAAGGCTCCTGACACATCTTCGTCGACCGGCAATCGATCGACAGCGGCGCTGAGCCGGCGTCTACGCCCCCGTCACGCGCCAGATCACGTTGCCGACATCGTCGGCGACCAGCAGCGAGCGGTCGGGGCCGAGCGCGACGCCGACCGGGCGGCCGTAGGACACCTTCTCGTCGGGCGCGAGGAAGCCCGACAGGATGTCGCGCGCCGGCCCCGAAGGGCGGCCGTTCTCGAACGGCACGAACACCACCTTGTAGCCCGACAGCGTCGAGCGATTCCATGAGCCGTGCTGGCCGATCACCATGCCGTCGGGGAAACCAGGCAAGGTGCCCTTGGGCATCCAGCACAGACCGAGCGAAGCGGTGTGCCCGCCGAGCGCGTAGTCCGGCTGGATCGCTTTGGCGACCATCGCCGGATCCTGCGGCACGCGATCGTCCACCGTCTGGCCCCAATAGCAATAAGGCCAGCCATAGAAGCCGCCGTCACGCACCGAGGTCAGATAGTCGGGCGGCGTCTCGTCGCCGATACCGTCGCGCTCGTTGACGACGGTCCACAGCACGTTGGTGCTCGGCTCCCATGCGAGCCCGACCGGATTGCGCAGGCCGCCGGCGAAGATGCGGCTGGTGCCGGCGGCAAGATCGAGCTCGTAGATCGCGGCACGGCCTTCCTCGACCGCCATGCCGTTCTCGGCGATGTTGCTGAGCGAGCCGACGCCGGCGTAAAGCTTCTTGCCGTCGGCACTCGGCAGCAGGCTGCGCGTCCAGTGCCCGTCGGGCTTGAAGGTTGCGAGTTTGCGTCCCTCCGCGGTGATGCGATCGGCGCCCGCAGTGTAGGGAAAGGCGACCACGCCGTCGGTGTTGCCGACATAGAAGGTGTCGCCGATCAACGCCATGCCGAACGGCTGGCGCAGTCCCTCCATGAAGGCACCGCGGCTTTCCGCGATGCCGTCGCCATCACGGTCACGCAGCAGCGTGATGCGGTTGGCGCTGACGCCGAGGGCCGCGGCGCGCCGCATCGTCGCCTGCATCGCATAGTGGAAGACGCTGCGCGGTGTCCCTGCGATCTGCGTCGCCTCCGCGATCAGCACGTCGCCATTGGGCAGCACGTTGATCCAACGCGGATGGTCAAGCCCGGCGGCAAAGGCGTTAACCTTGAGCCCGGGCGCGGCGGTCGGCACCTGCCCCTTGTCCCAGCCGCGCGCGGTCGGCATCTTCAGCGTCGGGATCGCGCCCTGCGATTTCGCCGCCGGAATCTGCGGCGCGTCGCCCCAGGCCGGCGCGGGCTGCGCGCCCTGCATCCGCCGCCACGCCACGGCGCCGGCCCCGATCGCCGCGACGACGCGGGCAAAAACTCCAGACGTGCTCATGAACTTCCCCTGTTATTCGCGCCGGTTATTGCGCGTTGTTATTGCCTTGCCGGCCGGCCGCGGCCCGCAGCAGCATTCGCATAATGCCGGCCCTGATGACAGTAGTTATACGATCTTCGCAGCTGCACCCGAATCGAGGACACTGGTGGCACGCTCCCTTGTCAGAGCGTTTTCCTCCCTGAGACCTTGCCCGCCCCGGTCGGCGGGCTTCCTTTTACGAACCGCCCAGCTCGGGCGCAGCTTGCCGTGGACCGTTATAGCTGGAAAAGCATAGCGATCGAGCGAATGCATGCGACCGGGCAGAGCCGGCGCGCCAATCTCGCAGCGCAAGGCTCTTCACCAAATCCCGATCCCGGCTCCGTGCAAATTCACCTTCGTCCGCGGCATCGCGGATCAGGAACGCTGCTCCGCGGCGGTCGTTGGTCGCGACACCAGCAAGGAGTGTATGCATGGAACGGAACAGCGTCGCTGATCGCTGACCGGCGTTTACCGGCAGTGGTAAGCCACGCAAATTCAACGGCCCGTCGCTCGGATTGAGCGGCGGGCCTTTTGCCATTTCGGCGAACCGATATCTGTGAACGACTCTCTCGCAATTTGGAGGACGATCACTTCACCATCGCGCCGTAGACGATGTCCTGGACGTTCTCGCGATAATATTTGCGCATCTCGCCCGGCGCCGCGGTTCCCACCACCACGACGAGACGCTCCTTCGGATCGCAGAAGAACTGCGTGCCGTAGGCGCCGTTCCAGGTGAACTCGCCGGGATTGCCCGGCACCGAGGACAGCCCCTCGCTGGTCCGCACCGCAACCGCCAGCCCGAAGCCGAAGCCGGCGCGATGCGGCTCGACCGCGGCGACGTTGTTCTTGATCTCGGGCCCGAGATGGTTCGACGTCATGTGATGCACCGTCTGCGGGCTGAGGATGCGCTTGCCGTCGAGCTCGCCGCCATTGAGCAGCATCTGCCCGAACCGGACATAGTCGCCGACGGTGGCGAACGAGCAGGCGCCGCCGCAGTCGAACCTGGTCGGCGTGTCGAGCAGCTTGATCGATTGCGGCTTGCCGGTCAGCGGATCGTTGGGGAACGGCCGCGCCAGCCGCGCACGCTGGGCCTCGTTCGGGTGGAACGTCGCCTCCTTCATGCCGAGCGGCTTCCAGACATTGGCCGCAAGATAGTCGCCGAGCCGTTCGCCCGAAACCTTCTCGACCACGGCGCCGAGCACATCGATCGAGAAGCCGTATTCGAACTCGGTGCCGGGCTGATGCACCAAAGGCAACTGGGTGATGCGGTCGATGAAGGCCTGAGTGTCGCCCTCGACCGCCGGCGCGGTGCCGTCGGGATAAAGCCGGGCCAGCGCGCTCGAACTGTCGGGCCGGCCGCCATACATCAGGCCGGAGGTGTGGCGATAGAGATCGTGGATGAAGATCGGGCGTGCCTGCGGCTCCATCGCGAGCGAGCCGTCGGCCTGCTGCACGCCGACCTTCATGTCGGCGAACGCCGGATAATAGTCGGCGACCTTGGCCTGCAGCGGCAACTTGCCCTGCTCCATCAGCGTGAGACCTGCGACCGCGGCCATCGGCTTGGTCATCGAGGCCAGCGCGAACACGGCGTCGATCGGCATCGGCGTGCCCTTGACCGGGTCGAGCTGGCCATAAGCCTTGTAATGCACGAGCCGGCCGTCGCGGGCGATCGCCACGACGGCGCCGGGCACCCGCTTGGCCGCGATCTCGCGCGCGAAGAAGTCGTCGAGCCGCGCCAGCCCCTGGTCGGAGAAGCCGACCTGGTGCGCCGAAGCTTCCGGGAGCGGCGGTGCGGCGTGAGCGATGGTGATGGCAAGACTTGTGGCGGCGGCAGCCGCGGCAATGGCGATCTTTCGCATTGTTTCCTCACCGGGGCGGGCGATTGTTATGCGATTTGGTGCCCGCAGCTCGCAGGAATAGATCACGCCGACAACGGCGACAAGGCGTGGCGACGCGCGGCGGTGCCGCCGGTGCGCATATCTTCTGCGAAGAACGGCTCGACCTCGCGCTCGAACGTCTTCAGCGCCGCGCCGATCGCCTGGTGCATGTCGAGATATTTGTAGGAGCCGAGCCGGCCGCCGAAGATGACGTTCGGATGCGCCGCCGTCATGGCGTGATAGGACGCGAGCATGGCGCGGTCGGCGGCGGTGTTGATCGGATAATACGGCTCGTCGTTGCGGCCGGCGAAGCGGGAATATTCCCGGTAGATCGTGGTCCGCGCGCCGGTATGGGTGCGCTCCGGATGCAGATGCCTGAACTCGTGGATCCTTGTGAACGGCACCTCGGCGTCGGCATAGTTGATGACGGCGGCGCCCTGGAAATCGGCGACGTCATGGACTTCGCGCGCGAAGTCGACGGTGCGCCAGCCGAGATGGCCGCAGGCATAGCCGAAGAAGCGGTCGATCGGCCCGGTATAGATCACGAGCTGGCGCGGCGTGATGCGCTCAGCGACGTCGAAATAGTCGACGCCGAGCTCGACCGCGATTTTTGGATGCTCGAGCATCCGTTGGAAGATCGCGGTGTAACCGTCGACGGGCATGCCCTCATAGCGGTCGGCGAAGTAGCGATCATCGAAGCTGAAGCGCACCGGCAGGCGGCCGATGATGTCGGCCGACAGCTCGCGCGGATCGGTCTGCCACTGCTTCTGCGTATAGCCGCGGATCAGCAGATCGTAGAGCGTGCGGCCGACCGAGGCGATGGCCTTGTCCTCGAGATTGCCGATCCCACCCGCGCCATGCGCGGCAGCCTCGGCCGCGATCACGGCGCGCGCCTCGTCAGGCGACATGATGCGGCCGAAGGCGGCGCACACCGTCGCAAGGTTGATCGGCATCGAATAGACACGGCCGTTCGCCACCGTGAAGACGCGGTGACGGTAGTCGGTGAAATACGTGAAGCGCTGCATATAGCGCCAGACCGTCTCGGAATTGGTGTGGAAGATATGCGTGCCGTAGCGGTGCACCTCGACGCCGCTGTCGGAATCCACTTCCGAGTAGGCATTGCCGCCGATATGCGGCCGCCGGTCGAGCACACAGACCGAGCGACCGAGCCTGCTGGCCGCCTGCTCGGCGATCACGGCGCCGAAGAAGCCCGCGCCCACCACCACGACCTCGAAGCTATCAAGCTGCATGTGGCCCCGCTCCCCGCGGGCGCAGGCGGCAGCCCGCCGCGACATCCCGACGGAACTTCAACGGCGCTGCGGTCGACTTCCGGCGAAGATTTTGGTTAAGGCCACGATAATTCCGAGCCCGGAACGGCCGGCTCGGCCGTTCAACTGGCAGCATGCGAAGCGGTGGATTTGTCCGCGCACGCGGCAACAGCATCATGCGCGGGGGCTCCATGTCCGTGATCTGCGTCCTGTACTCCAGCAACACGACCTATGATTCACTGCGCGGCATCCTCGCGATGGCCGCCGCCGAGCTCGACCGGCTCGGGCACGAGGTCAAGATGCTCGACCTGCTGGCGCCGGATTTCTCGGCCCGGCTCAACGCCCTGCTGCCGCGGAAGGCCGAGACGATGGCGCTCGGCTTCTCCGGCATCGGGCTCGACATCCACACCAAGGACGGCAGGCTGTTCTGGGACGTGGCCCAGATCCCGGTCTTCACCTGGTTCTGCGACCATCCCTGCTACTTCGCCAAGCGGCACGGGCTCGAGAGCCGCTATACCGCGCATGGCTACGTGTTTCCGGACCACGCCGCATTCAACCGCGACCACCTCGGCGCCAATGGCAGCGTGTTCGCGACCCATATGGGCATCCCCGATCCCGGCTTCTTCGGCGGCCTGCCGCCCGAGCAGCGCAACGGCCGGCTGGTGTTCGCCAAGTCGGGCTGGAATCCGCTGGGGCTCGAGCGCGGCTGGCGCAAGACCATGCCGCCAAAGCTGTTCGCGCTGCTGTTCGACGCGATCGCCGAGGCGCGCGGCAAGACCTGCGGCGCGTTTCCGAAGATCATCGTCGACGTCGCCGAGCGGCATCTGGTCTATCTGACGCCGGGCGGCGATCTGTTCAACGTGATCCTGACCCGGCTCGACAACTACACCAGGGGCGTGCGCACCCGTGAAGTCGGCGCCGTGCTTGCCGACTACCCGGTCGATTTCATCGGCGGCGGCTGGAGCGATCTCGACGTCACCGGGCGCCCGGCCCGCGTGCTCGGCGCGATGACCTTCGATGCGATGCGCGAGGGCCTCGGCAGCTATCTCGGCGCGGTCTCGCTCAATCCGAATATCGACCAGTCGGTGCATGACCGGGTGTTCTTCGCGCTCGGCGCCGGCACCGTGCCGGTGTTCGACGCCAACCGCTTCTCGGCCGCGGAGATGCCGCATCTCGCCCGCTACAGCTTCGGCCAGGACACGGCCAGCATCGCCGCCAGCGTCGAGGCGGTGCTTGCCGATCCTGCCGCGGCGCAGGCTGCGACCGCCGCCACGATGAGCGAGCTCTATCCGCGCTTCTCGATGCAGCGGTCGGTGCAGGACATCCACGAGATCACGATGTCGATCGCGGGCGCCGCCGGCGCCGGCCTGTTGCCGGCCGAGCCGGTGCCGGCCGGCGTCTGGACGCCGAAGCAGGCGGCCTGACGCGGAGCCATTTCGATGGCCGGCTCGCGCCGGCTGCGATACCCTGCACCCATCACCTCCGAACGGGTCCAGGATGAACCGGCGCGCGTTTGTTTCGGGACTGGCTGTCGCGGCGCTCGCCGGCGTTGCGCCGCTGCCCGCCGCCGCCGACGGCAAGCGGGTGGCGCTGGTGATCGGCAACGGCGCCTACAGAAGCGTGCCGGCACTGACCAATCCGCCGACCGACGCCGGCGATATCGCTGCGGCGCTGAAGCGCCTCGGCTTCGCCGTTACCCTGATCAGGAACGGCAGCTTCGATGACATGCGGCGCAGCCTGATCGCGTTCGGGCGCGAGGCCGCAGGTGCCGACATGGCAACGGTGTATTTCGCCGGCCACGGCATGGAGATCAACGGCGACAACTGGCTGATCCCGGTCGATGCCGAGCTGAAGCGCGATACCGATGCTGCGAATGAAGCGATCAGCCTGCAGAGCGTGATGCTGCAGGTCTCGAGCACCGGAAGTCTCGGCCTCGTCATCCTCGACGCCTGCCGCAACAATCCATTCGCGACGAAGATGAGCCGCTCGATCGCGACCCGCGCCGCCGCGACCAGCGGGCTCGGCCGCATCGAGCCGGTCGGCAACGTGCTGGTGGCCTATGCCGCGCGCGACGGCACCACCGCGCTCGACGGCGACGGCCGCAACAGCCCGTTCGCCGCAGCCTTGTTGCGCAACATCGAGGCGCCGGGCGTCGAGGTCACCTTCATGTTCCGCAACGTCCGCGACGACGTGATGGAGGCGACGCGCAACGAGCAGCAGCCCTTCGTCTACGGCTCGCTTTCGCGCAAGGCGATCTATCTGGCAGCGCCGCCCGCCGAGACCGCAAGCGCGAAACAGGCGAACAATGCGCCGGCAGCGGCCGCTCCGGCATTATCGGCCCCGCCGGCAACGCCAGTCGGCGCCATCGATCCCGCGCTGGTCGGCACCTGGGAGATCATGGTGGCGAGCGGCCGCGGCCAGTCGCGCTGGATCTGGCAGATCATGGCCGACGGCACCTACAAATTCCACGCCGAGCCGTTCCGCTCGGCACAAGCCCACGAAGGCACCGTGACCTTCGCCAACGGCCGCTGGACGCTGCATGCGCTGAAGGGCATGAGGAACTATAGCGACGCCGGCTCCTACGAGGTTCATGACGCGACTGCTGTCATCACGGGCAAGCTCGGCACCGGCTATTGGAAGCGCAGCGTGGAGTGAGGCGCATGGCACACCGCGGTCGCCGCGGGTTGCATCACGCTCTCATAGATCGAGCTGCCCCGTTGCCGGATAGACCACCGTCCCATCGCCCTGCACGAGCGCGCCTTCGGTGAGCCGGGCAGGCTCGAGCCGGCCCTCTCCCATGATGTGGACGACGCTCTCGCCGGCCGCGATCAGATAGTCGGCGACGATGCGGCGGTGGCAGCGCCACCACACCGCCTCCGAGCACATCATCGCGCAGCGTTGCGCGCGACCCTCATTGCGCAGATGCTGCAGGCCTGCGTGAAACTGCGGCGACAACGCATAGTCGGCGTAATTGTGAAAGCTCTCGTTGCTCCAGAAGCCGTTGACCGAAGGCGGCACGTTGCGCGCCTTGCCGCGCAGCCCGCCGAGATCGGCCAGATGCTCATACGAGATGGCCGTGGCCTTGAGCGAACCGGGAAGCGTGTCCTTGTTGAACTGCGGATTGGTTCGCGAGCGCGGCACCGTTCTGATGTCGACCACGCGATCGATGCCGGCCGCGGTGAGGACGGCGACGAAATCCTCGAGACTGCGGTTCGAATGACCTATCGTGAAGAACGGAAGCGCCATGCCGCGGCTCTGCTAGGCAGGATGGAGCGCGCTGCCCTTGTGGGCTGCGACGTGATCGGTCTTGTCGCTCTTGATCTCGTATTGCGGATCGGCTTCCGAGGCGCGGTGCATGTGCCCCTTGTAATCGAAATCACGCGTGTGAACCGCGATGATGGTGCCGGAGACGCGTCCGGCCTCGGAGTTCCAGCTGACGTGATCGCCGACCTTGAATCTCCTGGTCATCTTTGTAGCGTCCTTCGTGCGCGGGATGCCAAGGGGATACCAAGCGGATGCCAACGCAATCTGAGCTTGCCCGCGGCAGCAAAGAGTTTCATCCAGGTTAAGTTCCTCCCCATCCCGAATGCCGGTTGCGGGATTCACCGATACTATACCAAATCTGCGGAAGAGCCCCCGACTGTGAGCGGCATCGCTCCAAGGTTGTCGCGCTATATGCTAACGAGTTTGCCGCGTAATTGTACGTTGGCGTTTTTGGTTGGGGACCGATGGCCGCTCGTAAACTGCCGCAAGGGCAGGCCCCCACGCGGGTAGCGCGTCGACGCTGGAATGAGGAACGGTCGCTGCGATGCGCCATCAGGATGGCCCGCATGGGCTACTGGGAATCGCACAGCGCCGCCGCGACCGATGTCTGGATATCGCCCGAGTTCGCCGCCTTCTACGAATTCGAGACGCGCGACGGCTTCATCCCGATCGCCGCGGTGCGCGAGCGCTATTTGCCCGAAAGCCGGAAGGTTCTGGAGGCGCATTACGCCGCCTGCTGGGCGGAGGGGCAGCCCTATGCGGTCCAGACGCGGCTGCGCAGGTCCGACGGCAGCGTGCTCGACTGCGTAGTGCATGGCGAGCCGGAATTCGACGCGCGCGGTCAGGTCCGGCGCGTGTCCGGCATTGTCCGCGACGTCACGGAGGAGACCTCCGCGCTGCGGCGCCTCGCCGAGAGCGAGCAGCGGCTGGCCGATTTCGTTTCTACCGCTTCGGACTGGTGCTGGGAGAGTGCCCCCGACCATCGGCTGCTGCCCTATCCCAAATCGCTTCCCGGCAATGCCGCCTTCCAGACGGTGGCCTCCGGCGGCAAAGCACGCTGGGAGCTGGCTTACGCGCCTGAGGACGCGGAGGGTATGGCGCAGCATCGGGCCGACATGGAGGCCCATCGCCCTTTTCGCGACTTCACCTATACGCTGATCGGCAAGGACGGCTCGCGCGTCAGCATCTGCACCAGCGGCAAACCGATCTACGCCGAGGACGGCAGCTTTCTCGGCTACCGCGGCACGGCCAGCGACATCACCCAGCTCAGGGCGGCCAAGGCGTTGCTCGACCAGCGCACGCGGGCGCTGGAGGAAGCCCACCGGCTCGGCAAGATCGGCACCTGGAGCTATCGGCTCGACACCGGCCGCACGACCTGGGCACCCGAGCTCTATCAGTTGCTCGGCTTCGATCCGGCGACGTTCGAGCCGACCAATGCGAGCGTGATGCCCCATTTCCTGGGCGGCGACGCCGACCGCCTCCGCGAGGTGCAGAAACGGGTGCTCCGCACCCGCCGGACCGAGGCGACGGATTTGCGCATCCTGCACGCGGACGGCACCGCCCGCGACCTGGCGGTCATCTGCAAGGCCGAGATCGCCCACGACAAGGTCATCGGCATCGTCGGCACCGTGCAGGACGTCACCGAGCGCAAGGAGGCCGAGCGCCAGCTCGAGCAGCTCGCCTACAGCGATCCCCTGACCGGGCTCGCCAATCGCGCGCTGTTCACGCGCCAGCTCGCCGCCATGATCGAGGGCTGCGCCGTCGAAGGCCGCGGCGGCGCGCTGCTGCTGATCGACCTCGATCGCTTCAAGGAGGTCAACGATTCGCTCGGTCATGCCGCCGGCGACCAGTTGCTGATCCAGGTGGCGGCTGCACTGCGCCAGGACCTTGGGCCGCGCGCCTTCATCGCCCGACTCGGCGGCGACGAATTCGCCGTGCTGGCGGAGGGACGCGGCATGTCCGACGCCGCGCTGACCGGACTTGCCAACCGGCTGATCGGCAGGCTCTCGGTCCCGGTCGATCTCAGCGAGGGCGAGGCCTGCGTCGGCGCCACCATCGGCATCGCCCGCCTGCCGGAGCATGGGGCGACGGCGGAGACCGCCGTGCGCAACGCGGATCTCGCGCTCTACATGGCCAAGGAGGCCGGGCGCGGCCGGGCCCAGCTGTTCGAGCCGGTCTATGCCCAGGCGGTCGATCAACGGCTCGACCTCGGCCGCCATCTGCGCCACGCCGTGGAAGCCGGTACGCTCGAGGCCCATTACCAGCCGCAACTCGACCTGCGGACCGGACGCGTCACCGGCTTCGAGGCGCTGCTGCGCTGGACCCATCCCGAGCGCGGGCCGATCTCGCCGGCCGAGTTCATCCCGATCGCGGAAAGCTCCGGGCTGATCGTCGATCTCGGCCTGTGGGTATTGCGTGAGGCCTGCCGGCAGGGCCGCGCCTGGCTGGATGCCGGGCTGCCGCCGCGCACCGTCTCGGTCAACGTCTCGCCGGCGCAGATCTGGAACGTGGACTTCGAGACGGCCGTCGCGGCCGTGCTGGCAGAGACCGGCTTTCCGGCGGAGCTGCTCTGCCTGGAGCTGACCGAAAGCCTGTTCGTCGATCATACCGAGCAGCGGATCAGCCGCACGCTGACGGCGCTCTCTGATCTCGGCGCCCGGCTGGCGCTGGACGATTTCGGCTCGGGCTATTCCTCGCTCGGCTATCTGACGCGCCTGCCGTTCGACTGCCTGAAGGTCGACCGCGCCTTCGTCGACGGCATTTCCACCGCGCCGGAGAAGCGCAAACTGCTCGGCGGCATCATCGCCCTGTCGCATGGGCTCGGCATGACGGTGGTGGCCGAGGGCGCCGAATTGCCGGCCGAGGTCGACGTGCTCGGCGGGCTCGATTGCGACCTGGTGCAGGGCTTCGTGTTTTCCCCGCCGATCGCCGCCGACAAGGCGCCGCTGGTGGCCGCCAGCATCGAGCGCGAGGCGTACCGGATCCAGCCCAAACGCAAGCGCCACTAGAGCATGATCCGGAAAAGTGCGAAGCGGTTTTCCGAAAAGATCATGCTCAGACAACAAGCTAAAGCGCGATGATGATTCACTAATCTCATCGTGCTTTAGGCGGCGACCTTCAACCTTCTCAACGTCAAGGTCTCGCGGGATCGGCGGAAGCAGCTACCACCGCAGCCGTGGCCCGCCGAGACGACGGGCCACCGTGCGGCCAAGGGCATTCGCGCAGTGGAGCAAGGCCAGCTTGAGATCATTTTCGACCGTACGAAGGCCGATCTGCAAACGGTCCGCCACCTCTTGTGCCGTTGCGCCCTCGATCGAGATGTCCTGGAGCACCCGGCGAGGCCTCTCGGGAAGCTCGGCCAACGCAGATTTGAAGGCCGCGATCTCGGAGCGTGCCTCGACCACCCGTGCGGCGTCGGGCTGATTGTCGCAGACATCCAACAGCGCATCGACCTCGGACGCGCCGAGACGATGGGTCTGGGCCCTGTGCCGATCCTTCGCGACATTGATGGCGATACGAAAGAGAAAGTCGGGCGGGCTGCGGACCGGCGCCGCATCCGTGACCCGATCCAGCCGCAGGAATGTCTCGTGCAGCGCCTCGTGGGCGAAGTCGGAGGACCCCAGGCGGCGCGTCAGCCTTGCGATGAGACCATCATAGTTCTCCACCAGCTGGTCGCGCAGCCTCGCCTGGTTGGTATTGCCCACGTTCAGCGCCCCCAAACTATTCTTCAGTGCGTCTCGAGACTCGCTCGTTCCTCCGCGGTGAGCGCCTGCCTCTGCGTCTCCGAAAGCGCACCATTGCCGACAAGCTGCAGAACACTGTTCTGGTTGTAACTGTGCTGGTCTTGCGGCCGCCGCTTCTGCTCGTCCCGCGCGGGATCCGGCGCAGCGCCGTCGCCGCCGCCGTAACCCATGACCTCGACGATGATGATCGAGGGCTGGTCATTGCCCTTTGGCGGCGGCGCGGCGGCCTGCTGGCTCGCGGCGGCGGTGTTCGACGCCGCTGTCAGCGCGGCCACCGGCGGCCCCTGCACCGTCGGAACGCCGGTCGAGGTGCCCTGCACCTGGATGTTGGCGGCGTTGACCACCTGCAGCGCGGCGAGATTGACGTTGCCCGAGACACGGATGCCGGCCTCGCCCGCATCGATGGTGCCGAGCGGCGCGATCAGGTCGACATCGCTCGGCGGGGTGCCCGGGATGGTCGCGAGCGCGGCGATGCCGGCGCCGCTCGACGGTACGGCGGGCGCGAGCGTGGCGTTGCCGTAGCTGTCGTAGCTGAGCAGCGGCGGGGTGAAGATCGTCGTGGTCTTCGAGCCGCGGCCGGCGTTGATATCGCCGGTGGCGGACCAGGCGAGAATGTTGCCGCCGAAGGTCGTCATGATGCGGCTCTGGCCGAGCAGGATGCTGCCGAGCGAATAGATGTCGATCGGGCTGTTGCGTCCCTGCGTGATCAGGCCGGAGCCCGCGCCCGGGGTGACGCTTTCCACGCCGAGGATGGTCCGCCCGCCCGGATTCAGCACCTGGATGGCGCCGCCGTACTGGGTGCGGATGCCGGCATCGGCGAGATAGATATTGCCCAGGTAGTCCTTGGCAAAGCCGCTGAACATCGTCAGCCCACCCGAATAGTTGATCGCGTTGCCCTGGGCGTCCTGGTCGGGGAACAGCGTCGCGATCGCCTCGCGGCCGCGCAGATAGCTCTTGTAGCGCGGTCCGGTCGCATCGTTGTACTCACGGCCGCCGAGGGTCAGTTCCTCATAGAAGACCTGGCGGACGAATACGCCCTGTTGCTCGCTCGGCAGCGCCAGGAAATAGGCGAGCGCGTCGGCCGCGCTTCCGGTGTAGCCGTAGCGCTTCTGCAACCATGCCAACAGCTCGGCGCCATAGGCGTGCACCACCTTGCCGCTGCCGGCGAGCGGCGTGCCGTTGCCTGCCAGCTGATTGGCCGGGTCGAAATAGCGTTTGGCGAAATCGGAATAATCCGGGCCGTTCGCGCCGACACCGGTCAGCACCGCGATATCGGCGCCGCCCGCATTGTTGGCAGGGTTCAAGACATCCCCGACGCTGGTCAGCGTACCATAATAGCCCTGGTACAGGTTGCGGCCGGCCTGGATCTGAAACACGCCCGGACCAACCACATCCACCGACTGGTAGATGATGTCGCGACCGGCCTGCATCAGCGAAACGCTGGTGGGGCCGGTGTTGAAGAACACATCCGGCGTCGCGCCAAGACCGACGATATCGCGGCCGGCAATCACCTCGAACGGCTTGGCCGCGAGATACCAGGTGCCGTGCTGGGGAAAGAAGCCGGCGCCGGAGCTGCGGACCATGGGCAGCGCCGCCCCAAGGCTGAGATCGTCGATGTCGACGCCGGCATAGACCAACGCGGGCTGGCTATCACCCTGGTGCAGATTGGAGACCGGCGTGTCTTCGCCGAAGGCGAGCGGGTTGAAATTGTTGGTACGGTAAATCCCGTCCGGCGACGCGTTGGTGTTCCCTCGGCTGGTGGAGAACACCGGATGCCGTGGCGTCGCGAGCGCGCTGATGTCGGCGCCCGACATCGACAACACCTGGCCCTGCCCGTAGATCGACCCTGCCGCCAGCAATTCCAGCTGGCCGTATTGCGACGGCATCATCTCGATCGATCCGCCGCTGAAGCGAATGTCGCCGTTGGCGGCTGCAACGATCAGCGTTCCCGGATAGAAGCCGTTCGCGTTCTGCTTGCCGCCGGTGTCTCCCGACATTGGTGCCACATCGCCACCCGCCGAGTAGAGATTGATCGCAGTGGCCGACGTCCACAGCGTGAAATTGGTCAGCCCGCCGGTACTCACCACCGGCGTCAACGATCCGTCCGCGTTAACCTGAAACCGCGTATAGAGGCCACGATTCACGTCGACCGGCGCGGCCATGCCGGGGTCGCTCGCCCCGCTGATCACGAGGTCACCGCGCGTCGTGATGCTGACGCTGCCGTCGCCCGGCGTGAATGTCGGGCCGAGCGTCTTGATCGAATCCTTGAAGGTGGATGGATCAAGCGTGCGCGGATCGACCGACGAGGCCCCGCCACCTCGCCCGTTTGGAAGCACAGCTCCGACCGACCCGGCGCGAACAATGGTGTTTCCGCGCAGATCGGCGACCGACCCGAAATAATCCGGCCAGTAGGATCCCGACGCGGTGAGTGGGCTCATCGGATTGAGAATGCCTCCGACGTTCAGCGTCAGATCGCCGCCGCCGGTCTGCAGCACCGTCCCGTCCGGCAGCACCCGCCCGCTCGACGCGACCGCAAGATCGAGCCCGGTCGAGGTGGTTGCGGCGCCGCCGCCGGATGCGCCGGCATTGCGGCCTGCGATCACTGTCAGATTGCCGCCACCGAGCGTACCGATCCCCTGGAAGCCGACGAGGGAGGCGCCGGTTGCAGCCGCGTCGGTCTTGGCGAAGGTGCCGAAATTGATCCACCATGCGGTCGGATCCGGCGTCAGCCCGCCACCGCCCTGGGTTTGCAGCCAGTTCGCGATCCGATCCGTGTTGGTGTTGCGTAAGGTGTTTTGTACCGGGGCGGTCTCGATGTAACCCGTCACATCCTGCTGCGCCACGAGCAGCAGATCGCCGCCATGCTCCGGATACCAGGCATGGGTGATGTTGCTTCGCAGCGCACCGATCAGGTCATAGGGATTGCTGCCGTTGACCAGAACCGGGGCAGCCTGCGTGCCGGCCGTATAGACGCCATACGGGGTCGCTTCGCTGAAGCTGCCGCCGGCGAGCAACTCGAGGCTGCCGGTGCCGGTGCGAACGACACTGTAGAAGGTGCCCTGGCCGAAGTTGCCATAGGTGGGATCGTTGAGCGTCAGATTGCCCGCGCCGCTCAGCGCACCCACCGTTTGCAAGCCGCGTTGGTCGGCGGCAGTGAGATCGGCGCCCGCCGTCAAGCGCAGCGATGCCGATTGCGAGCCGCTCGGCAGCATGACGGCCCAGGCCGACGTTCCCTGTGCGGCTGGAAGGGCGGGACCCGATGGCGAGCTGAATACGCCGCCGACGGAGGATGCCTTGGTGGCCGGAATGTACAGGAAGCTGAGAGTAGTGCCGGCCGGAATTGTCTGCCCCGGGGCATAGCGATGGCCGCTCGGGTCCCTCGGATAGAAGGGCAGCACCAATCCCCACGTCGTTGGAACAGTCCAGGCGGTGGCCGTTTTCACGGTCCCACCAATGCTCAGCAGATAGTTGGTGCCGACCTGTCTGAAAGCAGAACTCGCGGTGACGTCGGCCACCGGGGAATACAGCGCCGGAGCATCTGTGGCCGGCCGGAAGCCGTCCGATATGCTTCCCTGAATGGCCAGATTGCCACCCGCCCGGATCACGAGGGCCATCGCTTCGCCGGCGCCATAGGTCGCCGAGTTCGGATCGCGATCGGCATTGGCGCCGTAGCGATACGTCGCGAGGTCGATGTCGCCCGAGGTCGACAGGTCGCCGCTCGAGGTGATCTGAACGCCCGGCCGCAGATGATAGGCGCTGCCGTACGCCGACAGCCCCGCAACACGCGCCGACAATCCTGCATTGCCGAGTGCCGCGCTGATGAAGGCCGTGCTCGCGGTGTCGTACCCGTCGAGCGTGGCCTGGGTGATGGTGCTGCCGCCAGGCAGATCGTAGGTCCAGAAGGCGTTGAGCGCGATGCTATAGGCGCCCTTGATGTTGAGCGGACCCGCGGCGTTGATCGCGATATCGCCGGAGGTCTCGCCGGTGCGCTGGGCATTCAGCACCACGTCGCCATAGGCGACACCGTTCGGCGCGGTGAGATCCATCGTCGCGCCGGGCGACAGCGTGAGCACGCCGCCGGCGGCGGTCAACTCGATATGACCGCGGTTCTTGGCTTCGATCGGCTGGCCGTAGCTATCCGTTTGCAGCACCGTGCCGTGGGCATCGAGTACGGCAGTCGACGCAAGCGCCAAGCCGTTGCCGGCCGAGAGGCGGATCGTGCCGGGCGCCGCGCCGCTGGCATCGATCGTGCCGGCGACAGTCAGGGCGCCGCCATCGACCGACACCGTCACGCTGTGCGCCTTGACGCCGTCGCCGATCACCAGATCGCCGCTCTTGATGTCGAAGCTGCGGGCATCGAACAGGCCGCCTTGCGTCAGGAGGGCGTTGAGCGCGGCGAAATCGGTGCTGCTCATGCTCGCGGCGGTGACGCTGAAGTCGCCGCTGGTGTTGTTGCCGGTGGCGCTGCCCGCGAGGCGGCCGCCGAACGAGACCGCTCCGCTGCCGGCGCTGATGCTGATCGACCCTGCGCTGGCGTTAGTGGCGGAGACGTCGATCACCGAGCCGGCCGCCTGCGTGAATCCGCCCTGGCTGCTGTTGAAGATCGCGGTACCGCCGAAGCCGTAGACCGTCGCCTTCTGGATCATCGAGGGCTGGCCGGAGAGATCGATGCGGCCGCTGCCGCCGATCGCGATGTCGTTGGTCGCGTTCACGACCAGCTTGCCGCTCGGCAGCAGAATGGTGCTGGCGATCGCGACGCTGTTGCCGGTCAGATCGATCTCGGCGCCTGATATCGTGGAGGTCGCAGCGCTCTGCGCGAGCCCTGTGGGCACGGTGACAGCAAGCGCACCGCCGGCGGTATAGTTCATGATCGACTTCTGCGCGCCGGTCAGCAGCGGCGTCGACAGCGTCAGGTTGCCGCCGGTGCCGCTCTGGCCGAACACGGCGCCGGCCGCCGTGCTCGGCGCCTGGTAGACGTACAGCGAGCCGTTGCCGGACGAGACGATCCGCGCGCCGCCGGTCATGTTGACATTGCCGAAGCCGTAGATGACCCGGCTGGACGTCGTCGACGTCAGCGAGGCGACCATGCCGAAATCGATCTCGTTCGCGACCAGATTGAGCGTGCCGAGGCCGGTCCCGAGCCCGCTGGCCCCGGGTGCCGGCGGCGTCGCGCCGGCGATGCCGTTCCAGGTGATCTTGCCACCTGCGATGGTCGCGGTGTCACTCGCGGTGCCGTAGCCGTAGATCGCCGGCGTGTTCAGGACCAGATCGATGCCGGTGCCGGTGGCGTCGAGGCCGGTCGCGCCGAACAGGTTGATGGAGTTCGCGGCACTCAACGTGATCTTTTCCAGCGCCGGCGCGGCATGGCTGGGGTCGCCATGCACCAGCACATCGAACAGCGCCTGGTTGAACAGGAACCCTGCCGGGGCACCGGCCGCGGCAATCGTGCCGCCGTCGCCGATATTGATGCTGCCGACCGCGAGCGTGATGTTGCGCGATCCGAAATGCGCTGTGGGATCGATGCTCGAGGCACCGTTGGTGGCAAAGGCCAACGTCCCTTCGGAATAGAGCTGCGAACCGGCGCCGATCGTGATCGTGCCGGCGCCGCCATTCGAGCCGAGGAAGTTGAGATTGCCGTTCGACAGCGCCAGCACTGTGGTGCCGGAGCCCGTGGTGTAGCTCACGCCAAGGGACGTGGAGTCGAACGGCGCGGGCCCCTGCCCGATGGTGCTGAGCGTGACGTTGTTGCCGATCGTGATATTGCCGCCGACCAGGAACAACTCGCCGGCGCTCAGCGTGACGCCGTCGCGAACCTGGAGGTCTCTTCCGCCGGAAAAGAGCATCGTGCCGTTAACGATGCCATCGGTGCCGTTGATGATCATCCGCGTAGCGCCGATCGCGTCCAGATCGCCTGCGCGAACGGATACACCGGCGAAACCCGGTGTTGGCGAGCCGGCGTAGATTTCATCTACACCTGACAGGGCCACTTGTCCGCCGAAGCCGCCTGGTCCGGCCTGCAACAGCGCGGTGCCGCTGAATGCCAATGCGGGCGATGTCGGTGGCGTCGTCGATGGCGGCTCGAACGCCAGCATCAGCATCTTGCCATCGGCCGGCAGCAGCGGGCGCACGCCGCCGAACTGCGTGGCATTGGCGATCATGAAGTCGCTGTAGCCCTGCTCGTTGTACTGCGAATATATCCGCACCGACGCGCCCGGCGTGATCAACACCTGCGACGCAAGTGCGCTCCTGATCGCGGTATTGCTGGTGCCGGTGTACGCCGAGGTCGCATATGTGCCGTTGCCGATCGCGACGGCGCCGTTGATCGGCGTTCGCGTGGCCGCGCCGAGTTCAACGCGATAGGCGCCAGGCAGCAACGCATAGTTCGACGGAAGCAATGTGTAGCTGCCTGCCGGCAGGCCCGGCACGCCGGCCGGAACGGTGATCTGCTGGCCGATGGCCGGATCCCCGGCGCCATTTTCGGGCGCGATGGGCGCATAACCGGACGCATAGCCAGGCAGGATGGCATAGACCTTGTCGCTAGGCTTGCTGACAGGCGTGGCCGGATTGGCATTGATCAACGGTGTGTTGAGCACATTCACCGAGCCGCCGCGCCCCGAAATGAAGGCGGCTCCGCTGAGGACGCCACCACCCGACATGTCGAGCGTTGCGCCACTTTCGACGTTGATGGATTGACCGTCCAGCGTGACGCCGGACTGATGGCCGACATTGCCGAAGTTCGTCACGTCGATCCGGCTTACGCTCGCCCCGTTGTAGCTGTAGGTCACGCCGTCGACGGTGCCGCCATAGGGGATGGTCATGCCCGCCATCGAGACCGAGGTCAGGCTGCCCGGCAGCACGTCGACCCGTTGTGTCGGAATGCGGTTGTCGAACGGATTGTTGTTGCCGAGCACGACGCTGCCGAACGGCGCGCGGACGATACCGCCCTGCTCCACAACAGGTGCGGCGAGCGCAAGGCTGCCAAACACCGACAGCGGTGCGTCGGGAATCGTGTCGGTGCTGCGGCCGATGGTCAGCGTCGGCGGCTGATCGGACTGTGCAGCCGTGAAATTGTTCTGCCCGGCGGTGACGACCGCAACGGCGCCCGTGGCGGGATAGAGCTGAGCGGCAATGAGATCGAGATTCCAGTCGGTCGCCAGCGTCGTCGCCTTCTGCGCGGCGCCGCTGGCCAGGAAGCGGATATCGCCCTTGCTCACCAGCCTGATCTCGGCAAAGCCGGGCGAATACATGCTGTTCGGCGCGGATGCGGAGAACAGGATCAGCCCCTGAACGTCGATCTGGTTGGCATCGACCTCGAAGCTCGCTTTGGTCGGAACACCGGCCGCACCTGGATTGCCGATCAATCCGCTGGTGCTCTTGTCCGGGACGACCGCAACCGGTTCGCGCAGCAATACATAGGGCGCGGACAGCAAGACGTTGCCGGTCGGGACCGGTGCGGACGGATCCGGCTTGCTTGGCGAGCCGACAGGTACGGGCAGGCCCGGCACGGGCGGCGCCGATGTGAACGCGGCAGCCGTGAGCGTAATGCTTTGGCTAAGCGCGAGCGATACGTCGCCGGCAAACTGCATGTAGTCGCCCGAGCTCAGCGACAATCTGCCGAAGCCACCCGCCTTGATCATGTCGGCACTGACCGTGGCTTGGCCGAACGTCAGCTTCGCAGCGTCGGTCCCCGGCGCGATGTCGGCGGGCAGCAGCGATTGCCGCGCCTGAGTCACAATCAGCGTGCTGGGCACAAACGCGGTAGCCGGTATGACCGAGCCGTCGGCCGGGAAAACGGCGGTGGGCAAGGAGACCGACAGGCTGCCGCCCGCCGCGCCCGAACCGCCGCCCGCGGCATGGATGCTGCCGTCGAGATAGAGCCCGCTCGATGAGCTGAGTGCGATGGAGCCGCCATTGCTCGGAAGCGTCTGCGCGCCGCCAGGTGTGTTTGGTGACATCCCGGCCGCAGAGTTGACGGTGACGCTGGCGCCGTCGGCATTGAGTTCGGCACCGGGCCGGACGATCACGAAGCCGGTTCCACCATTCAGGCTGATGCTGCCGCCGTCGGTGACCGTGCCGTAGGTCCGTCCACCGTTATCGGTGGCCGTGTAGGCCGCACCCGAGACGTCGATCGCGGCGTCCGCGCCGATCCACAGCGATAAGGCACGGCCGTTGCCGGATGTGTCAAAGTTGCGCGACGGCTCCAGTACATTGTCGGACTCGTTGATCAGCGTGATGCCGCCGCCATGCGCGGTGAGCCTGCCATTCATCGTGATCTGATTGTAGGCATCGAGCTTGATGCTCTGTCCGGGATCGACGGTGATCGACGCACCATGGCCGACCACGATCGCGCCGCCGCCGGCTCCGTTCAGCAGCGAACGCAAGGTTACGCTGACACCGGCCCGCTGCGTCAGCGTGGCCTTGACCGAGTCCGCGGTGAACAACGGCGGCGTCCATAGCATCAGAGCCGACGACGGATCGCTGCCGGTAGCTGCGGCATAGCTGTTCGCCGTGAACCGATAGACCGGCATCGCGGGCGCGACCACCGTGTTGCTGGCCACCACAACGCCGAGCCCGCCATTGATGTCGTAGTTGGAGAAGCCGGCGGTGAAGAACGCGGGATTGAGCGCCGGTGCTGGCGTGATCTGGACCGTCTGCGGCAGCACCACGCCGGCTGGAATAATGGTCCCGACCGGATAGGTCATCGGCGTGGATTGAATTGATCCTGCGGCGTAAGTGACTTGATAGGGCGTGATTGGAAGGCCACTCGGGAAGACGTTGGACGGAATGACGGTTCCCGCCGGAATACGGCCAGTGCCGCTCCAGCCGGTGATGAGCGTCCCGGCCGGGATCACGTTGCCTGCGCTCCAATAACTTGTCCCGCCATTGCTGTCTCTGCTCTGGAGGGAATCCATGCCCTGCGGCACGGTCCAATCTGCACCGGTCGGCGCGGTCGGTACCGCTGAGATCGTGACGTCGACCGGTATCGGCGTGTCGTACACCAGCGAGGTGAAATTCAGCGTCAGCGCCGTCGGCAAGGGCTGGCCTGCGCGAATGGTCATGGCCTGCTTCAGCTTCACGGCCAGAGGCGCCGACATGCCCGCGGGCAGTACACCGCCGGCAAGTTCGGCATTCTCGCCGATCAGGATGTTGCCGGGCGTCGAGATCGTCAGCGTGCCGCCGCCGCTGACACCCCAGGCGCGGATCGCGCCGTCGAGAACAAGATTTCCATCGCCCGGCGTGCCGGCGTTCTGCTGGGTGTGGCCCGCAATGATCGTGACGTTGCCGCCCTTGCCGCCTTGCGTCTTGCCGTTGATGAGAACGGCGCCGCCGGAGGACACATCGATCACGCTGCCCGCCGCGAGCGTGACGTTCTGGGTCGAATCGAAGGTGACGTTGCCGCCGTCGAGCAGGCCGAGGCCCGACACGCTGATCGGATCGATCTGCGCATTGACCCACAGGCCGCGCGTGTCGATGGTCGCGCCGCCCTCCAGCGTCAGCGTCGCGCCGCCGGTCGCGTTCGTCAACGTAACCGTTCCGTTTGCGGTGTTGAGGATGTTGCTGACCGTGACGCTGCCGGAGCGCGCGATGATGTCGGCTGCGATATCGACGGTCGGAGCGGTCAGCCTGACCTGCGCGCCCGGCGCAAATTGCAGCGGCGCGTTGATCGAGATCTTGTTGCCGGTGTTGATGTTGAAGCCGCCGAGGCCAAAGCTGTTGAGCGTCGGCGCATCGAACCAGGCCGTGTTGGTGCGGTCGGACGGCAGCGCGGAGGTCAAACCGAGATTGCCTGAGACCGGCGCGACGTTACCGAACGTCACGTCGGTGTTGTAGGCGTTGGAGAGTCCATAGCGATCGTACTGCCCAAGCGCCAGCGTGCCGGCGAGCGGCACGGTGGTCTGCGTCAGCTTGTAGCCGTCGGTGATGCCGGCCGGCCGCTTGGCAAGCTGCTGCTCGCCGTCGATCACGTTGGCGAGGATGGTGCCCTCGAACACCGAGGTCGGGGTCGAAAGGAGGAGGCTGCCGGCATCGCGGCCCATTGTGTAGCCGTTTTCCCAGCGGCTGCTGCCCTTGCCGAACGGGCTGAGATAGACCTCGACGACGCCCCAATGCGCGTGATTGACGATGAAGCCGTTCGCCACCGCGACATAGGTCAAATAGGACGGCGCATTGTCGGCACTGTAGATGCGGCCGTCACTGCCGAGCAGCAGCGTCTGCCGCACATAGCCGCTCTGATATTGCACGGCGCCGCCGGAGATGTTGAAGAGCGCGCCTTGCTGCGCCACCACTTCCGGCGCCGACAGCGTGATGGTGCCGCCGACCGCGGTCCATTCGCCGATCTTGTGGCCGGTGTTGTTGAGATAGCCGGAGACTTCGAGCAGCCCGCCCGCGGTGTAATAGCGGTCGGTCGCATAGCCGCCGGTGCCGGCCGGCACCAAAGTGAGATCACGGGCGTCGATCCACATGTTGCTGTTGAGCAGCGTGCCGCTGTCGCGGTTCTGCGGGCTGTCGCGCAGCTCGTTGCCCTGGACGTTGACCTTGATCGCATTGGCCGACACCGGCAGCACGGTGCCGGTGGTGCCGGAGACGTCGATGACAGAGCCGGTTTCGGCGAACACCCGCTTGCCGGCGGAAGCCGACACCTGGCCGCCCTGCGCCATGGTCAGCGAGCCGTTCCTGAAGTCGATGGTGCCGCCGGTGACGATCTCGATGCGCGACTGATCGGGGCGATCCACCAATGTCGAGAGGTTGTCGAACTGGCCGGCCGCCAGCAGATTGGGCTTGGCCGAGGCGATCAGCGCATCGCGCTGCGAATTGAACGCGGTCGCGGTCGGATCGATGCCCGAGACCAGCGCGGCCGCGGCATCGGTCTCCGGCAGGATCAGGCTGATGCCGTTACTGGTCAGCGTAATACTGCCGCTTGTATCGGACGCCGAGTTGAGCAGATGAATGGTGCCGCGCTGGTTGACCGAGGTGGTGGAGACGAGGATGCCGTCCTGGGTGACGGCATGGCCGGCCAGCGTGATGTCGCCCTGCTGGGCCAGCACCAGGCCGGTGTTGGTGACCGTGCCGCTGCTGCTGCCGCTGCGCAGCAGTGGCGCGATCTCGTTGCCGCGTGTGGTCGAGTTCTGGTTGGCGTTGGTGCCGTAACCGGCGCGCAGGATGAAATCGTCGCCGGCCGCGAACTGGGTCTGGCCCTTCGGCGTGGTGATGGCGCCGGCGTTGTTGACTTCGGTGCCCATCAGCAGCACGAAGCCGCCGCCTGCCGTCACCGAGGACGGCGCATTGGTGGTGATCAGCGCACCGCTCTCGACCACGATCTTGCCGCCCGCGCCGGTGAAGTTCGGCACATAGACGTTGCCGCTCTGGCTCGCATAGATGCCATTACCGAACTGGCCGTCGGTGATGTTGGCGCTGGAGGCGATCAGCGAGCCGACATTGATCTGGCTCGCGCCGCCGAAGATGATGCCGTTCTGATTGATCACCAGCACCTGGCCGGGAGCGGTGATGCGGCCGAGGATCTGGCTCGGCCCGGTGTTGCCGACGACGCGGTTCAGCGCGGTCCAGTTGCCGGCCTGCTGGTTGAAGTTGAGCGTGGTCTGGCTGCCGACATTGAAGCTCTGCCAGTTGAGGATTGCCTGCGGCGCGGTCTGGTTGACGGTCACCGTGGTCTGGCCGCCGCTCGCGGCCTGGCTCGGCAGCGCGGCGCCTTGCCAGAGGGCCGAGCCGGGCACGGCGCCCGGCGCAACCTGAAGCCCGCCCACGGCAAGACCGTTCGGCACCGCCACCTGCGGCAGCGTGGTGGATCGCTGCGAGGCGGCAGCCGCGCCGCGGGCCGCCGCCTGCGCGGCCTGCAGCGCCTGGATGGCCTGGGTCGCCCGGGTCAGCGCGCCCTGGCTTTGCCTTGCGACTTCGGTTGCCTGCTGGGCCGCGGCGGTGGCGCCGTCGCTGGCGATCGTCGGCGCCGAATTGATCGCTCCGAAATTGCCGAACGGACGCGCGGACGCATCCTCGAGCCCGGTCAGCAGCAGCGCCAGCGTGCTGGTTCCGGCCAGCAGCATCGAGCGGGACACCAATCCGATCCGCTGCCGCGGCGGCAGCGGCGCAACCCGACGCTGAGCGAGGCGGGAACGGTCGGCGGCTTTCCGGGCGCGCGATGGGCGGGAGATCACACGGTCGACGAACATGAGGCATCCTGACTAGGCCAAATCGCGATCACTGTGATGACCGCGGGCTCACTGTCGTGACACCTCCGGACGTCGACGCCCTCAAAGGTTTTTTATGAATGTTTTGTGTCACACGCGCGAGCGTCAGAGCGCGTTCGAGCAAGGCCGCGCCCTGGAACTGAAACGCGTGGAACACGTGTTGCGCGCGACAAAAGCGCTAGGAAAGCAGGACAAGCCCGCCGGGCAAGCTGCGGGCGCGAATGCCGAACGCACGCTCAATCTGCAGCAAGGCCTCGTCCGGACGATCGATCCTGAAACGACCGTTGACGGGGCTGCGCCCGAACTCCGCATTCAGCAGCACGATGCGGCCGGAGCGGTATCTGTTCAATTCCCCGATCACCTCCGCCAACGGTGTCATGTTGCAGATGATCAGGCCCTGTTGCCAGGCGGCGGCAATCGACGGATCGATCGCGACGACATCGCCAAATCCGCCATCGCCATAGGTGACGCGCTGCCTGGACTTGAGAACGACTTGTTGCGCCAGATGCTCCACATGCGCTTCGTTCGCGAGGCACGTGACACAGACGCTCGCCCCGTCGACGCGCACGTCGAACTGCGCCCCCGTCGACGTGGTCCTTCCGCCCGCCGCGATCACGCTGAATGTCTCGGCTCGCCGATCCGCGACCTTGAAAGAGGCCTCGCCGGCGATCAGTTCGACCGTGCCGGACGCAGCTCCCGATCCGAGCGAGATGCTGGTGCGCGTGTTCATCTGGACCGCGACGCCGTCCACCACGGCCACCTCGCGCTGCTCGCCGACGCCGGTACGATAATCAGCGCGCAGTTCGAACAGCGACGGCCACAGATCGAGCGGAGGGTGCACCACCATGATCCCGGCTGCCGTGGCCGCCAGCGCACCTCCGATGATCGCACGGCGGCTGGTGATCGCCGTCCTGCCGCCGGCGGGCGCGCGGCGGCCCGTCGTCCTCGAATCCGCGAGCAGGCTCTGGCCCGCGGGGCCGAACGCCTTCCAGAACCGGCTGGCCTCCGAAAAAGCCGCCGCATGCGCCGGGCTCTGGCCGCACCAGCGCCGCAAGGCCGCCGCGTCGGACGCCCTCGCCTCTCCGGACGTCAGACGACGAATCCAGGCATGGGCTTCGCGCTCAAGCGCGGAAAGCTCGTCGTGATGTTGGTCGCTCTCAATCATCAACGTTGCATGTTGCCGGTCGTCTTGAAGCCCGTGGTCGCAATGCTCTGCGGGCGAGCCGGCGGCCCTCCCGTAACATAGACACTCCAGAGGACGCGAACCGCACAATTTTCTACTCCGGGCGCCGGATTTTCTTGAAACGGGCGACGCAATGCTCCTGCGCCCTCCGCAATTCCTTCTCCACCAGGCTCACGGAAATGCCGAAGCGCCGGGCAATCTGCTGCCGGGACAGCCCCTCCAGCCTGGCGGCCAGCAGGATGGCCCGCGGCCGCGGTGGCAATTCCGCCATCACCTGCTTGAGCCTTTCGAGATCGGAGCGGCCGGAGATCACGCGCACGGCGTCGGGTGCATCGTCCGCCAGATTGAGCAGCGCCTCGACCTCTTCCGCATTGAGGCGCCGGTTGTCGGCGCGCCGCTGATTGAGCGCGACGTGGAAGGCGGATCGAAGCAGGTAGGCGGCCGGATTGCGGACATCGCCGACGATCTCCCGGCCGTTCAGGCGCAGATAGGTATCCTGCAGCGCGTCTTCGGCCCATTCCAGCGAGCCCAGTCGACGCGCAAGGCGCGATTTCAAATCCTGATAGCGCTCGATCAACAGGGCCCGCAACGTGCGCGCGCTCTCATTGTCCGCGGCCTCGTCATGATCCGACGCCTTGGAGAGGCTCTCGCCCTCACTCATCTCGTCGGCCGCCTTCATCCGGCGGACAGTCGACGGTACCGCCGGACGCCCGGGGCAGGATCACCATGGTGAAGGGTTGCGTCATCTGCACAGGGGGAGCTTCGCCCGCGGATACGCGATTTGCCGCCTCCGCAATCGCTGCATCCCGTTGCGGATCGCCGGTCGTCCCCAAAAGCTTCACCCTCGTCACACTGCCGGACGGCCCGATCCAGAAGCTGATTGCGGCCCGGTACGCACCAGGCCTTGTCGCTCGCTGGGCGCACAGGGCATTGTTCAGCCGCTCCTGTAGCAGCGCCGAATATCGCCGTTCAATAGCGCTCTGTTGTGACAAGGCCGCTTGCGCGATCGCCGCCGGCGAACGCGTCACAAAAGTTTCATTCGGCGCGGGAACGACGACGATGGCATCGGGTGCCGTGTAGTCCGCGACCAGTCCGCTGCCCTGCAGAAGCAGCAGGATGGCCTGCTGCGGATTGAACTGCCCCTGCACCGGGTTCGAGACCCGGCCGACCGCCAGATTGCCGTTATAGGCGATGACGACGCCGGTCGTCTTGCTATAGGCGTCTAGTGCCGATGCGAGCGATTGCGCGGGAATGTCGAACCAAGCCTGGCTCGACGGTTGAGCGGTTTGCGCCGATACCGCACAAGCCCAGAACATGCCCAGGGAGAAAAGGCCGCAGAACCAGAAACGCCACCGAAACGGCATGAGATGCAGACATCATTATCCCGGGTGAACTCCGCCTATCCCATAGCGTCTGCAAAGGTCTTGAGCCACTCCCCTTCACGTAGGTCTCCCATCATTGTGGCGCACCGACGTCGCGGCGCGGAACCTGAAGCCGGTCTTTCCGGGATCGGCTGAGTATCGCGCCAGCACCTTCTGCACGACACCACGGCAACGACGAGCGCCGCGAGGCGATTGTCATTTCCTGCGAAACGAGACGAGCGAGCGCTTGCTGCTTCAGCATCGCAGCACCAAACCGCGACCGCGGCCACCGCATACAACCATGCGGCGATGAAGCGAAGCGGCCGCGCCAGTCGAGCGCCATCATCGCGAGCGCAGACCGTGATGGTGACAAGGGCTCGGTCAACAGCCGACAAACATGTCCGCCACCGGCCACACGCGGCGACCGACCTCCGCCTTCGCCCTCGGGCTACACCGGGACGACCGTTTGCGTGCCGTTCGTGCGGACTACGGTCAGAGAGAGGGGGATGGTGCCCAGGGGCGGGATCGAACCACCGACACTGCGATTTTCAGTCGCATGCTCTACCAACTGAGCTACCTGGGCATACAAGCTGGGCCGAAAAGGCCGGAGCGAGCGGGCGGTTTATAGAGAGGTCGGAGCGCTGTGTCCACCCGGCTTCGCGAAACGCTTCGCCGGGCGCGGCCCGCCCTGTGCAATTTCCCCAACTTATTGGGAAATCTTGGCTATTCCGGGTCCTCCGCGTCGTCCTCGCGGCCGGGAACGACATAGCGGCCGGTCAGCCAGCGGTTCAGGTCGACATCGCGGCAGCGCGGCGAACAGAACGGGCGGAAGGCCTGCGCGACCGGCTTGCCGCAGATCGGGCAGGCACGCGTGGTCGGGGGCGTTCGGGGCTGGTCGGTCATGGCTCGGAGGTAGCTTACATCAATCGAGATGCAAGGGCGCTGAGGGCACGAGGTTCCTCGGCCTCACACCGCGACGGCGTTGAGCCAGCCGTGGCGGATCGGAAAGCCTTCGCCGCCGAGCAGGGTCACGGTCTCGTAGAGCGGCAGGCCGACGACGTTGGTGTAGGAGCCGACCATCTTGACCACGAAGGATCCGGCGATGCCCTGCACGGCGTAGCCGCCGGCTTTGCCGCGCCATTCGCCGGAGCCGATATAGGCCTGGATGTCGTCCTCGCTGAGCCGCTTGAAGCGCACGCGCGTCTCGACCAGGCGCTGGCGGAACGCCTCGCGCGGCGTCACCACGCAGATCGCGGTGTAGACGCGGTGGTTGCGGCCCGACAGCAGCCGCAGGCACTGCGCGGCCTCGTCGACCAGATTGGCCTTGGGCAGGATGCGGCGGCCGACCGCGACCACGGTGTCGGCGGCGATGATGAAGGAGCCGCGCAGATCGTCGTCGAGCTGAACTGACTTCAGCGCCGCGTCCGCCTTCGCGCGCGCCAGGCGGTTGGCGCAGGCGCGCGGCAACTCGCCCCGCCGCGGGGTCTCGTCGACATCGGCCGGGCGCAGCGCGTCGGGCTCGATGCCGGCCTGGTTGAGCAGGGCCAGCCGCCGCGGCGAACCGGAAGCAAGAACGAATTTGGGACGGCCTAGCATGCGGGCTTTTGGGCTGAATCGGGGGGACGGACGCGGGCGGAACCTATCGGATGGGGCATGGATGCACAACCTTGGAACCGGTCGCGAATCGTACTCCCGCTTGGAGACAAGGCCCCATAAGCACAGCTGTTTGTCAGTCTGGCGACAAGGGGCGGTCCTGCGAATCGGAACACGCCGCGTGTTCGCATCACAAGTTCGCCGCAGCCTTGGCGAAGCGGCGGCGGATGCGCATCAAGAGGCCGTCGCAGACCTCGCGATAGGCGGCGAGCTTCTGCTCGCGATTGCCGCTGGTCCCGGTCGGGTCGTGCGTCGGCCAGTATTCGACATCGGCGGCGAGCGTGCGCGTCAGGTCCAGCGCCTTGTGGTGCGCCTCCGGCGAGAGCGTGATGATGAGATCGAAGTTCAACCCCTCCCAGTCCTCGAGCTCCTCGAAGGTCTGCGGCTTGTGGCCGGAAATGTCCTGGCCGAACTCGGCCATGACGGAGACCGCGAACGGATCGAGCTCGCCCTTCTTGACGCCGGCCGAACGCACATAGAGCCCTTGCGGAAACATCTGCTGCAGCAGGCTTTCGGCCATCGGCGAACGCACGGCATTGTGGCCGCATGCGAACAGCACGGCCTGCGGGGTGCGCGCGCTTGGCGCTGCCATGCGATCAGGCTTTTTTCGACCGGGGTACGCCCCCGTCGTCTGGCGAAGTGACGATAAGCGGGATCATGCGCCCTCACCCTTCCAGTGCAGCACAGTGATCAGCGTGAACAGCCGCCGGGCGGTCTCGAAATCGACGCGCACCTTGCCCTTGAGCCGCTCCTGCAGCGTGCGCGAGCCCTCGTCATGGATGCCGCGGCGGCCCATGTCGATCGCCTCGATCTTGTCCGGTGTCGCGGTCCGGATCGCCTGATAGTAGCTGTCGCAGATCATGAAGTAGTCCTTCACGACACGGCGGAACGGCGTCAGCGACAACAGATGCGCCACGACAGGCGAGCCGTCCTCCTTCCTGATATCGAACATCAGCCGGTTGCCGGTGATCGCGATATGCAGGGTATACGGACCCGGCCCGGCGACGCCCTCGGGCGCGAACAAATTCTGCTCGACCAGGTCGTAGATCGCGATCGCCCGCTCATGCTCGATATCGGGCCCGGAACGGCCGATCGATTCCTCGTCGAGCGTCACCGCGACGATGCGATTGTTGGAATCCTCGTCGTCTGGTGGCTTGGTCATGAGAGGTTGAGGCGCAATCCGACGGAACGTGAATGGGCATCGAGACCCTCGGCCTGGCCGAGCGTCATCGCGGCAGGCCCGAGCGCACGAAGCTGATCCGGCCCGCACCGCAGGATCGAGGTTCGCTTCATGAAGTCAAGCACCCCGAGGCCCGAGGAGAACCGCGCCGAGCGCGCCGTCGGCAGCACATGGTTGGAGCCGCCGACATAGTCGCCGATCGCCTCCGGGGTATGGGCCCCGAGGAAGATCGCGCCGGCATTGCGGACCTTTTTCGACAGGCCCTCGGCGTCCGCGGTCATGATCTCCAGATGCTCCGCCGCGATCGCGTTCGCAAGCTCGACCGCGTCGTCGAGCTTCGCCACCTTGATCACGGCGCCGAAATCCTCCCACGAGGCGCGCGCAATCGCCGCACGCGGCAGCGTCGCCAGCTGCGCCTCGACCGCGCGCTCGACATCGGCGGCGAGCCGCGCACTGTCGGTGACCAGGATCGACTGTGCGCTGACGTCGTGCTCGGCCTGCGCCAACAGATCGGCCGCGATCCAGTCGGCATTGCCGGTATCGTCGGCGATGACCAGCACCTCGGAAGGGCCGGCGATCATGTCGATGCCGACCTTGCCGAACACCAGCCGCTTGGCGGCGGCGACATAGGCGTTGCCGGGGCCGACGATCTTGGCCACCGGCGCGATCGACGCGGTGCCATAGGCCAGGGCGGCCACCGCCTGGGCGCCGCCGACGCGGTAAATCTCCGAAACGCCGCCGAGATGGGCGGCCGCCAGCACCAGCGGGTTGAGCTTGCCGTCCGGCGCCGGCACCACCATCACCACCCGCGGCACGCCGGCGACCCTGGCCGGCACCGCATTCATCAGCACCGAGGACGGATAGGCCGCGGTGCCGCCGGGCACATAGAGCCCGACCGCATCGACCGCGCTCCAGCGCCAGCCGAGCTCGACGCCGGCGGCATCGGTGAAGCGCTCGTCCTTCGGCAGCTGGCGGCGATGGAACGTCTCGATCCGGTCGCGCGCGAAGCTCAGCGCCTCGACGGTCTTGGGATCGCAGGCCGCGACTGCGGCATCGATCTCGGCCGGCGTGATGCGCAGACCGGCGGCGGTGATATCGAGCCGGTCGAACTTCCTGGTCGCCTCGAGCAGCGCGGCATCGCCGCGGGCGGCCACATCGTCGACGATGGCGCGGGTGGCGCGCTCGACGTCGGCCGATACCTCGCGCTTGGCCGCCAGGAAATCGCGGAAACGCTGCTCAAAATCGGCGCTCTGTCGGTCCAGGCGAACGGGCATGGCGGCTTTCTTAGGAGGAATTCGGGTCCCTGCTCAATGGCGCGACGGATAATGGCCGTCAACCCTTGGCTCCCGTCGTCCAGGCGAAAGCCGGGACGACGGCCGAGAGTTACCCAGGCCCCACCCCGAGGTCGTCTGGCCCCAGATCGGTCAATTCGCACTCCAGGCATTCGACATCGAGCCGCAGCGCCGCGCCCTGACCGAACATCAGCAGCGCGCTGCCGCCAGGCGGGTCGGAGGCATGGAATTCGATCCCGAGCAGTTCCAGGGTCGCCTCCGGGGTCTCCAGGTCGATGTTGCGCGACTTGCATGCCAGCACCCGGTCGAACCTGAGTGCGGCGATCAGCCGGCGCGAGCAGGTGCCGCCGGACAGGGTCTGCTCCCAATCGAGCCGGTTCAGGCCGACCACGAGGCGTTTCTCGTCCTGGCGCCAGACGATGTCGGCAGGCTGGACGCGGGCGTCCTGCAGATGGGCGGAGATCACCGCGAGGTCATCGGCGTCGAGGGCGATCAGTTTCAGCGGCGCGGGTGGGGACATGACGGTGACTATAACGCCTCGCGGCCTCGGAGGTACCAGTGGCCGCAAGGAAATCCCGCTCGAGGGAACCGGCAAGCGCACGAGCAAAATATCGAAAATAACCCCATGCAAAGGGGCTGGAAGCGGCGTGGCATGCCCCGACCGAACGTACGCGCATTGGCACTCTTCGTCAGGTGAGCACGCTCGTCAGGCTCCCTCCCCCACGCAACCGGGGTATACCGCGGTTGCGCATCGCAAGTTTGCGCAAGTCGGGCAGGCCCGACTTGCGTCGGGGGAGGGTTGGGGAGAGGGGTGGCCCCGGGCGAGATGAGCGACGGCGCAGTTGGTCCCGCAATCTCGGCTGCATGATCAGAGGCGCATTTCGAGAGAGCACCCGTGTGGCCACCCCTCTCCCTAACCCTCCCCCGCAAGGGGGGAGGGAACCCTACCGCTGGTGGCTCCCTCACCTAGTCGCACCGACCTGCGATGGTGTTTGCGCTGGCCTCACCCCGTGATGAACGCCAGCAGATCCGCGTTGATGGTCTCCGCTTCCGTCGTCGGCATGCCATGCGGAAAGCCCTTGTAGGTCTTCAAGCGTGCCGTTCTTCAAAAGCTTGGCCGAGAGCGGGCCGGAATCGGCGTAGGGCACGATCTGGTCGTCGTCGCCATGCATCACCAGCACCGGCACGTTGATCTTCTTCAGGTCCTCGGTGAAGTCGGTCTGCGAGAACGCGACGATGCCGTCGTAATGCGCCTTGGCGCCGCCCATCATGCCCTGCCGCCACCAGTTCTGGATCACGGCTTCGGACGGTTTTGCGCCGGGCCGGTTGTAGCCATAGAACGGGCCGGCCGGGAGATCGCGGTAGAATTGCGAACGGTTGGCCGCAAGCTGCGCCTGCAAGCCGTCGAACACCGATTTCGGCAGGCCGCCGGGATTGGCGGCCGTCTGCACCATCAGCGGCGGCACCGCGCTCAGGATCGCGGCCTTCGCGACCCGGCTCTCGCCGTGGCGCGCGATGTAGTGCACGACTTCGCCGCCGCCGGTGGAATGGCCGACATGGACGGCATTCCTGAGGTCGAGATGCGCGGTGACGGCCGCAAGGTCGTCGGCGTAATGGTCCATGTCGTGGCCGTCGGCGACCTGGGCGGAACGGCCGTGGCCGCGGCGGTCATGGGCGATGACGCGGAAGCCATGGTTGAGGAAGAACAGCATCTGCGCGTCCCAATCGTCCGAGGACAGCGGCCAGCCATGGCTGAACACGATCGGCTGACCCGAACCCCAATCCTTGTAGAAGATCTCGACGCCGTCTTTGGTGGTGATGGTGGGCATTGAACGCTCCTCCTGTTGCCGATGTGTTGGTCCGGCACGCCAAACATGAGCGGACCCCGAGCGACGGCGTGTCGCCGACATGCCACCGCCCTTCGCCTTCTACGCCGTGCGTCGCTCCGAATTGATGTCACCCGCCCCGGATCAGGCGAAATTGACCGGCCTGAAGCGGCGCCAGGCGCCGATGATCATCACGGCGAAGAACACCAGCACGATGCCCTGCACCGCCCCGAACACCGGCCCGGACGGCGGGTTCGGCGGCACCGCCGGCGCCAGCGCCTGCAACGCGGGGATCTTGAGGAAGCTCTGGATGACCAACACGAAGACGTTGAGATAAAGCGAGACCATCGCGGTCACGACATAGATCGGGCGCCATGCGCCCTTCAGCTGCATCGCATAGAGCGCGATGCAGGCGATCGCCAGCAGCACCAGCGAGAGGCCGCCGATGATCTGGGACGGCAGCACCTTTTCGGTAATCAGTGGCGGGATCACGAAGCCGGTGGCGCTGGTCAGGATCGTGAAGATGAGGAAGATCGCGGTCAGTCCGGGCATCGGGCGCGAGCCGAGCAGGCCGAACATCACGATCACACCGGCGACGATCGCGATCAGGCTGATAATGACGTGCACAAGCACCAACGTCGTCATGTAGCACACTCCCCCGTTGAGACCCGCACGACGTTACGATGCGTCTTTGAAAATTGCTACATCGTTCGATGGCAGGACGCCCGACACTCAAGAAAATCGCTGACGCCGACCGTTGCAAAACCTTGGTGTCGGCGTCGCGCGCCGCGGCATCCTGTGAGAACTTGAATCAATAGAAGCGCGGGATCGGCCCATCCTGCGGCGTCTTGCGCTTCGACAGGTCGAACAGCACCTCGTCGACATAGCACCAGCCCCAGCCTTCCGGCGGATCGTAGCCCTCGATCACCGGATGGCCGGTGGCGTGGAAATGCGCCGTTGCATGCCGGTTCGGCGAGTCGTCGCAGCAGCCGACATGGCCGCAGGTCCGGCAGATCCGCAGATGCAGCCAGCGGCTGCCGCTCTTCAGGCACTCCTCGCAGCCGCGCGCACTCGGCGTGACGTCCTGGATGCCGGCGATATGGGTGCAGCCTTTTGGCATTTGCGGGCCTCTCGTTCTGAACGGTCGCGGATCTATCTTTATCCGCACCTCTTTGAACCGTCATCCCCGCGCAAAGGCGCGGGGATGACGGGGATGGTGCAGCATGGCTTTCCACTACAACGTCGGACTGCCGGCATCGGCGAGATAGCCGTGCAGCGCGGCGACCACCTGTGCGCCCTCGCCGATCGCGCCGCCGACGCGCTTGACCGATCCGGAGCGGACGTCGCCGACCGCGAACACGCCGGGCACCGTGGTCTGGAGCAGCGGCACGGCGGGCGCGCCCTCGCCGTTCTGTACGCCGGTCTTGACGAAGCCGCCGCGGTCGACCTGCACGCCGCAGCCCTCGAGCCAGCCGGTGGCCGGATCGGCGCCGACGAACAAAAAGAGATTGCGGATATCCATCGTGAACTCGTCGGGTGCGAGCCGGCTGCGCCAGCGGACGCGCTCCAGCGTCTCCGCGCCGTCGAGGCCGATCACCTCGGTGTTGAACATCAGTTCGATGTTCGGCGTCGCCTCGATACGCTCGATCAGATAGCGCGACATGCTGGCGCCGAGCCCGCCGCCGCGGATCATCATGTTGACCCTGCGGGCATGCGCGGACAGATACACCGCCGCCTGGCCTGCGGAGTTGCCGCCGCCGACCAGCACGACGTCCTGGTTGGCGCACAGCCGCGCCTCGATCGGCGAGGCCCAGTACCAGACGCCGCGGCCTTCATAGTGCTCGAGATTGTCGATCGCCGGCCGCCGATAGCGCGCGCCGCTTGCGACCACCACCGATTTGGCGCGCAGCGTGTGCCCGCATCCGGTGGCGAGCGTGAACGCGCCCGACGCTTTCGAGCAGTCGAGCGATTTGATCGAGACCGGGATCAGCATCTCGGCGCCGAATTTCTGCGCCTGATTGAAGGCGCGTCCGGCCAGCGCCTGGCCGGTGATGCCGGTCGGGAATCCCAGATAGTTCTCGATCCGCATGCTGGCGCCGGCCTGGCCGCCGAAAGCGCGGGAATCGAACACCGCGACCGACAGGCCCTCGGAGGCGGCATAAACCGCGGTGGAGAGCCCGGCCGGGCCGCTGCCGACCACCGCGACATCGTAGAGCCTGTCTTGTGCACTGTTGCCGATCATGCCGAGCGCCATCGCCAGCGCGGTCTCTGATGGATTGCGCAGCACCGTGCCGTTGGGGCAGACCACCAGCGGCAACTCGGCACGCGTCGGCGAATAGCGCGCGACGAGGTCGGCGGCATCGGTGTCGGCCTCGGGATCGAGCACGTGATGCGGCTGGCCGTTGCGCGCCAGGAAATTCTGCAGCGGCGCCATGTTGCCGGCCGACGCCGAGCCGATCAGCACCGGCCCGCCGGCGCCGCCCTGGATCAGGCTGACGCGGCGCAGGATCAGCGCCCGCATGATGCGCTCGCCGAGGTCGGCTTCGGCGACCAGCAGCGCGCGCAGCCGGTCCGGCGGCAGCAGCAATGTCTCGACCGCACCGTCGGCATGGCCGTCGACCAGCGCCGCGCGGCCGGAGAGCTGGCCGATCTCGGCGAGGAACTGGCCCGGCCCCTGGTCGATGACCGGCGTGACACGGCCGAGGCCGTCGCGCTGGGTGATCGCGACGCTGCCCGACAGCACCACGAACATGCCGGGCCCCGGCGTGCCGGTCTCGAACAACGCCTCGCCGTCCTTGTATGACCGCGGCTCGCCGAAGCGGCGCATCCGCTCGATCTCATGCGCCGTCAAGGTCGGAAAGGTCTGTTCATGGCGCGGGAAGGCGGCGGCGGTTGCGCTCAGGCGATTGATCGTCGTCTCATCGATTGCAGTCATGTCGGCGCCCCGCTTCTCTTTGCACACACATCCGAGCCGGGTTAGCGGCCCGGCTCGTTTCCGCCGGCGTGATCCGGCGCGCCGTGATCTAGCGAGCCGTCAGCCGGTTCGGAAGCCACATCCTCGCGACCGCGCGCCTGGGATTTCCGCCGCTTCAGGTTCTCGCGCAGCGCCAGCTTGAGCCGATCCTGTCGTGAATCCTTCACGCGGGCACCAGCCTGCCCGCCGCCTCTGTCCTGATCGCCCGTCATCTGGAAAACTCTCGAACCGCCGACGCCTTGCGCCGCGCCGAGCATAGACAATGACCGCCGCCGGCGCACCCTGCCCGGTCGGCCAGTTGCGCGCGACGGCATGATTCGGTGGCCAGTGGATCGGACGCCTTCCGGCACGATCTGGAACCCAATCGAGCCAAATTCGGCCGGATTGGACGCAATCACCGCCGCGGAACGTCATTTCTGCCGATTTGCCCGGCAAGAGGAGCGCTGTTTCGCTTGCGCCAAGGGGATGCCTGTGGCAAGAACCGCCCGCTTGGACGGGCCCTTGGGGCCGATTCAATTTTTCCCGGGCATGCTGCCGTAGCTCAGTGGTAGAGCACTCCATTGGTAATGGAGAGGTCGACAGTTCAATCCTGTCTGGCAGCACCAGGATCTTCGCACAACGATCGCCGCGATGAGCACGCGCCCGGCCGCGTCAGCCGAATCAATGCGCGAGCAGCAGGCCCACCCCGCCGATCACCAGCACGACGTAGAACACGAACACACTGCCGACCCATTTCCAATCGATCTGTGCGTGTTCCGGGCTCAGGCTCTCGATGATGCCGTGCATGATGGTTTCCTTTGAAAGTCGCATATGCGGCGTATAGACCGCAGCTCGAGCACGTCATGTGACTCACTTCACACATCCAAGTCGCGGAGCGGACCCAAGAGTGACCGGCCCAGAACTCAGAAAATTGCGCGAACATCTCGGCGAGGCGCTCGGCCGCAAGCTGACGGCGGCGGATATGGCGAAGCTGTGCGGGTTGCCGACGGCCGACGGCGCCGAAAAGCTCCGCAAATGGGAAGTCACCGGCCCGACCCCGAAGGTCGCGGGCCTGCTGCGCGTGCTGGCGATGGCGAGCGAGCACTATCCGATCCTGGAGGAGTTCGACGTGTTCAATCGCCACGACGTACCGGTCAAGGAGCGCGCAGCGCGCCGCGAAGCGTTCCGCGAGCAGATGCGCGACGACGTGCGCAAGCGGCTCGACTAAAGCGGGATAAGTTTTGGTTGAATGAGCTTCGCACGGTCTTGCTTCACCTCTCCCCGGCGGTGAGAGGTCGGATTGCGCAGCAATCCGGGTGAGGGCTCTTGCTCTCTCGATAGACCGCAACCCCTCACCCGATTTGCTGCGCAAATCGACCTCTCCCAAGGGAGAGGTGAACTTTCGACGCCGTTCCAGCTCAACCCGATCTCATCAGGCCTTAGCCGGCGTCTCGATCGGCAGGCGGCGGCTTGGTTAACGGGAGAGCCAAGCCGCGCACGCCGCGTTAAGCCTTCGGTCATCCCGCTTTAAGCGTTCGTTAGGCACAACAAAACGTTTCATCGCATCAGGTGCGACTTAACGCTCCAAGTCGTCTTTCGGTGACAGCATTTTATTCAAATGCGGTCTAACCCCTCGCCGTGGATGGCGCCATTCACGCTGCGCCTCATGACTTGTCCGGAGACTGCCCCATGAAGACCTTCCTGCTCGCAACCGCAGCCACGGCTGCTGCCCTCGCTGCCTTTGGCGCGACCGCCCAGGCTGCCGACCTCGGCTCCCGCGGCTATTACCAGAAGGCGCCCGCGCCTGTTTACGCCGCTCCGCTCTACAACTGGACCGGCTTCTATCTCGGCGGCCATCTCGGCGGCGCGTTCTCGGGCAACAACTCGTTCAACGGCCTCGCGCTGTCCAATTCCGACGCCCGCTTCATGGGCGGCGTGCAGGCCGGCTACGACTGGCAGCTGTCGCCGATGTGGGTGATCGGTCTCGAAGGCCAGTATTCCTGGCTTGGCGGCCACCAGCTCAACGCGATCTTCCCGGGCGGCTACACCTACAACAACAACCAGCGCGGCATCGCCTCGATCACCGGCCGCGTCGGCTACACCTGGGGCCCGGGCCTGATCTATGTGAAGGGCGGCTACGCCTATTCCGACAACAACGAATCGGTGAGGCTCGGCGGCGCGCCGGTCGGCTTCGCGCTCACCGACAACCACAGCAACGGCTGGACCATCGGCGGCGGCGCCGAATACATGTTCGCGCCGAACTGGTCGGCCAAGGTCGAGTACCAGTACTACGATTTCGGCGACAGCCGCTTCACCGCGCCGGGCGCGCTGGCGCAGTACGGCAGCTTCCACAATGACGAGCACACCGTGAAGGCGGGCCTCAACTACCGCTTCAACCTCGGCAGCCTCGGCGGTCCGGCCTACGGCCGTTACTGAGAATTACGCGCCACAACCAACAGTAGAAAAGGCCGGCGCAAGCCGGCCTTTTTGCGTCCGATCGCGCGCATCGATTCCGCATGGCGAACCATGGCAGCGCGGCAAGCCCCGAAAAATCCTGCGGATTGCCGCGATTTTCCCGATTTTGTTAACCCACCGCACCGATACTCCCGCGCCGGGGAAACATCCAAGAGTAGTGGCCACTTGTAGTTGGCCAGGGGGACACGGGGCAATGGCGTTTCGGTTCAAGCTCGGCAAACCAAATCTCAAGCGCATCCGCCTGCCGCAGATGGGCGTCAGGGGCAGCCTGTTCGCGGCATTCGCCGTGATCGCAGGCATGGCGCTGGTGATCAGCGCAGGCGCCGGCATCGTGCTGCATCGGCTCGGCGGCACCATGAGCGATCTCTCAGGCCGCGACATTCCGCGGCTCGCCGCAAGCCTGCAGCTGTCCGCGCAGAGTGCCTCGCTCGCCGCCCAGGGGCCCGGCCTGCTCGCGGTGCAGAGCGACGATGCGCTCAACGAGCGCACCAGGAAGGTGCAGGAGGTCGCGCAGCAGACCAATGCCAAGCTCGGCGAGATCATCGAGCTCGGCGCCGACAAATCCGTCGTCAGCGCGCTGCAGGAGAACGTCAAGAACACCGACGAGGCGACCAAGAGCCTGATCTCTGCGGCGCGCGAGCGGCTCGAGGTCGGCGCGCTGCGCGACAAGCAGTACAACGCGCTGCGCAAGGCACAAGACGCCTTCGTCTCCGCCGCCGGTCCCGCGATGCTCGATGCGCAGACCCGGCTCAACGCCATCCTCGGCTCGGCCGAAGTGTCGGCGGATGACGCGACCGAAGCGGCCCGCACCGTCGGCCAGATCAGCAACGTGCTCGCGGCCGGCAATCTGATGGCCGCCGACATGACCGCAGCGCTGTCGGCCAATTCCAGCGAGACGCTCGATGCGATCGAGGCGGAGTTCAAGAAGGGCCGCGAACGCATCAAGTCCAACCTCGACGATCTGCCGAACAATCCGGCGATCGTCGCCGTGCGCGACACCGCCGCGAAGCTTCTCGTGCTCGGCGAAGGCAAGACCGGCGTGTTCAAGGTGCGCCAGAAGGAGCTCGACTCGATCGATTACGGTCAGACCATCCTGGAAGAGACCCGCAAGCTCAATGTCGGGCTCGGCATCAGCGTCCAGCAGCTGGTCGACGCCGTGCAGAAGGACACCGACGCCTCGACCTTCCAGGCGCGGCAGCAGATCTCGCTCGCGACCACGGTCATGATCGGCCTCGGCGCGCTGACCCTGGTCGGCTCGTTCCTGTTCGTCTGGCTCTATGTCGGGCGCAACATCCTGCGCCGCATCCGCGGCCTGCAGCGCTCGATGCAGCTGTTGTCCGACGGCGACCTCGATACCGAGATCCCGCAGAGTCGCCAGCGCGACGAGATCGCCGTGATGGCCGACGCGCTGCAGGTGTTCCGCGAGAGCATGATCGAGAGCCGCGAGCTCACCGAAAACCAGAACAAGGACCGCACCGCCAAGGCGGAGCGCGCCTCGCGCATGGAGACGCAGATCACGACGTTCGAATCGACGGTCCGCGACGCGCTCGAAAGCCTGCAGACCGCGGCGAACTCGATGCAGTCCACCGCGCAGAGCATGTCGGCGACCGCCGACCAGTCGAGCGCCCTGGTCAACGCGGTTGCCTCGGCCGCCGAGGAGACCTCGGTCAACGTGCAGACCGTGTCGGCCGGCACCGAGGAGCTGTCGTCCTCGATCCAGGAGATCGGCCGCCAGGTCGTCACCTCGGCGGAGATCGCCCGCAAGGCGGTGGAGGAAGCCAGCGCCACCGACGCCACCATGCAGGGCCTTGCCGACAACGCGGCGCGGATCAGCGTCGTGGTCGACCTGATCCAGACCATCGCCTCGCAGACCAATCTGCTGGCGCTCAACGCCACCATCGAGGCGGCGCGCGCCGGCGAAGCCGGCCGCGGCTTTGCCGTGGTCGCCTCCGAGGTGAAGAACCTCGCGAGCCAGACCGCGAAGGCGACCGAGGAGATCCGCCAGCAGATCGTCAGCATGCAGGAGGTCACCACCACGGCGGTCTCCGCGATCCGCAACATCTCGAGCACGATCGGCGAGATCAACGACGTCACCACCGCGATCGCCGCCGCCGTCGAGGAGCAGGGCGCGGCGACCCGCGAGATCGCCCGCAACATCCAGCACGCCGCCGGCGGCACCAGCGAGGTGTCGAGCAACATCGTCGGCGTCTCGACCGCCTCGGCCGAGGCCGGCGCCGCCGCCGGCGAGGTGCTGAACGCCTCCGACGCGCTGCGCCGCGAGGCCGACGTGCTGCGCTCGGAGATCGACGGTTTCCTGTCGAATATTCGCGCCGCCTAGCAGGGCTGCGTGCGATCCGCAGCCCGGCTTGATCCGGGCTGCGGAATTCCCGGGAATTGCGGACCCCATTCTCCGGACGGCCATCTGATTTTCGGCTGGCGCGGCGGCCCGGGTCCCGCTAAGCCGGTACCATGGACAAGAAGACCGACAGCCTGCCCTCCTCGGCGGAGGCATTGCGATACCCCTGGGAGAATCATCCCGGCCACGACCAGGTCGTGGAGGTGGCTCCAGGCGTATTGTGGGCGCGGCTGAAGCTGCCGTTCCGCCTTAACCATGTGAACATCTATCTGCTCGCCGACGGCGACGGCTGGACCATGGTGGATGCCGGCTTCGGCAACGAGGAATCGATCGCGGCGTGGACCACGCTGTTCGAGGGACCGCTGAAGCACGTCAAGGTCACAAGGTTGATCGTGACACATTCGCATCCCGATCATGTCGGTCTCGCCGGCTGGATCACCGAGCGCTTCGACTGCCCGCTGTTCATGTCGCAGGTGGAATATCTGCAATCGGTCTATCACCAGAACCGCGGCACCGAGGAACGGCGCAACGCGCAGCGGCTGTTCTTCCGCCGTCACGGCATGGACGAGGATCTGACCGAGAAGCTGCTCGGCCGCGGCCAGGATTACCTGAAGCGGGTGTCGGTGCTGCCGCCGTCCTATCACCGCCTCACCCATGGCGACGAGGTCGTGATCGGCACACGGCGCTTCAAGGTGATCACCGGCGGCGGCCACGCGCTCGACCAGGTGATGCTGTATTGCGCGGCCGACAAGCTGTTCCTCTCCGCCGACCAGGTGCTGAGCAAGATCTCGCCCAATGTCAGCGTCTGGGCGGTCGAACCCGAGCAGAACTCGCTCGGCGAATATCTGGCCTCGCTGGCGAGCCTGACCACCACTCTGCCCTACGACGTGCTGGTGCTGCCCGGCCATGGCGTGCCGTTCTACGGGCTGAAGACCCGGATCAAGCAGCTCGCCGATCACCATGAGGAGCGCTGCCGGCTGATCGCCGAGGCCTGCCGCGAGGTGCCCCAGACCTCCAAGCAGCTGGTGCCGGTGGTGTTCCACAAGCACGTGCTGGACGAGCACCAGATGGGATTTGCCGCCGGCGAACTGGTCGCCCATGTCAATTACATGCTGGTCGAGGGCCGCCTGACCGCCCAGATGCACGACGACGGCATGCTGCGCTTTAAGACGACCTGAATCGGCGGCAGGGGCGCCTGCCGTGCGATTTGAGCAAAATCAAACCAAATAGAGCCAGATAGGGCAATTTGCCCAACTGCGACGCATGCCCAGATGTGGGCCAATGCATGGACATTAGAGCTGGAAAAGCTCTAAGAAGAAGCAGTCATTCCGGTCAGGTTCCGCTTTCTGGGTTCGCCGATGGATTACAGCCAGTTCTTCAATTCCGCCCTCAACCGCCTGCATGACGAGCGGCGCTACCGGGTGTTCGCCGACCTCGAGCGGATCGCGGGACGCTTCCCGCACGCGACCTGGCATTCGCCGAAGGGCAGCCGCAACGTCGTGATCTGGTGCTCCAACGACTATCTCGGCATGGGCCAGCACCCCAAGGTGGTCGGCGCCATGGTCGAGACCGCGACCCGGGTCGGCACCGGCGCCGGCGGCACCCGCAACATCGCGGGCACCCACCATCCGCTGGTCGCGCTCGAGGCCGAGCTCGCCGACCTGCACGGCAAGCAAGCCTCGCTGCTGTTCACCTCGGGCTATGTCTCGAACCAGACCGGCATCTCGACGCTCGCCAAGCTGATCCCGAACTGCCTGATCCTGTCGGACGCGCTGAACCACAATTCGATGATCGAAGGCGTGCGCCAGGCCGGCTGCGAGCGCCAGATCTTCCGCCACAACGACACAGCCCATCTCGAAGAGCTGCTGATCGCCGCCGGTCCCGACCGGCCGAAGCTGATCGTCTGCGAGAGCCTGTATTCGATGGACGGCGACGTCGCGCCGCTCGGCAGGATCTGCGATCTCGCCGAGAGATACGGCGCCATGACCTATGTCGACGAGGTGCATGCGGTCGGCATGTACGGCCCGCGCGGCGGCGGCATTGCCGAGCGCGACGGCGTGATGCACCGGGTCGATATCGTCGAGGGCACGCTCGCCAAGGCGTTCGGCTGCCTCGGCGGCTACATCGCCGGCAAGGCCGAGGTCATCGATGCCGTGCGTTCCTACGCGCCGGGCTTCATCTTCACGACCGCGCTGCCGCCGGCGATCTGCTCGGCCGCGACGGCCGCGATCCGCCACCTCAAGACCTCGAACTGGGAGCGCGAGCGCCACCAGGACCGCGCCGCGCGCACCAAGGCGATCCTGACCGCCGCCGGCCTGCCTGTCATGTCGAGCGACACCCATATCGTGCCGCTGTTCGTCGGCGACCCCGAGAAATGCAAGCGGGCCTCGGACATGCTGCTCGAGGACCACGGCATCTACATCCAGCCGATCAACTATCCGACGGTCGCCAAGGGCACCGAGCGGCTGCGCATCACGCCCTCGCCCTACCATGACGACGGGCTGGTCGATGCGCTGGCCGAGGCCCTGCTCCAGGTCTGGGACCGGCTCGGCCTGCCGCTGCACCAGAAGTCGCTGGCCGCCGAGTAACCCTATCCGTTACGGGTCCCGAATTTGGGCCGGCCGTGCATCGCGCGGCCGGCCCAATGCGTTATAATCCTGACACCCGGCCGCTTTGTTTGAGCATGATCTTTTCGGAAAGCCGCTTCACACCTTTCCGGATCATGCCCTAGAGGCCGGGACAGGAGATAGGCAGCGATGCTGCACGACTGGGGCGTCATCGCCACGGCGTTCGCCTACATCGGATTGTTGTTCTTCATTGCCAGCCGCGGCGACCGGATGTCGGCGGGCGCGCGCGGCCGCGCCAGCCAGTGGATCTATCCGCTGTCGCTGGCGATCTACTGCACCTCCTGGACCTTCTTCGGCTCGGTCGGCTTCGCCACCCGCACCAGCATCGACTTCCTGGCGATCTATGTCGGCCCGATCGTGATGATCGGATTGTGCACGCCGCTGCTGCGCCGCGTCATCGCGCTCGCCAAGTCGCAGAACATCACCTCGATCGCCGATTTCATCGCCGCGCGCTACGGCAAGAGCCAGAAGGTCGCCGCCACCGTGGCGCTGATCGCGATCATCGGCTCGGTGCCCTATATCGCGCTGCAGCTCAAGGCGATGGCCTCGTCGCTGGAGACCATCCTGAGCGAGGACCAGGCATTTTCGAAGATCCCCGTGCTCGGCGACATCGCGCTGATGGTGACGCTGGCGATGGCGGTGTTCGCGGTGCTGTTCGGCACCCGCCACACCAACGCGACCGAGCACCAGCACGGGCTGATCCTGGCGATCGCCGCCGAATCCATCGTCAAGCTGGTCGCCTTCATCGCCGCCGGCGCCTTCGTCACCTTCTGGATGTTCTCCCCGGTCGAGCTCTACGAGCGCGCGCTGAAGACGCCGGAGGCGGTGCGCGCGATCGAATATGTACCGTCGATCGGCAACTTCCTGATCATGACGCTGCTGTCGTTCTGCGCGGTGATGCTGCTGCCGCGCCAGTTCCATGTCAGCGTGGTCGAGAATTCGACCGCCGCGGAAGTCACGAGGGCGCGCTGGCTGTTCCCGCTCTACCTCGTCGCCATCAACGTGTTCGTGATCCCGATCGCGATCGCCGGCCTCGTCATCTTCCCGTTCGGCGCCGTCGATGCCGACATGTTCGTGCTGGCGCTGCCGATCGAGGGCAATGCGCAATTGCTGAGCCTTGCGGTGTTCGTCGGCGGGCTGTCGGCGGCGACCGCGATGGTGATCGTCGAATGCGTCGCGCTGTCGATCATGGTCTCCAACGACATCGTGCTGCCGCTGGTGCTGCCGCGCAGCGACGACGCCCGCATCGGCCAGAAGGATTTCGGCGATTTCCTGCTGAAGGCGCGCCGCTTCTCGATCTTCGCCATCATGGTGATGGCGTATTTCTACTATCGCGCGCTCGGCAACACCCAGCTGGTCGCGATCGGCCTGTTGTCCTTTGCCGCGATCACCCAGCTCGCGCCGGCCTTCTTCGGCGGCCTGTTCTGGCGCAGGGCCACCGCGCGCGGCGCCATGGCGGGCATGCTGGTCGGCTTCGCGGTGTGGCTCTACACGCTGTTCATCCCGAGCTTCCTGGAGAACTCGACTGCCGGGTTGATGCTGCTGCAACACGGGCCGTTCGGGATCGAGGCGCTGCGGCCGCAGGCGCTGTTCAGCGCCGATCTGCCGCCACTGCTGCACGGCGTGCTGTGGAGCCTTGCCCTCAACATCCTGACCTACGTCGTGTTCTCGCTGGCGCGCGCGCCGTCCGCGATCGAGCTGTTGCAGGCCGACCTGTTCGTGCCCAACGCGCTGGCTCCGATCGCGCCGAGCTTCCGGCGCTGGCGCACCACGGTGACGGTGCAGGACATCCAGAGCACGGTGACGCAATATCTCGGCCCCGACCGCACCCGCGAGGCCTTCGCCGCATTCGCCGCCGACCGCAACATCGTGCTGCAAACCGCAGCGCCGGCCGATTTCGAGTTGCTGCAGCACGCCGAGCGGCTGATCGCCTCCTCGATCGGGGCGGCGTCCTCGCGCCTCGTGATGTCGCTGCTGCTGCAGCGGCGCACGGTGTCGGCCAAGGCCGCGCTGAAGCTGCTCGACGACTCCCACGCCGCGCTGCATTTCAACCGCGAGATCCTGCAGACCGCGCTCAATCACGTGCGCCAGGGCATCGCGGTGTTCGACGCCGATCTGCAGCTGATCTGCTCCAACCGCCAGTTCTCCGAACTGCTCGCTTTGCCGCCGCATCTGGTGCAGCTCGGCATTCCCTTGCGCGAGATCCTCGAATTCATGGGCGCGATCAATCCGCCGCCGGCCGGTGACGGCAACAACCTGCTGCAATTGCGGCTGCGTGCCTACACCACCGAGGGCGAGCCCTATCTGGAACGCTTCGCCGACCGCCACCTCGTGATCGAGGTCCGCGCCAACCGGATGCCGGGCGGCGGACTCGTCATCACCTTCTCCGACGTCACCCCGAGCTTCGAGGCCGCGGAGGCGCTGGAGCGCGCCAACGCGACGCTGGAAAAGCGGGTGCGCGACCGCACCGAGGAATTGACCCGGCTGAACTCGGAGCTCGCGCTCGCCAAGGGAATCGCGGAGGACGCCAACGCCTCCAAGACGCGCTTCCTGGCTGCCGCCAGCCACGACATCCTGCAGCCGCTCAACGCGGCGCGGCTCTATGTCACGAGCCTGGTCGAGCGCCAGAACGGCGGCGAGGATTCGCGGCTGGTCGAGAATATCGACGACTCGCTCGAAGCGATCGAGGACATCCTCGGCGCGCTGCTCGATATTTCGAGGCTCGATGCCGGCGCCATGACACCGGCGATCACCAGCTTCCGGATGGCCGACCTGATGCGCTCGCTGGAGATCGAGTTCATGCCGATCGCCCGCGACAAGGGCCTCGATCTGCGCTTCGTGGCCTGCTCGCTGCCGGTCGAATCCGACCGCTCGCTGCTGCGCCGGCTGCTGCAGAACTTCATCTCCAACGCCATCAAATACACCCCGCGCGGCCGCGTGCTGATCGGCTGCCGCCGCCGCGGCGACGCGCTCGAGATCAGCATCTTCGACACCGGCGTCGGCATCCCCGTGCAGAAGCGCGGCGAGATCTTCAAGGAATTCCACCGCCTCGAGCAGGGCGCCCGGATCGCCCGCGGCCTCGGCCTGGGACTATCGATCGTCGAGCGGCTGGCGCGGGTGCTCAACCACCGCATCGCGATCTCCGCCAATGTCAGCGGCGGCTCGGCGTTCTCGGTGACGGTCCCGGTCGCGACCGCCGTCAACCACACCGCGGCCGTCACCAGCGCCACGCCACTGTCGAAGACGCCGATGAGCGGCTCATTGATCGTCTGCATCGAGAACGATCCCGCCATTCTCGACGGCATGAAGACGCTGCTGACGGCGTGGGATGCCGAGGTGATCGCGGTGCTCGACGCCGACGGCGCGATCAGCGCGATCGAGGCCGCTGGCGGCCGCGTCACCGGCGTGCTGGTCGACTACCACCTCGACCGCGGCAACGGCGTCGCCGCGATCCGCGAGATCCGCCGCCGCTTCGGCGACAACATTCCGGCGATCCTGATCACCGCCGACCGCAGCCCCGCCGTGCGCGCCGCCGCGCGCGAGGAAAACATCGCGGTGCTGAACAAGCCGGTCAAACCGGCGTCGCTGCGCGCCTTGCTCGGGCAGTGGCGGACGCAGCAGATGGTGGCGGCGGAGTAGCTGCTCAACACATTCACCGTCATTCCGGGGCGCGCCAAAGGCGCGAGCCCGGAATGACGGCGGTGGTTGGATGCTACGTCGACGGCGTGCCCTGGCGCCACTGGCCACCGGCGATCTTGGCGGCGGCGATCACAGCCTGGGTCCGGCTTTCGACGCCGAGTTTCTGGAGGATGGCCGAGACATGGGCCTTGATGGTCGCTTCGGAGACGCCGAGCTCATAGGCGATCTGCTTGTTCAGCAGCCCCTCGGACAGCATCATCAGCACCCGCACCTGCTGCGGGGTGAGTGTCACCAGGCGGTCGCGCAGCCGGGTCATGTCGGGATCGCCGGCGGCCGACAGGTCGGTGTCCGGCGGAACCCAGACATCGCCTTCCATTACCTTCATGATGGCATCGCGCAGCGTCTCGACGCCGAACCGCTTGGGGATGAACCCCGAGGCGCCGAAGTCGAGCGAGCGGCGGATGGTTCCGGCATCGTCGCTGGCGGACACGATGACCACCGGGATCGCCGGATATTGCGCCCGCAGATAGATCAGCCCGGAAAAGCCGCTGATCCCCGGCATCGACAGGTCGAGCAGGATCAGGTCGACCTCGGAGTCCCGTTCCAGCAGTCCGGTCAGGTCCTCGAACGATCCGGCCTCGCTGATCGTGGCCGAACTCACGACGCTCGACACCGCCTGGCGCAACGCATCGCGGAACAGCGGATGGTCGTCGGCGATGACAAGGTGAGTATTGGCAGCAGCAATCATCTCAGTCCCACAAGCGGGCTTTGGCAGCCCCGCGCCGTTCGGTTGTCGCCCGCGCGGCAGTATCACGCAAGCGCTCGAAAATGCCAGATGCCAACGCAGTTAACCCGCCTAGCTTGTGCGCCGCAATAGACGCACGCGGGGACGTTCCATCCAGCACTCGCCCCCAAAGATAAGTTCAAGCGTGCAAAAGCCAAAAGTCTTATTGGGGCGGGTTTCACTGCGATGTTACCCTCAAATCAAGCCTTAGGCTCATTCGGGCCTAACCCGCCAGCCGGGGGCGAGCATCAGCAATAATTCGGGGGGAGCTATCCAGATGTCCACAATGACTGCAACCTCGGCGCGGCCCGCCGGCATGACCAAGGATGAGCGTTTCGTCATCCTCGCGTCGTCGCTCGGCACCGTGTTCGAGTGGTACGACTTCTATCTCTACGGCTCGCTGGCCGGCATCATCGGCACGCAGTTCTTCACGATCGCCGGCGCCGACGGCAAGCCGATGTTCGACCAGGCCACGCGTGACATCTTCGCGCTGCTGGCCTTTGCGGCAGGCTTCCTGGTGCGCCCGTTCGGCGCCATCGTGTTCGGCCGCATCGGCGACATCGTCGGCCGCAAATACACCTTCCTCGTCACCATCCTGATCATGGGCCTGTCGACCTTCATCGTCGGCTTGTTGCCCGGGGCGGCCCAGATCGGCATCGCAGCACCGATCATCCTGATTGCGTTGCGCCTGCTCCAGGGTCTCGCGCTCGGCGGCGAGTATGGTGGCGCGGCGACCTACGTTGCCGAGCATGCGCCTCCGGGCAAGCGCGGCTACTACACCTCCTTCATCCAGACCACGGCAACACTCGGCCTGTTCCTGTCGCTATTGGTGATCCTGTTCACCCGCACCGCGACCGGCGAGCCCGGCTTCGCCGGCGCACCGGGCGCCTATTGGGGCGGCTGGCGCGTTCCGTTCCTGGTGTCGGTGCTGCTGCTCGGCATCTCGGTCTGGATCCGGCTGCGGCTGAATGAATCGCCGGTGTTCCAGCGCATGAAGGAGGAAGGCAAGACCTCCAAGGCGCCGCTGACCGAAGCCTTCGGGACCTGGAGCAACGCCAAGATCGTGATCCTCGCCCTGCTCGGCCTGACCATGGGCCAGGCGGTGATCTGGTACACGGGGCAGTTCTACGCGCTGTTCTTCCTGCAATCGATCCTCAAGGTCGACGGCTACACCGCCAACCTCCTGATCGCCTGGGCGCTGCTGCTCGGCACCGGCTTCTTCCTGGTGTTCGGCGCGCTGTCGGACCGCATCGGCCGCAAGCCGATCATCCTGGCGGGCTGCCTGATCGGCGCACTCACTCTGTTCCCGATCTTCAAGATGATCACGACCAACGCCAACCCGGCGCTGGAGAAGGCCTACGAGACGGTCAAGGTGCAGGTGGTGGCGGATCCCGCCGGCTGCGGCGATCTGTTCAACCCGGTCGGTACCCGCGTCTTCACCGCGCCTTGCGACACCGCCCGCGCCTTCCTTGCCCAGTCGTCGGTGAAATACGCGACGGTACCGGGCCCGGCCGGCTCGCCGGTGAAGGTCACGGTCAACGACAAGGACGTGCCGTACACGGACGCCAAGACGTCGAACCCCGCGATCACGGCGGCGGTGCTGGCGGCGGGCTATCCGAAGCCGGGTGATGCCGGCATCGTCAAGATGTCGAACCCGTTCGACGTCTTCCGTCCGCAGGTGGCTGCGGTCATCGGACTGCTGTTCATCCTGGTGCTCTACGTCACCATGGTCTACGGCCCGATCGCCGCCATGCTGGTCGAACTGTTCCCGACCCGCATCCGCTACACCTCGATGTCGCTGCCCTATCATATCGGCAACGGCTGGTTCGGCGGCCTGCTCCCGGCGACCGCGTTCGCGATCACCGCCTCGACCGGCGATATCTACTCCGGTCTCTGGTATCCAGTCATCTTCGCGGCAATCACCGTCGTGGTCGGCGCGCTGTTCATTCCGGAAACCAAGGACGTCGACATCACCAAGACCTGACCGGTCGACGGCTCACTCAAAATGCATCGGCCGCGGAGCGATCCGCGGCCGATGTCGTTTTGTTTGGCCATTCGGGCGCTTCAGCGCACGGCGCCGATGAATTGCAGCACGACCTCGCGCCGATGCGCCTTAGCGCGATGCTCGATCAGATAGATGCCCTGCCAGGTGCCAAGCGCCATCTCGCCGTCGAGCACCGGGACCTGCAGCGAGGTCGCCGTCAGCATGGTCTTGATATGCGCCGGCATGTCATCGGAACCTTCGGTGTCGTGACGCCAGCCGCCGTGTTCCGGCGCTGCGCGGTCGAGCGCCGTCATCAGGTCGGCCAACACGGTCGGATCGGCATTCTCCTGGATCGTCAGCGAAGCCGAGGTGTGACGGATGAACAGCGTCACCGCGCCCTCGCCGGCGCGCACCTCACGCAGGAACTTTGCGACCTCGCGCGTGACGTCGGTGAAGCCGGCGCCCGGCGTTTCCACCGTCAAGCGCGAGGAGGCGATGCTGGTTGCCGCGACGGAGGATGGCGCTGAGCGGGACATTGTTCTTGGTGAGGTCATCAGTAACTTTCACTATGTCGTCCCGGCGAAGGCCGGGACCCATACTCCGCGGCCCCTCGGTCACGAAGATTTGGAGTTGCCAGCTTGTCCACCCAACTCCGAGCGGTGGTTATGGGTCCCGGCCTTCGCCGGGACGACGCAGCGGACAGAGCCGCCTCAAATCTTGCCGCCGTTGACGTCACGCTGGACGCGGTTCGCCATCTCGATCAGCCGCCGCCAGGCCCGCTCGACGAACGACATCATGCGATCCATGTCGCGGTCGCTCGGCAGCGGAATCTCGATCTTGCGCTCGCCCTCGGCGGTCTTCGCATCCGGCTTCTTCAACGAATCCGATTTCGGCAACGCCTCGTCAGTCTTCGCCGACGGTGCGCGCGCGGCGAGTTCGCCTTTCAGTTTGTCATTGTCGGCCTGCAGGCGCCCGATCTCGGCATCGAGCGCCGCGCGCTCGTCCGGCACTATGTAGCAGGCCCAGCCGGCGCTGGAGTTGGTGCAGGTCGACACCGCACCGCTGCGGGTGTCGAGCCGCAGGAAGCCGTCGCCGGCCGGCGACAATGCATAGCGACCATTCTCGGTGTCGGGCGCGGTTTCCGCGATCGCCGCGCCGCTCGAGATCAGAACGGCGACAATTGCAATCGACAATTTCGGGCACGACATCGCGATGGGCATGGCTTGCTCCGCCTCAGTCTGATTCCTGCCCCTCACCCACAGAGCTATAGGGCTTGCGGCCTGACTTCAACGCGTCGTCGAGCAATTCGATCCGGTCCTGCCCCCAGAAGACCTCGCCGTCGAGCACATATCCGGGCGAGCCGAACACGCCGGCATCCAACGCATTCTGGCGGTTCTGCTCGTAGGCCGCGCTGATCGCATCAGAACCCGAGCGCTCCACCAGTTGCCGGCCCGGCAAACCCGCATCGTCGGCGAGCTTCACCAGCGTCGCGGGATCGGCAAGGTTGAGCTCTAGCTCCCAGACCGCGGGGTAGGCGCGTTGCAGGAACGGCTCGGGATCGAGACCCGCCTCGAGCACTGCGATCACGACGCCATCGGCGAGGCGTGCGTTGAACGGCCAGTTGGCCGGCTGCAGGTGAAAATTCAGCCCGCGCTTGTCGCGCCAGCGCTGCAACTCGATCAACCGATAGCGCTGCCGCACCGGATGGCGCTTGGCGAGCGGCAGCCCGCCGGTCTCCGAGAACAGATCGACGAGCAGCACGGGCCGGTAATTTACCTTGAGATCGTAAGTGCTTACGAGCCGAACGAAGGGCGTGTGGCCGATATAGGCCCAGGGTGATTGCAGCGAGAAGTAGTAGTCGATCTGGCGCGGCATGCGGAACCTTGACTGCACGAGGGGATGAAGACTTTCGGCGATCCCAGCAGAGCGGGGAAAGCCGCGCAACATCGCTCAATGTCACGCAAGCTGTTGCACTGCGAACACTGCGTCACTCTGACCTTGAATATCTCAAAATAAATCGAGCAGAATCAAAGCAATAACCGGTTACGACGCAATCTTGACTTGATTAGACGCGGTAAGTATGGTCCGCGCGGCTTTTGACGGGGACGGGCGCAATTTCCATCATCCGCGGCATCGGTTAGTGTTTGCAGCATGGCTGAGAACACCAACGACGGCGCAAGTGGAAGTCGCGATCAATCGCCTCCTGACGAAGCTGCGCTTTCCGCAAGGCTCGGAAGTCTCGATCATCGGTTGTCAGAAATTCGCGACAGCCGCAGGAACAAGACTGATCAATCCGGTACTGAAAGCGGGGACAGTGCCGCCAGAGCTTCGGCGATGGCGCTCGGTTTTCGTCTTTCCTCGGAGCTGATCGCGGGCGTTGCCGTCGGAGCGGCGATTGGCTGGGGGGTCGACCATTGGCTGTCGACGTCGCCATTCGGCTTCATCGTGTTCATGCTGCTCGGCTTCGTCGCCGGCGTGTTCAACGTGGTGAGGTCCGCGGGCGTGGCTTCAGGCAAGCGTTGAGCGCCGGCGGAAGTCACGACATTTGAAATTCGATAACCGGCAGGATGGCCGGTGGACCAAGAGCCGCGCGGATGAAAATCGACCCGATCCATCAGTTCAATATCGAGCCCCTCTTCACGCTCGGCCACATCGGCAATCACACGATCGCCTTCACCAATTCGTCGCTCTACATGTTCATCGCGGTGCTGCTGATCGCACTGCTGATGCTGGCGAGCGGCCGGGAGCTGGTCCCGGGACGGCTGCAGTCGGTCGCCGAACTCTCCTACGAGTTCATCGCCTCGACGATCCGCGGCAACGCCGGCGCGGAAGGCATGAAGTTCTTCCCGCTGATCTTCTCGCTGTTCATGTTCATCTGCGTCTCGAACCTGGTGGGCGTCGTCCCCTACACGTTCACGATCGCGACCCACCTGATCGTGACCGCGGCGCTGGCGCTTTTGGTGTTCTTCACCGTCCTGATCTACGGCCTCTACAAGAACGGCCCGAAATTCTTCAAGATTTTCGTCCCCTCCGGCGTTCCGGTCTACATCCTGCCGCTGGTCATGTTCATCGAGGTCCTGTCGTTCTTCCTGCGGCCGGTCTCGCACAGCGTTCGTCTGTTCGCCAACATGCTGGCCGGCCACATCGCGCTGAAGGTGTTCGCGGGCTTTGTCGCGATGCTCGGCTTCTCGCTGGGCGCGCTCGGCTGGGTCGGCGGTGTGCTGCCGCTGGCGCTCACGGTCGCGCTGTACGCCCTCGAACTGCTGGTCGCGTTCCTGCAGGCCTACGTGTTCGCGATCCTGACCTGCATCTACCTCAACGACGCCATTCATCCGGGACACTAAGCGGTCCGGGGAATCTCCACCCACCAATCTGTCTATCTTTCTCAAGGAGCTACAAATGGAACCGGCAGCAGCAAAACTTATCGGCGCGGGCATCGCGTGCATCGGCATGGGCGGTGCGGGCGTCGGCGTGGGCATCATCTTCGGCAACTACCTCGCCGCTGCGGTGCGTAACCCCTCGGCCGCTCAGGGCCAGTTCGGCAACCTGATCTTCGGCTTCGCCGTGACCGAAGCGCTCGGCATCTTCTCGCTGCTGATCGCGCTGCTCCTGCTGTTCGTTCCGCTCTGAGCGGCACTTCCTTCGCGCCGCCCAGGATCATCCCGAGGATCGTTCCAGGGGCGGCGCGCATGACAGCAACAGGAGAACACCATGGCTGAGAGTCATGGCGAGGCAAAAGGCCAGAAAGCCGGCGCCCACACCGAGGCCGAAGGCGGACATCACGGCGGAGCCTTTCCGCCGTTCGATTCGTCCACCTACGCCTCGCAGCTGGTGTCGCTGGCGATTGCATTTGTCGCGCTCTACCTGATCGTGTCGCGTATCGCACTGCCGCGTGTCGGCGGGACGATCGATGCACGTCAGAACAAGATCGAGGGCGATCTGGCCGAGGCGCAGAAGCTGAAGGACGAGTCCGACGCGGCGCTGAAGGCCTATGAAACCGAGCTGGCGAATGCGCGCGCCAACGCGCAGGCGATCGGCAACGAGACCCGCGAGAAGCTGAACGCGGCCTCGGAAGCCGAGCGCAAGGCGCTGGAAGAGAAACTGACGGCCAAGCTCGCCGACGCCGAGAAGCAGATCGCAACGACCCGGACCAACGCCATGAGCAACGTCCGCGGCATCGCGGCGGATGCGGCCGGCGCCATCGTCCAGCAACTCGCCGGCGTCACGCCGGACGCCAATGCGGTCAACAGCGCCGTCGACGCGTCGCTGAAGGGATAGACGATGTTTTACGAACCGGAAACCTGGGTTGCGATCGCCTTCGTCATTCTGCTGGTCGTCTTCGGCTATCTCGGTGTCCATCGCACCCTGCTGACGGCGCTCGACCACCGTGCCGAGCGCATCAAGGCCGAGCTGGAGGACGCCCGCCGTCTGAAGGACGAGGCCAACAAGCTGCTCGGCGAGTACAAGGCGCGCCGCGCCAGCGCCGAGCGCGAGGCCCAGGACATCATCTCCAGCGCCAAGGCCGAAGCCGAGCGGATCGCGGCTGAAGCCAAGACCAAGATGGAAGATTTTGTCGCAAGGCGGACCAAGACCGCCGAGAGCAAGATCGCCCAGGCCGAGGCCCAGGCCGTGGCCGATGTCCGCGCCGCCGCGGCCAACGCCGCGGTGACCGCCGCCTCGACCATCCTGTCGCAGTCGGTCAAGGGCTCGGTTGCCGACGACCTCGTCGGCAAGGGCATCGCCGAAGTCCGTTCCAAGCTGAACTGACGCGATCCCAACTCGATCTAAAAGAGGCCGGTGCGAGCTGATCGCGCCGGCCTTTTTGTTTTACTTCTTGTTTTACTTCTTCTTGCGCGGAGCGCGCGGCTTCGGTTCCGGCTTCAGGGCCTGCGGGTCGAAGCCGATATAGAAGATGTAATTGTCGTTGTCGGCCGGCGACGGCGCCGGATAGACGACATCCTCGGCGACCAGGCTGAACGGCACGCTGCCGCTGTCGTCCATCTGCACCGTGGTCGTGTAGGCCTTGGTCGCGATGGTCTTCTCGCCGACGCCGCCCAGCACCACGGCGACGCGCAGCGGCACCTGGATGCTCGGCGGGGCGCCCTGCGGCCCGACGATGATCCGTCCCTGAATACCGATCTTGGCGGTGATCACGCCGCCATTGAGGCTGCATTGCCGTGCGGTGCGCGTGATCGAGGCCAGGAACTTGACGTCGTTGCCGACCGCCTCCTTGCCGTCCGCCGCCACCGAATAGGTCGAGGCCCCGGAGCGGATCTGCACCGGCGGGCAGGTCAGCTCGGCATCGGCGTCGTTCAGTTGCTGCGGCGCCGCCGGCGTCGCCGGCTTCGAATCCGACGACCCGCCGCCGAACAGGCTCTTGAAGCGGTCGCTCAACGACTGCGCCGAGCTGGCCTCCGGCAGCAGGGTGGCACCGAGACCGATCGATACCGCCGCCGCGAGCGCGAACCTGATCACCCTGTCACCCATCAATATCCTCAAATCTCCAAACCGGTTCCCCGTTCGCGGGGCGTTATAGCAAGCCAATGGCGGCGAACCCAAGGCCTGTGAAAGGCATGTGAAGGGCATGTAACACGGCATCCGGAACGCGCCGGGCGGCTGCGGCCATCCGCCGGCAGGCCCGCGGTTCAGCCGCGGAAATCCTCGTGCAGCAGGCCGAACAGCAGATGGTCCTGCCAGATCCCGTTGATGCAGAGATAGCGCCGCGCCAGGCCCTCGCGGGTGAAGCCGCACTTCTCCAGCACGCGGATCGACGACGCGTTGGAAGGAATGCAGGCCGCCTCGATGCGATGCAGGTTGAGCTCGCCGAACAGCGAAGGCAGCAGCACCCGCAACGCCGTCGTCATGTAGCCGCGATGGGCATGCGGCAGGCCGACCCAATAGCCGATCGTGCCGGCCTGCACGATGCCGCGGCGGACATTGGCGAGCGTGATCCCGCCGATCATCACCCCATCCGATTCGCGGAAGATGATGAACGGATAGGAGCGATCCGCGGCGATATCCTCGGAGTAGCGGCGCAGCCTGCGGCGGAAGCCGGCGCGGGTCAGGTCGTCGGAGGGCCAGATCGGCTCCCACGGCGTCAGGTAGGCGCGGCTGAACTCGCGCAACTGCGCCCATTGCGGGAAATCCGACATTTGCGGCGCACGCAGCAAAAGCCCGTGACCGCGCGGCATCAGTGCAGCGGGTCCACCGGACGGCAAACGAAACAGGGCCATGGCCCAACACTCCCCCGACTTCTCCCTCGCCCCGCGCTTGCGGGGAGAGGGTCGGGGTGAGGGGTCGTTCCGCAGACTCGATGTGCGGATGGACCCCTCACCCGAAGCCTTCGGCTTCGACCTCTCCCCGCAAGCGCGGGGCGAGGTGAAACCTCAAATCAATGCAGCAGCGTCTTTGCCTTCGACTTCGTCAATCCTTCCGCAAAAGACACCGCCGTGTCCAGACCCCTGCCGCTGCCGAGGGCGACAACGGCAGGCCGGCTGCGCGACAGCAGCGCGCGGGCGGCATTGCGGCTCGATTCGACGCTGACCGCATCGATCCGCGCCACCAGTTCTTCCACCGTCTGCGGCCGGCCATAGGCCAGCACATGGCGTGCCAGCTGTTCGGCCCGGGATGAACAGCTTTCCAGCGCCATCAGCAACCCGGCCTTCATCTGCGCCTTGGCGCGGGCGACCTCGGCCTCCGTCAGGGTCTCGACGGCGTCATTGATGACGTCGACGATGACCTCCATCATTTCCGGCGCGTCGGCGGGGTCGGTCCCGGTGTAGAGGCCGAAGAAGCCGGTGTCGGTGTAGGGGGCGTGGAAAGTGTAGATCGAATAGCACAGCCCGCGCTTCTCGCGCACCTCCTGGAACAGCCGCGACGACATCCCGCCGCCGAGCGTGTTGGTGAAGACCTGCAGCGAGAACAGCGACAGGTCGGTCTGCGGCACGCCTTCGAGCGCCAGCGTCAGATGCGCCTGCTCGAGATCGCGATGCACCACCTTCGAGCCGCCCTTGCCGAACATCGCCGGCTGCGGCTTCGGCGCCGGCGTGGCGTCGAAGCTGGAAAATTTCTGCGCGACGTCCTCGACGACGCGCTTGTGATCGACCGCGCCGGCGGCGGCGACCACCATGTCGGGGGCGCGGTAATGGGTCGACAGATAGCCGCGCAGCGTGTCGCGGTTGAAGGCCTTCAGCGTCTTGGCGGTGCCGAGCAGCGATCGCCCCATCGGCTGGTCCGGGTAGCAGAGCTCGTTGAGATGCTCGAACACGACGTCGTCGGGCGTATCCTGCGCCGCGCCGATCTCCTGCACGATGACGCTCTTCTCGCGCTCCAGCTCATCCGGCACGAAGGACGGATTGGCGAGGATATCGGAGAGCACGTCGAGCGCCAGCGGCACGTCGGCCTTCATCACCCGCGCATAATAGGCCGTGGTCTCGGTCGAGGTGCCGGCATTGAGGTCGCCGCCGACCGCCTCGATCTCCTCGACGATCTCGCGCGAGGAGCGCCGCGCGGTGCCCTTGAACGCCATGTGCTCCAGGAGATGCGAGATGCCGTGCTCGTTCGGTTTCTCGTCGCGCCCGCCGACGCCGGCCCAGACCCCAAGCGCCGCGGTCTCCAGATGCGGCATGGTGTCGGTGACGACGGTCAGGCCGCTCGGCAGCTTGGTGATTTCAACGCTCATCAGGCAACTCCCTGCTTGGCGGCACGGCTGACCGACAGCACGAAGCGCTCGACCTCGGCGGAATCATTCTTCATGACCGTCATCTGTTCTGATTTCGTCATCAACCCTCCGAGCCAGGCCGGCAGTTGCGGACGCACCCCGCAGGCGGCCTCGACCGCATCGGGGAACTTGGCCGCATGCGCGGTCGACAGCACGATGTTCGGAACCCTCGAGTCGGAGGTGTCGCGATCGGCCACCGCGAGCGCCACTGCGGTGTGCGGATCGACCAGGTCGCCCGCCTCGCGCCAGGCGGCACGGATCGCCGCCGCCGTCTCGGTCTCGTCGGCGCGGCCGGCGTCGAAATCGCGGCGCACCGCGGCCAGCGTCGCATCAGGGAGCACGAAGCGGCCGGACTGCTTCAGCGAAGCCATCAGGCGGCGGACCTGGTCGGCGTCGCGGCCAGACGCCTCGAACAAGAGCCGCTCGAAATTCGACGACACCTGGATGTCCATCGACGGCGATGCCGTGGCGTGAACCTCGCGCACCTCGTAATTGCCGGTCTTCAGCGTGCGCGGCAGGATGTCGTTGACGTTGGCCGCGATGCGCAGCCAGCGGATCGGCAGCCCCATGCGCTTCGCCACATAGCCGGCGAAGATGTCGCCGAAATTGCCGGTCGGCACCGTGAAGTCGACGGTGCGCGCGGGCGAACCGAGCGCCACCGCCGAGGTGAAATAATACACCACCTGCGCCACGATGCGCGCCCAGTTGATCGAGTTGACGCCGGACAGCGCCACCGCGTCGCGGAAGCGATGGTTGTTGAACATCTCCTTCACCAGCGCCTGGCAATCGTCGAATGTGCCTTCGATCGCCAGCGCATGGACGTTGGCAGCGCCGGTCGTCGTCATCATGCGGCGCTGCACCTCGGAGATGCGCCCGTTCGGGAACAGCACCACGAGGTCGACATTGTCGAGATTGGCAAAAGCTTCGACCGCGGCGCCGCCGGTATCGCCCGAGGTTGCGACCACGATGGTGGTGCGCTGCGCCCGCTTGGCCAGCACATGATCCATCAGCCGCGAGATCAGCTGCATCGCGACGTCCTTGAACGCTAGGGTCGGCCCGTGGAACAGCTCGAGCAGGAACTGGTTCGGCCCGACCTGGTCGAGCGGCACCACCGCAGGATGCCGGAACGTGGCATAGGCTTCGTTGGCCATACGGCCGAGCTCGGCATCGGAAATCTCGCCGGCGGCAAACGGCCTGATGATCTCGACCGCGACCTCCCAATAGGGACGGCCGAACAAGCCGGCGATGGTCTCATGCGACAGCTGCGGCCAGGTCTCGGGCACGTAGAGCCCGCCGTCGCGGGCGAGCCCGGTCAGCATCACATCGCAGAAGCCAAGCACCGGGGCCTCACCCCTGGTCGAAATATATCGCGTCAAACCGCCCTCCAAAGGCTTCGCTCCGAGCCTTAAGCCTTTGATATCATGGATTTATCGAGTTCGCCGCATGCGACCCGAACGGCTCACCATAGAAGATCGGACTGGCAATGGGTAGCCCGAAGCGCGCGCATTGGGGGCGGCGCGGAGTCGTGCGGCGCGTTGCCTTCGCCTGATCATCAATAGCGCCGCATTCACCGATGTCGTCCTGGCGAAAGCCAGGACCCCATAACCACCGCAGTTGGTGATGAACGGGATGGCGGCCCCAGCGCCGCGCAACAATTGAGATTCGGGGTAATGGGTCCTGGCTTTCGCCAGGACGACACTGAGTTTGCAGCATTTCTTCGTCATTCCGAGGTGGCGCGAAGCGCCGAGCCCGGAATCCATTGGACCGCAGAACAAGCAGTGGAATGGATTCCGGGCTCTCGCTTCGCGAGCCCCGGAATGACGGCGGAGAGAGGTCGGCGATATGCTCCCTACCCCTTCGGCGGCGCCAGCGGCTGCACGATCTCCTGGAACGGCGGCAGCGCCTCGCAGCGCGCGGCGTGCGCCTGCAGCGCCGGATAGCGCGCGTCGAACAGATGCGGATGCGCCTCGCGGGTGAAGCGCAGCGCGCAGGCCACGGCGATGTCGGCGTGACCGATACGATCGCCGAGCCAATATGGCGTCGGCACCGCCGCGCGCTCCTGATCCAGCACCGCGAGCACGCGGGAGATCTGTCCCTCGCAGCGCTCGACCCAGAGCTTGAGCTGCTCCTTGCGCAGCACGCGCTCGTAGACCAGGCTCACCGCCTTGTCGGCGAGCCCGGTCGCCAGCGCCATGATGCGCAGATGCCGGCGCCGCTCGATGCCTGAGCGTGCAATCATCGCCTTGTCCGGCCCGACCAACTCGTCGAGATAATCCAGGATCGCGCTGCTCTCGATCAGCGCCTCGCCGTCGTCCAGCACCAGCGTCGGCACCCGCTGCACCGGATTATAGGCCGCAACCTGCTCCGCATCGCCGAAGGTCGACCACGGCTTGTGCTCGAACGGCAATCCATAAAGCCGCAGCGCGATCGCGGTGCGGCGGACGAAGGGCGAGTCGTACTGGCCGATCAGGAACATCTGTCATCTCGAAGGTCATGCCGCAGCGGACCGCGGCCGCGAAAGCAGGGCTTTCGAGGTGTGGCGGTCGAGCCGAGGTCAGAGGTTGCGCTTTGCACCATCCTAGATGGACCGCGCTGCATTGCAACCGGATCATGATCCGATCTGTGTGACGAGCTATGCAATCACCGGCACATGCCTCGCCGCATCGCGCGGCAGTTTGCCATTGAGCCTCGGATCATCCGCCACCTCGATCTGCCGCTTGAACGCGCGGAAGCCGGAGCGCTGGTAGAACGCGACCGCTGAGGGATGATCGAAGGTGCAGGTGTGCACCCAGACGCGGCCGACATCGCGCGACCAGGCGATCTCCAGCGCGCGGTTCATCAGGAAGCGCGCGGCGCCGGTGCCGATGAATTTTGCGGTGACGCCGAAATAGAGCAGCTGGCATTCGCCGTCCACGCTGAAGTCGAGCTCAAGCAGGCCTTCATCCTGGCTATCGACGACCAGCCCGTAGAGCTCGACCCCGGGCGCGTGAATGCGCCCGGCGAGATCGGCGTCATCGAGCCCGCTGCGGGTAAACCACAGCCATTCCTCGCCGACGCGGCGGTAGAGATCGCGATACCAGTCGAGCGCGGGCGGCTCGACCTTGCGTAGGCGCCACGCGCCGGGCGGATCATCGCGCATCGGCGGGCGCGCAGTCATTTCCAGATGCGTGACGACGGCGGCGACCTTGCCGTGGGGAATGTCGGAGTAACCGTCGGGCAGCAGCATTAGGCGACCTTATTTCTGCGTATCGGCCGGAGATATTCGCATGTCGCGGCACATGCAATGCGACGTGCGATGCAGGAGCTGCAGGAAGAACTGGCGAAATAGAGCGCGCGATACGAGCCACATATGTCGTCCCGGCGAAGGCCGGGACCCATTGCCACAAAGTGGAGTTGTTAAGGCACGCTGTGGCCCCAGCGCGCGAAACAATTTGGCATTCGTGGTTATGGGTCCCGGCCTTCGCCGGGACGACTGCGGAGTTTGTGGCGCGGTCAGTGAGAGTACGCTCCCCCTCACCTCGGCGTCAGCGAGATCGCCTCGGCGGCTGCGGCTTCCACCGCGCCGCGGCTGTAGAGCAGCGGGACATACTGCCCCGTCGCCCAGAGCGGGGCGAGGTCGCGGTAGTGGCCGCTGAAGGGATCGCCGGATTGGCCTGGCGTGTTGATGGTGCGGCTCGCATCCCAATTGCCGACATCGAGCACCATGCGGAACGAGGCGCCCGCGGTGAGATGATAGTCGGTGCGGCGATAAGTGGCGGCGCGCGGCACATTGGCGGCGCCGCCGAAGGCGAGCGGGCCGACCTGCATCTGCGCCGCGGTTGCCTTGTCGGCGAGCGGCATCAGCGCGTGGTCGAACTTGGCGACGTGCAACCGGCCCCAGCGCCACATGGACGCATCGCTCCCGAGCTTGTCGGTGACATCGGCGACGGCCGCGCCGAGGCTGTCGCGCAGCACGCGGTCGCGCTCCGCTGCCGGATCGTTGCCGAGCGCAGCGTCGGGCTTTTCGAGATAGCCGATGATGGCGGAAATGCTGGAAGCCTCCGGCGCGATCAGCTCGGCCGCTTTCGGCGCCGTGGTCTTAAGCAGCACCGGGCCGAGGTGGTTTGCGATCCACACTTCATAGACAGCAGCCGCGGCGCTGTCCTCGGCGTCGCGCGCATCCCAGGCCTTGAGCAGGTCGAGACCCTTCTTGACGTTGGCATCGTCCGACGTGAGCGGCCTCAAAAGCGCGACGAGGCGCCGCGCGAGCATACCGGTGTCGTCGTTCTGCAACGCCATCGCATCTGCCAGCGTCACCTTGCTGTTGGCCTGCAGCACCTCGGTGATGCGCTGCCAGCGCGCGCTGTCGGACCACTCGAAGCCGACCCGGCGCTCGTTCACCGGATAATCCGCCGGCAGGTTCATCTGGTTGGCGGTGGCAATAAAGCCCTGCTTCGGCTGGTACAGCTTCGGCAATTCATCGAGCGACAGGAAACCCTGCCACTCGTAACGACCGTCGCCCGGCACCGGCATCAGGCCGTCGAAGCTGGTGCGGCGCGGCGTCTTGCCGGCCGCGACCCAGCCGATATTGCCTGACGTGTCGGCGTAGACCTGGTTCTCCGACGGCGCGCCCCAGCGCCGCATCGCGCCGAGGAAGCTGGTCCACGACTTCGCGGTCATGTAGTCGGACGAGCCGAAATAGGCCGAGGTGCCTGGCTCGAACCAGATCGAGCGCACCGCGAACGCGTGCTTGTTGTCGGCGTCGACGAAGATCACCGGGCCGTGGCGGGTGAACTTCAGCTCGAGGTCGCGGTCGGCCTCGCCCTTCACCGCTTCCTTCTCATGCACGACCTTCATGTCCTCCCAGCCCGTGCCGTAGCGGTACTGGTTCGGATTGTCAGGGTTGAGCTCGTAGACGTAGAGGTCTTCCTGGTCGACGTTGAAGATGGTGAGACCGAACGCGATGGTATCGTTGTGGCCGATCGAGATGCCCGGCAAAGCCGGCTCGCCGGCGCCGATCACCGAGATGCCGGGCGCGTTGAGGCCGACGATGTAGCGCAGCGACGGCACCGAATGCTCGCGATGCGGATCGTTGGCGAGGATCGGACGTCCGGTCGCGGTGCGCGACGCCGCGATCACCCAGTTGTTGGAGCCGATGGTGTCGCGCTGCTGGTCGGCCTCGGCCAAAAACCGGTCGGGATCATGCGCCAGCGCCGCCTTCTGGTCCTTCGGCGCGGCGAACTTCACCGGGCGCGTGGCGAGGTCGTAGGCCTCGAGCACGCCTTTCGGCACGCTGCAGGGATCGAGCCCCTCGGGAATCTTCGTGGTCCAGTCCGGCTCCAGCTTGACGCGGAAGCGATCGGCATCGAGTCCTGCGGCGCAGGCGACCAGTGCGCGCTTCACCTCGGAGGCGACGTTGCGCGTTAGTCCGTGGCTACGCACGCGCACGACATCCTCCGCTGACCACAGGTCCGGCTTCGTCCCGGCGATCCGAAACTCGATCGGCAGCGGACGCTTGCCCGCGTTGACGTCGGCAACATAGGCGTTGACGCCGGCGACGAACGCCTCGGCATAGGTTTTCGCCTTCGGGCCATAGGCGGCCCATTCCGCATTCATGTCGCCGCGATAGAGGAACAGGCGCAGCGCCTTGTCCTGCTCGGCATAAGCGGGGCCGAAGTCTTTCGCCAGCAGGCCGAGCCCGCGCTTGCGCCAGAGATCGATCTGCCAGAGCCGGTCGCGCGCGGCGTTGAAGCCCTGCAGGAAGAACAGGTCGTGCTCGTTGCCGGCATAGATGTGCGGGATACCCCAGACGTCGACCAGGATCTGGCCCGGCGCCTTCAACCCGGCGACGTCGGTTTTCACCTCGCGCGCCGACACAAGCGCGCTCGGCTTCTCGCGCGCGGTGGCGGGAGCTGCGAGCATCGCGGTGCAGAGCGCGGCAGCGAGCAGTCTGGTGACGCGGTTGAGATCCGTGTTCATGTTGTTCTCCAATGGTTGTTATTGGTTGGAAGTCTGCATCCGCGGTGATGGCGTGCCCCCTCTCCCGCTTGCGGGGGAGGGCTGGGGTGGGGGTTTCGCCGCGATGGGACTAGTCGCTATGCGGAGAGAGCCCCCACCCGCCGCGCTACGCGCGTCGACCTCCCCCGCAAGCGGGAGAGGTGAAGAAACTCTGCCGCACGAGTTCAACTACTCCCCCTCGTCGCTCGCCAGCACGCCCTTCACGGCGCGCGCCCAGCCGGCGAGCTTGCGCTCGCGGGTCGCCTCGCTCATCGCCGGCCTGAAGCGGTGCTCGAGCCGCCAATTGTCGGCGAACTTCGCCGGCTCCGGGTAGACGCCGGCCTCGAGGCCGGCGAGATAGGCCGCGCCCAGCGCCGTGGTCTCCTGGATCATCGGGCGGTCGACCGGCGCGTTGAGCAGGTCGGCGAGCCGTTGCATGGTCCAATCGGATGCGGTCATGCCGCCGTCGACGCGCAGCACGGTGTTGGCGGCGTTGGCCTCGGGCCAGTCGGTGCGCATCGCAGCCCACAGATCGAAGGTCTGGTAGCAGACGCTCTCAAGGGTCGCATGCGCGAGCTCGGCCGGGCCGGTGTTGCGGGTCAGCCCGAACAGCGCGCCGCGTACGCGCGGATTCCAGTATGGCGCGCCCATGCCGACGAAGGCCGGCACCAGATAGACGCTCTGCATCGAGTCGGATTTGTCGGCAAGCGGGCCGGTCTCGGCGGCGTGCTTGATGATGCCGAGCCCGTCGCGCAGCCACTGCACCGCGGAGCCGGCGACGAAGATCGAGCCTTCGAGCGCGTAGGTGCGCTGGCCGCCGAGCTGATAGGCAATCGTCGTCAGCAGCTTGTTCTTCGAGGCCACCGGCGTGGTGCCGGTGTTGAGCAAGGCAAAACAGCCGGTGCCGTAGGTCGACTTCATCATGCCGGGCTCGAAGCAGGCCTGGCCGATGGTCGCGGCCTGCTGGTCGCCGGCAATCCCGGAGATCGCGATCGGGCCGCCGAACAGATCCGCCGTGCTCTCGCCGAACCGGGCGGAGGAATCCTTCACCTCCGGGAGCATCGAGCGCGGCACGCGCAGGAGGTTGATGAGGTCGTCATCCCACACGCCGGTGTGGATGTTGAACAGCAGCGTGCGCGAGGCGTTGGTGGCGTCTGTCGCGTGCACCCGGCCGCCGGTGAGCCGCCATAGCAGGTAACAATCGATGGTGCCGAACAACAGCTCGCCGCGTTCGGCGCGCTCGCGCGCACCCGGCACGTGATCGAGAATCCAGGCGACTTTCGTCCCCGAGAAATAGGGATCGATAATGAGACCGGTCTTGGCCGAGATCACAGGCTCATGGCCCTCGGCCTTGAGTCTTGCGCAGATGTCGGCGGTGCGGCGGTCCTGCCAGACGATGGCGCGGTGCACGGCCTGCCCCGTGGCGCGGTCCCACACCACGGTGGTCTCGCGCTGGTTGGTGATGCCGATCGCGGCGATGTCCTTGGCCTTCAGGCCGGCCTTTTCCAGCGCCTCGCGGCACACCATCACGGTCGAGGTCCAGATGTCGTCCGGCTCGTGCTCGACCCAGCCGGAAGCCGGGAAATGCTGCGGAAACTCCTGCTGCGCGACCGCGGCAATGGAGATGTCGCCGCGAAACACCATGGCGCGCGACGATGTGGTGCCCTGATCGATGGCCAGCACGAAAGACATGAGCGTTTCCCTTGAGGCTTGGTAGCAGGCGCCAAGGGAGCGGATTACCGCGGCGAGGTCAAGCTTTGGGAAGGTGGTGGTGAGAGACCCACGGTCCTAAGGCGCGAGTGGCGCCACACGCTCCGCTGTCGTCCCGGCCTAGTGCGCAATTGCGCACGGGGGCCGGGACCCATACTCCGCGGCGGTTGTTGTAGGCGGGACTCGTCATCCCATGAGCGTGCGACAATGACCCTCGGTGGTTATGGGTCCCGGCCTTCGCCGGGACGACACTGAACGCTTGGTACCGCCGGTGATTCATGCACCTACATTCTGTGATCCGCGCCAGCGGGTCCGCGCGAAGCGCGGCCGATCACATCGGCCGGTACGTCCGCACGTCGGCCGGCACGTTGACGCCGATCTTGATCGCGCCGACCGAGCGGATGATGTCGTCGCCGAGCAGTTGGGCGAAGCAGGCATAGCCCCAATCGTTCATGTGCAGGCCGTCGTCGATGACGAAATCGTTGATCGGGATCGCCTGCCGCTCGTGCCAGTCGCGCATCACCTCGAAGCGCGGGAAGATGCCGACATGGCGCAGCGCGGCGATGCGGCCGAGCAGCTTCACCATGCCGCGGGCGCTTTCCGGACGCTCGGTGACGCGCGGCGAATATTGCGGATCGACCAGCACGAGATCGGCGCCGTCGGCCTGGATGCGCGCCACGCCGTCCTCGACCTGCTTGGCGGTCTCGCTCGGATCGAGGTTGCGCAGCACCGCATTGGTACCGACCTGCCAGATCACCATGTCGGGATGCATGTCGATCACTTCGGTCTGCAGCCGCTTCATCATCTCCGGCGCGTCCTCGCCGCCCTTGCCGCGGTTGAGCACGGTGATGTCGGCCGAGGGATATTGCCGGCGCAGTTGCGCAGCGAGCCGGCTCGGATAGGTGAATTCCGGCGCCGACGATCCGTAGCCCTGGGTCGAGGACGAGCCGAACGCGATGATGACGACCGGCTTGCCGGCGGCAAGCTTGGCCGCGACATGCGGTAGCGAGCCGGTGGTGTTGGGCACGCCGGTCGGCTGATGGCAGGGCACGCGGTGGAAGATGTCGCCGGCGGATCTGGCGACCTGCTTGACCTTGTCGAGCGCCTGGGAGGCGATGCCGGGCTGCTGCGGGCTGGCGGCGTCGACCGCCATCGCGGCGGGCTTGCCGACATCAGGCCGTGCGGCGTCGGATCTTGTCGCGGCACCCGATGACAATGCCGCATGCTGGTCGGCCTGGCCGGTCTGGGCGCGCGACGGCGCGACCGACAACGGCGCGAGCAGCAAGAGCGCCGCTACGGCGCGCAGGCTCCGCCCTGCATGAGAGCGAAAAGGGAACGCAAAACGCATCAACTCTGCTTCCTCTAATTCTACTGCACCGGGCCCAGATGGGCCGCATCGATCACGAATTTCGCCAGTGCGCGGCCGAGACAGGCGTGAACCTTCTTGGCCAGGTCGACACCATGCGAGGTGCTGAACAGGTCAAAATATCCGGCGTCGCTCCACTGCTTCATAATCGAGAACCGGTCGAACAGCGGAACGTCGTGCTGCTGCGCCACCACCTTGATATTGTCGAGATATGGCGGCGCAGAGATCATCGTCTCCGTGCGCGGGCTGTATTGCAGATTGACCAGCACCACGTCTGTCCCAGCGCCCCGTAACGCAACAACGCCGTCGTTGATGGCGGTCCGGAAATCGTCGGGATCGACCGCTCGCATAGCATCGACCGTGCCGGTCTGCCAGATAACCAAAGTAGGCTTTTTTGCTTCGACAAGCTTAACAAGGGTTCCCGCGGTCTCTTCCGCGGTGCTTTTTCCCTGTAATTCTACGGATAGATCGATATTTGCCTGCGGAAATGCCTCCTTCAGCGCCGCCTGCAGCTTGGCCGGATAGGCACTCGCCTCGTTGCCCTGGATGGTCGAGGAGCGGCTGCCCACCACCAGCACGTTGAGCGGCTGGTTGGCCTTCACCGCATCGGTGACCTTCGGCAGCGAGCTCTCGCTCGACAGCAGATAGGCGGGCACGTCGCAGGGCGGCGGCGGCGCAGGCTCGGGATTGTCGCCGGCGCGCGCGGGCGCTGCCGCCAAACTGGCGGCCAGCAGCAGCAGGCCCAGCATCGTCCGTGCGGACTTCATGCTCCCCCTCCCGCCAGATCGGCGTTGCCGACCGCACCTTTTTTCGAGGCGCCTTTGTCGGCGGAGTGCTTGTACCACGAAATAATCCACGCCATGCCGCACATGATGAGGATGCCGCACACGCTGATCAGGGCGTGCAGTGCGGCACCGCCAGAGACCTCGGCAAGCACGAAATGACCGGCAAAGGCGAGGAAGACCCCGAGACAGAATATCTCAAGCGAATGCTGGCCACACAGGATCAATGGTCGCAGCCACCGCGATTTCAAGCCCGGCCAATCCCGGGGCAGGAAGCGCACGGTGAGGGCGGCGAGCGCCAGGAAATGCGCAAACCGCAACACGTCCAGGTCGGTCTTGTTGATCGGATACATCCATTGCTCGATGACCTTCGGCATGATGTGGCCGAGCTGCGGCACGTACCAGGTCAGGGTCACGAAGAACGCGGCGACCAGATAGACGATGCAGATCCACATCGTGATGTTCGACGACAGGATGCGCGACATCCGCCGCGCGCCGCCGAGTGCGCACCAGGCGCCGAACACGAACAACAATTGCCAGGCGAACGGATTGAACGCCCAGAAGCCGTTCGGATAGGCCGACAGATACAGATCGAACTGCCAGGTCAGCGCGTAGAGCAGGACCGACAGGCCGAGCGTGACGTCGGGCTTCCACTTCATCAGCCACAGGATCAGCGGCAGGAACAGCATCAGCACGATATAGAGCGGCAGCACGTCCATGTTGACGGGACGGAAGCGCAGCAGCAGCGCCTGCACGATGGTGACGTCGGGCTGCTTGAGGAAGTCCATGATCCCCATTTCCTCGCTGTACAGCGGGTTCTCGAACGAGGTCGCGACATAGGAGATCTCGGCGAGGAAGATCGTGAACAGGAAGACGTGCGCGACATAGATCTGCCAGACCCGGCGCAGGATGCGCGCGGTCGCGATCACGAAGCCGCCCTCCAGCATCGCGCGGCCGTAGACGAAGGCTGCGGTGTAGCCGGAGATGAAGATGAAGATCTCGGTGGCGTCGGAGAAGCCGTAATTGCGGAGCGTCAGCCAGGTCAAAAGATTGGTCGGCAGGTGATCGATGAAGATCAGCCACAGCGCGAGCCCCCGGAACAGATCGAGCCTGAGCTCGCGCTCGCCGGTCGCCGGCAGTGTGATCGCGGGCGCGGCCGCCGCCACCTTCGCCTCGGCTTTGGCCTCAGCCACCGGCGAGCCGGCTATGGGATCGGCAATCGAGCTCATCAAACACCGTGTCGGCTGCGGACGCTCCGCATGCCCAGCTGAAAACATAATATCGGTCCGCGACTTGCGGACAAAGCGCAGAGTGCGGCGACATGCGGCCGCGCTTTAGAGCGGAACTATGTTGAAAGCGCGATGAACAGACTGTCCCCGGGGGCCGGGTTTTCACAGCCCGGCAGGCGATTGGTTCCGGCTGACCAATTGGCTATGATGGCGTCCTGATTGAGTGTGATCCGGCCGAAAGTGGATCACGGCCAAGACCATCGGATTGAGCCGCATGTACCGCGCCGTTACCCGCCAGATCGAAGTCACCGTCGAGCCGAACTTCATGCCGGAGCGCTCGTCGGTCGACCGGCGCGAATATTTCTGGTCCTACAAGATCGTGATCGTCAATTCGGGTCCGGAAACGGTGCAGCTGCGGACGCGGCACTGGATCATCACCGATGCCACCGGCCGCCGCCAGGAGGTGCGTGGCGAGGGCGTGGTCGGCGAACAGCCGGTGCTCGCGCCCGGCGAACGCTTCGAATACACCTCCGGCGTGCCGCTGCCGACCGCCTCCGGCTTCATGGCCGGCAGCTATCAGATGGTCACCGAAGCCGGCGAGCGTTTTGAGATCGACGTGCCGACCTTCTCGCTGGACAGCCCGAGCCCGGACGGGAAGCGGGTGTTGAATTGATGCGCTTCCGCGCACGCCGCTATTGCTCCACGCCGGCTTCCTGCGGCGTGAACTCGTAGACCGACGAGCAGAACTCGCAGGTCACGACGACCTTACCGTCCTTGACCATCTCGGCGCGATCGTTCGGCGCAAAACTCTTCAACATCGACGACACCGCATCGCGCGAGCACGAGCACTGTGCGCGCAGCGGTTGCGGGTTGAAGACGCGGACGCCGCGTTCGTGGAACAGGCGGTACAACAGCCGCTCGCCGGACAGATCGGGATCGATCAGCTCGACATCCTCGACGGTCGAGATCAGCGACTGTCCCTCGACCCAGGCATCGTCGTCCGGCACGCTGTGCGTGACCGTACCATCGGGCGCATCGCCGGGGTGCAGATCGGCCTGCTTGGCGCGCTCCGGCGCCTTGGGCAGGAACTGCAGCAGGATGCCGCCGGCGCGCCAGTGCAGCTTGCCGCCCTCGCCGCCGCGCATCTCCTCGCCGACCGCCAGCCGGACCCGTGTCGGAATCTGCTCCGAGCGCAGGAAATATTCGTGCGCCGCCTCTTCGAGGCCGCCGCCATCGAGCGCGACCAGGCCCTGGTAGCGGCTGGTGTTGGAGCCCTGGTCGATCGTCATCGCAAGGTGACCCTTGCCGAGCAGTTCGCCCGAGGTCTGCCCCGGCTTGAGCTGCGCCGCGTCGTAACGGGCATAGGCACGCAGCCGGTCGGGCGCCTGGAAATCGACGATCAGCAGCGACACCGGGCCTTCGGTCCGGGTCTGCAGGATGAAGCGCCCCTCGAACTTGACCGACGAGCCGAGCAGCGTGGTCAGCACGATGGCCTCGCCGAGCAGCTTGCCGACTGCCGGCGGATAATCGTGCTTGTGCAGGATCTCGTCGAGCGCGGGGCCGAGCCGGGTCAACCGGCCGCGCAAATCCAGCGCGCCGACCTCGAAGGCCAGCACGGCATCGTCGACAGGAACCGAAGACGGCGCGCGAACCGGCGCCTCGGTCGTGATTTTGATGTCGGGGGATTGTGAAACCATGGCGCTCTATCTGGGGTCTCGGACCGTGAAATAAAGGGGTTCACTCAACGAGGGAACGTCGTCCCGGCGAAGGCCGGGACCCAACCACAGAGTTCTGTTACGACACAAGGCGTCTCCCCTTGTGCCCTTTCCACGGGCCGCGGCTTATGGGTCCCGGCTTTCGCCGGGACGACAGCGTTGAAGCGGCGCTTACGCGACTTCGTTAAAGCACCAGGCCAGAATGCCCTTCTGCGCATGCAGGCGGTTTTCCGCCTCGTCGAACACCACGGATTGCGGCCCGTCGATCACCTCGTCGGTGACCTCCTCGCCGCGATGCGCGGGCAGGCAGTGCATGAACAGCGCGTCCGGCTTGGCGAGCGACATCAGCTTGGCATTGACCTGATAGGGCTGCAGCACGTTGTGGCGGCGCTCGCCCTCCTTGTCGCCCATCGACACCCAGGTGTCGGTGACGACGCAATCGGCGCCACGCACGGCGGCTTCCGGGTCGGTGCCGAGCACGATAGGCGCGCCGGTCGCCTTGATCCAGTCGCGCATCGGCTTCTTCGGCGACAGCTCCGGAGGCGTCGCGATATTGAGCTGGAACTTGAACCGCTCGGCGGCGTGCGCCCAGGACGCCAGCACGTTGTTGTCGTCGCCGGTCCACGCCACGGTCTTGCCCGCGATCGAGCCGCGATTTTCCTCATAGGTCATGAGGTCGGCCATCACCTGGCAGGGATGCGAGCGCCGGGTCAGGCCGTTGATGACGGGGACGGTGGCATGCGCGGCGAGTTCGAGCAGCGCGTCGTGGTTGAGGATGCGGATCATGATCGCATCGACATAGCGCGACAGCACGCGCGCGGTGTCGGCGATGGTCTCGCCGCGGCCGAGCTGCATCTCGGCGCCGGTCAGCATGATGGATTCACCGCCGAGCTGGCGCATGCCGACGTCGAACGACACCCTGGTGCGGGTCGACGGGCGCTCGAAGATCATCGCCAGCGTCTTGCCTTCGAGCGGCTTCCTGCCCTTCTCATGCGCCTTCAGCTTCGCCTTCATGGCGGCGCCGGCCGACAGCATGTTGCGCAGCTCGCCGAGCGGCAGCTCGTTGATGTCGAGGAAATGACGGACCGGCTTGCTCATTATCCGGCCTTCCTCGGCTGCGCCGGCGACAATGTCGCGCAGGCGCGCTCGAGCGAGGCGATCGACTGGTCGATCTCGGCTTCGGTCACGATCAAGGGCGCGAGGAACCGCACCACATTGTCGCCGGCGCCGACGGTGAGCAGCTTCTCGTTGCGCAGCGCGGTGATCAGATCGCCGGACGGCACCACGGCCTTGACGCCTATCAGCAAGCCCTCGCCGCGCACCTCCGACAGCACGCCGGGATAGCGGTCCACCACGGAGGCGAGCTTCTGCTTGAGCAACAGCGACATCTTCTGCACGTGCTCGAAGAAGCCGGGCTTGAGCACGACGTCGAGCACGGCATTGGCGGCGGCAACCGCGAGCGGATTGCCGCCGAAGGTCGAGCCATGCGAGCCCGGCGCCATGCCGGCCGCGGCCTGCGCGGTCGCCAGCACCGCGCCGATCGGGAATCCACCGCCGAGCGCCTTGGCCAGCGACATCACATCGGGCGTCACGCCGGTGCGCTTGTAAGCGAACAGCTCGCCGGTGCGGCCCATGCCGGTCTGCACCTCGTCGAAGGCGAGCAACAGGCCGTGCTCGTCGCACAGCGCGCGCAATGCCTTGAAGAACGCCTGCGGCGCGCCGCGCACGCCGCCCTCGCCCTGCACCGGTTCGATCAGGATGCCGGCGGTGTGCGGACCGATCGCCTTCTTCACCGCCTCGATGTCGCCATGCGGCACCTGGTCGAAGCCGTCCATCGGCGGACCGAAGCCCTCGAGATATTTCGCCGAGCCGGTCGCGGCCAGCGTGCCCAGCGTGCGGCCATGGAACGCGCCCTCGAAGGTGATGATGCGGTAGCGCTCGCCATGGCCCTTGGAGAAGTGATGATGGCGGACCAGCTTGATCACGCCCTCCATCGCCTCAGCGCCGGAATTGCAGAAGAATACGAAGTCGGCAAAGCTCTGCTCGCACAGCCGCGCGGCGAGCACCTCGCCGTCGGGGCTCTTGAACAGGTTCGACATGTGCCACAGCTTGGTCGCCTGTTCCTGCAGCGCCTTGACCAGATGCGGATGCGCGTGCCCGAGCGCGTTCACCGCGACGCCCGAGGTGAAATCGAGATAGCGGTCGCCGTTGGTTGCGATCAGCCAGGCGCCCTCACCGCGCTCGAAGCCGAGATCGACCCTGGCGAAGACGGGGAGCAGATGCGACGGGGCGCTGTTGGTCATGGCGTTCACTGCCGGTTTGGGGCCGACAATTGCCGCGCGCATTGACGCCAGCGCAGCAACGGCCAGCTTCGGAAAACAAAACGGCCGCCTTTGCGGGCGGCACGTGGGGTCATTCTATGCTGCGGCCGGTCGGTGTCAATCGCCAGGAGCCGCCCTTTGCCGGCCGTCCTGCAATGCCAAACCAGCGCAATCCGGAGCATTCCGGTGCAGTGGAAAAGCCTCATAGCAATGCTTAACTTTGTGGGAACATGTGGACGCACGACCGCGGACTCTTGCGCCAGAGTCACGCCATATTGTAGCGTTTGGCCTGTCGGGTACGACATCTCGTGCGGCAGTACTGGACCCTCTAAGTAGCCTTCGTGTCTCACGTAAACGTTCGGGCGCAACATCGTGTCCGGCGAGGGCTAAGGGATTCTGGCCGCAGGGATATTTGTCCAGATTTGGCTCGCAGCGCCGCTCCAATGACTGGCCGGCGCCATGCGAAAGGAAGAATGCGATGACGGTATTGACCTGGTCCGACGATCGCGTCGAGCAGCTGAAGAAGCTCTGGGAGTCTGGCCTTTCGGCCAGCCAGATCGCAGCGGAACTTGGCAATGTGACGCGAAACGCCGTGATCGGCAAAGTGCATCGGCTCGGCCTCTCCGGCCGCGCCAAGGCCCCCTCGACCGCCGCGCCGCGGCAGCGCAAGGCCCGTCCCGCCCAGCACATGATGCGGGTGGCGCGCCCGGTTTCGCGCGGCAACACCGCGCTCGCACACGCCTTCGAGGTCGAGATGGAGCCCGATCCGATCTCCTTCGACAACGTGGTGCCGATGAGCCAGCGGCTGTCGCTGCTCGAGCTCAACGAGGCGACCTGCCATTGGCCGGTCGGCGATCCCTCGAGCCCGGAATTCTTCTTCTGCGGCGGCAAGGCGCTCGCCGGCCTGCCCTATTGCGCACATCACTCGCGCGTCGCCTACCAGCCCGCCGCCGATCGCCGCCGGCCATCGGCGAAGCCACAGATCAAGTAAGCACTCGGGAAACGACGGAAGACTTCAAAACAAATCCCCGCGAAAGCGGGGATTTTTTTGTGGTGCGCAGCTCGTCATGGAGCCAACAGGACGACGCCGTGTTGTGGCCTGTGATCGCGACCAAGCCGTTACGGCTGCGGCTCGGCTTTCGCGAAGCGGTCGTCGAGCGCATAGCCGGCGCCGCGCACGGTGCGGATCGGATCCTGCTCGCGGCCCGGATTGAGCAGCTTGCGCAGGCGGCCGATATGCACGTCGACGGTGCGCTCATCGATGTAGATGTCGCGGCCCCAGACGCTGTCGAGCAGCTGCTCGCGGCTGAATACGCGGCCGGGATGCTCGAGGAAGAATTCAAGCAGGCGATATTCGGTCGGCCCGAGATCGATCGGGCGCCCCGAACGCGCCACGCGGCGCTTCTCGCGGTCGAGCTCGATGTCACCATAGGTCAGCACGGTCGCAAGCCGCTCCGGGCTCGCGCGGCGCAACAGGCCCTTCACCCGTGCCAGCAATTCCGGCACCGAGAACGGCTTGACGATGTAATCGTCGGCGCCGGTGGCCAGCCCGCGCACCCGCTCGCTCTCCTCGCCGCGCGCGGTCAGCATGATGATCGGAAGCTGCTTGGTCTCGGGCCGCGCCCGCAACCGTCGGCACAGCTCGATGCCGGACAGGCCCGGCAGCATCCAGTCCAGCACCACGAGGTCGGGAACGCGCTCCTTCAGCCGGGTGTCGGCATCGTCGCCGCGCCCCACCGTTTCGACATCGTAGCCTTCGGCATCGAGGTTGTAGCGCAACAGTGTCGTCAGCGCTTCCTCGTCTTCGACTACCAGAATGCGTGCGCTCATCGGTCTAAGTTCTTTCTCTGTGGTGATCCGTTGCCCTGACGCAAACCGAAACGCCGTCGACTACGTGTTACCCGGCACCGTGGTGGCAAAGTTGGTCATGTCGCCCTTCGGGCGCTTGTCGGTGATCTGCTGGCCTTCGATCATGTAGAACACCGTCTCGGCGATATTGGTGGCGTGATCGCCGATCCGCTCGATGTTCTTGGCGCAGAACATCAGATGGATACAGAATGAGATGTTGCGCGGATCCTCCATCATGTAGGTGAGCAGCTCGCGGAACAGCGAGGTGCAGATCGCGTCGACCTCCTCGTCGCCCTTCCAGACGTTCATCGCCGCCGGCAGGTCGTGCGCGGCATAGGCGTCGAGCACAGACTTGACCTGCGACAGCACGAGGTCGGTCATGTGCTCGAGGCCGCGGATCAGCTTCAGCGGCTGGAAGTCGCTTTCCAGCGCCGCGACACGCTTGCCCATGTTCTTGGCAAGGTCGCCGATCCGCTCGAGATCGGTGGCCACGCGCATCGCGCTGACGATCTCGCGCAGGTCGATCGCCATCGGCTGGCGGCGCGCGATCGTCAGCACCGCGCGCTCTTCGATGACGCGCTGCAGATTGTCGATCTCGATGTCGGCGGCGACCACGCGCTTGCCGAGCGCGACGTCGCGGCGGATCAGCGCGTCGACCGACTCGGTGATCATCCGCTCGACGAGGCCGCCCATCTCGGCGACCAGGCGGGTCAACTCCTGCAGGTCGCTGTCGAATGCCTTGGCGGTATGTTCAGAAGCCATCGCTTGTCTCCCTCGATCATGATCCCTTGGGGACCATGATCTCGTGTCCATATTTCAGCATGATCCGATCGGAAAACCGGTTGCCACTTTTCCGGATCATGCTCTAACCGAACCGGCCGGTGATGTAGTCCTGGGTGCGTCGATCACTCGGTGAGGTGAAGATCTTGTTGGTGTCGTCAAACTCGATCAGTTCGCCGAGATACATGAAGGCGGTCTTGTCGGAGACGCGCGCCGCCTGCTGCATGTTGTGGGTCACGATCGCGATCGTGTAGTCCTCGGAGAGCTCCTGGATCAGCTCCTCGACCTTGGCGGTCGAGATCGGATCGAGCGCCGAGCAGGGCTCGTCGAACAGGATCACTTCGGGGCGCACCGCGACGGTGCGCGCGATGCACAACCGCTGCTGCTGGCCGCCGGAGAGCGACAGGCCGGAGGCGTTCAGCTTGTCCTTGACCTCGTTCCACAGCGCACCGCCGCGCAGCGCCTTCTCGACCCGATCGTCCATCTCGGACTTCGAGATCTTCTCATAGAGGCGAATGCCGAAGGCGATGTTCTCGTAGATCGTCATCGGGAACGGCGTCGGCTTCTGGAACACCATGCCGACCCGCGCACGCAGCAGATTGAGGTCGAGCTTGGGATCGAGAATGTTGGTCTGGTCCAGCATCAACTGGCCGACCGCGCGCTGGCCCGGATACAGGTCATACATCCGGTTGAAGATGCGCAGCAGGGTCGACTTGCCGCAGCCCGACGGGCCGATGAACGCCGTGACGCGGTTGGTGCCGAGCGTCAGGTTGATGTTCTTCAGCGCGTGGTGCTCGCCGTAATAGAAGTTGAGGTTGCGCACCGTGACTTTCGGCGGCGCTTCCGGAAGCGGAACCTGGGGAACGTGGCCCGCGGCGGTCGTGGAGACGGAAAGCTCGGTCATTTTGCGGCCCTTTCGGCACCAAGGATACGCGCGCCGATATTCAGCGCGAGCACGGTGAATGTGATCAGCAGTGCACCGCTCCACGCCAGCTCTTTCCAGTAGGCGTAGGGGCTCTGCACGAAGTTGTTGATGGTCACCGGCAGGTTGGCCATCGTCTTGGTCAGATCCAGACTGAAGAACTGGTTCGACAGCGCGGTGAACAGCAGCGGCGCGGTTTCGCCGGCGACGCGTGCGGTCGCCAGCAGCACGCCGGTGATCAGACCCGACCGGGCCGCACGGTAAGCGATCCGCTTGATCACCAGCGAACGCGGCAGGCCGAGCGCGGAGGCCGCCTCGCGCAGCGGATTGGGCACCAGCAGCAGCATGTCCTCGGTGGTGCGCAGCACGACCGGGATCACGATCACGGCGAGCGCCAGCGCGCCTGCGATCGCCGAGAAGCCGCGCATCGGCACCACGACCGCGCCATAGATGAACAGGCCGATGATGATCGAGGGCGCACTGAGCAGGATGTCGTTGATGAAGCGGATCACCGAGGTCAGCTTGTCGTGCTTGCCGTACTCGGCGAGGTAGGTGCCGGCGAACAGGCCGAGCGGCGCGCCGATCCCGACGCCGATCACGGTCATGATCACCGAACCGACGATGGCGTTGAGCAGACCGCCATCGGTCGAGCCCGGCGGCGGCGTGTTCTGGGTGAATAGCTGCACGCTGAGGCCAGCAAGGCCGTTGTAGACCAGCGTGATCAGGATCAGCGCCAGCCAGGTGACGCCGAACAGCGCCGCGCCGACGCAAAGTGCACGGATGACGATGTCGCTGCGGCGGCGGGATTTGTAGATCGGGTTCATGGCGCTACTTCCCCGCTTTCGTTTCAAGCCGCATCAGCATCAGCCGCGCACCGGCGAGCACGAAGAAGGTCAGCACGAACAGCAAGAGGCCGAGCAGGATCAGGCCGGACTGGTGCAGGCCGTCGCTCTCGGCGAATTCGCTAGCGATCGCCGCCGAGATCGTGGTGCCCGGCGCGAAGATCGACGACGAGATGCGGAACGAGTTGCCGATGATGAAGGTCACCGCCATGGTCTCGCCGAGGGCGCGGCCGAGCGCCAGCATGATGCCGCCGATCACGCCGACGCGGGTGTAGGGGATCACTACGCTGCGGACGACTTCCCAGGTGGTGCAGCCCATGCCGTAGGCGGCTTCCTTCAGCACCGGCGGCACGGTCTTGAACACGTCAACCGAGATCGCGGTGATGAAGGGCAGCACCATGATGGCGAGGATCAGCGCCGCATTGAACAGGCTGAGATAGGACGGCGGGCCGGCGAACACCGCGCCGAGCACCGGGACGCCCTCGAACAGCCTGATCATGAACGGCTGGAACGTGTTGGCCAGGAACGGGCCCAGCACGAAGAAGCCCCACATGCCGTAGATGATCGAGGGGATGCCGGCGAGCAGCTCGATCGCGATGCCGATCGGGCGGCGCAGCATCTGCGGGCACAGTTCGGTGAGGAACACGGCGATGCCGATGCCGACGGGGATCGCGATCAGCATCGCAATCACCGAGGTGATCAGCGTGCCGTAGATCGGGCCGAGCGCGCCGAGCACCGGCGGATCAGCCGAGGGCGCCCAGCGCTGGGTCCAGAGGAAGGCAAAGCCGTATTCCTTCATCGCCGGCCAGGCGCCGACGATCAGCGACAGGATAATGCCGCCGAGGATCAACAGGACCGAGATCGCCGAGATGCGGGTGATCCAATAAAAGGTGAGATCACCGAGCTTGAAGGCACTGAGGGCCTTGGCGCGATCGTAAGGTCCCGCGGCTTCCATCACATCGCTCTGAACAGCCATGTCTGCCACGCCAATCCCCTCGTTTTTATTTGAAACTTGCACAAACCGCCACGCCCCCGAAGCGATCTTCACTGACGCATAAGGCCGGGCGTCGTTCCGGCTGCGCCAGGGGCGCGAACCCCGGGACCCGCCCGCGCTTGTTGCCGCGATGATGGAGCCCGGGTCTTAATCGCTTGGCCTGCGCCGCCCTCGAGGGACGGCACAGGCCCTGTTCGAAACGTCGGACTTAGCTCTTGATCTCCGAGGACCAGGTCTTCTCGATCAGCTTGACGACCGAGTCCGGCATCGGGATGTAGTCGAGCTCTTCGGCCGCCTTGCCGCCCTTCTCGAAGGCGTACTTGAAGAACTTGAGCGCTTCCTGCGAGGCCGCCTTGTCGGTCGATTCCTTGTGCATCAGGATGAAGGTCGCCGCGGTGATCGGCCAGGAGGCGTCGCCCGGCTGGTCGGTCAGGATCACGTAGTAGCCGGGGGCCTTCGACCAGTCGGCATTCGACGCAGCAGCCTGGAAGGCGGCGACGGTCGGCTGCACGGTCTTGCCGGCCTTGTTGACCAGCGCCGTGTAGGTCAGCTTGTTCTGCTTGGCATAGGCGTATTCGACATAGCCGATCGCGTTCTTGGTCTGGCTGATGTTGCCGGCAACGCCTTCGTTGCCCTTGGCGCCGACGCCGACCGGCCACTCGACCGCGGTGCCGGAGCCGACCTTGGACTTCCAGTCGGCGTTCGACTTGGAGAGGTAGTCGGTGAAGTTGAAGGTGGTGCCCGAACCGTCCGAACGGCGCACGACGGTGATCGCGTCACCCGGCAGGGTCAGCTTCGGATTGAGCTTGGCGATCGCCGCGTCATTCCACTTGGTGATCTTGCCGAGATAGATGTCGCCGAGCACTTCGCCGGACAGCACGAGATCGCCCGGCTTGATGCCCTCGACGTTCACGACCGGAACGATCGCACCCATCACCATCGGCCACTGGACGAGGCCGTCCTTCTCGAGCTGCTCGGCCTTGAGCGGCGCGTCGGTGGCGCCGAAGGTCACGGTCTTGGCCTGGATCTGCTTGATGCCGGCGCCGGAACCGATCGACTGATAGTTCAGGCCATTGCCGGTGTCCTTCTTGTAGGCATCAGCCCACTTCGAATAGATCGGGAACGGAAACGTCGCGCCCGCGCCGGTAATATCGGCAGCGAAGGCCGACGTCGAAGCGGCCACCATGCCGGCAGCGACGATTGCTTTGATGAAATTCATGGGGTGGTCTCCATCTTGTGAGCGAAGCGCCGAATGCGCCCGATCGCGCTCACGCCGGTCCATCTAGGAGCGGTCGGTGCCGCTTTTACGAAGGTTGGATGACACTTGGATGACAGAGCTAAGCAACTGAAAATGCTTAGCTTTGAGTCGGTAGCGGGGTCTTCGGCCGGGGAAAACAGGCAGTAAAAGTCGCGCCATTGTTCGGCACGCTCTCGATCAGAAGACGCCCGCGATGACGGTTAAGAATATGTTTCACCAGCGATAATCCGAGGCCCGTTCCGCCCTGGTTGCGGCTGTCGCCGACGTCCACCCGGTAGAAGCGCTCGGTCAGCCGCGGCAGGTGCTCGGGCGCGATGCCGGGGCCGAAATCCCGTACCATGACACGGATTTCGGGGCTTCCCTCGCCCGATCCGCCCGGAACGGTCTGATTGAGCGACACTATGACGCGGCCGCCCGAGGCGCCGTATTTGAGGGCATTCTCGATCAGGTTCTCGAACAGGCGGAGCAGTTCCTCGCGGTCGCCGGCGATTCTGACCGGGGCTTGCGGCAGGTCGACCTCGATCTCGACCTGGCGCTCGCTGGCCAGCATCTCGAGCCCGTCAGCCACCTCGCGGATGATAGGCACGATGTCGATCGAGGCCTCGGGCCGCACATGGGCCGACAGTTCGACCCGCGACAGCGACAGGAGGTCGTCGATCAGCCGCGCCATGCGGGTGGCCTGGGTGTGCATGATGCCGAGGAAGCGTTCGCGGGCCCGCGCGTCCTCGCGCGCCGGCCCCTGCAGCGTGTCGATGAAGCCGGACAGGGCGGCGAGCGGGGTGCGCAGCTCGTGGCTGGCATTGGCGACGAAGTCGGCGCGCATCTCCTCGACCCGGCGCAGCGGCGTCAGGTCGTGGAATGTCATCAGCATGCATTTCTCGGTGCCGCCGAACTGGGTCGGCACCGGCACCGGCGTGATCACCAATTCCATCCAGCGATCGACCGGAACGTGGTCCGAGTAAGTGGCGCGGCGCGGCTCGGTGGTCGCGATCGCCTCGCGCAGCGCGGTGATGATTTCCGGCGAACGCAGGGCAAATTGCGCCAATTCGTTCCTGCGCAGCGCCGGCGCGAGCTGGGCCGCGGCGGCATTGAGATGGATGACGCGCCCGGCGCGATCGAGCAGCACGGCCGGATCGGGCATGCCGGCGACGACGGCGCTGACCGCGGCAGCCTCGACCGGATTGACGCCGCGGACGTCCTCGCGCGAAGTCCCGGCATCATGCAGCCGCCAAGGCACCAGCGCTGCGGCGGCGATGCAGACGAACACCGCGCAGGCGCGCACCAGCGACAATTCGCCGAGCGCGACCACCACGCTGAGCGCCAGCGCCGCAGCAAGCAGGATCAGCGCGGAATGGCGCAGGCGGTCGGGCCAGGGTGCGAAGATGGATTGCGGCGTATCGTCAATTGCCATCGCGGCGGCTTTCTTCCCGTCGGTTCGTGTCTCGCCCAGGCGCGGTCACATTGACCGTCCCTCGGGAGGCATCGGGCCGCGTCATCAGACCCCGGAATCGCCCCGCTTGCGGACCAGAACCGCCTCGTGGTGCGGCTCGGCGCGGGGACCCGAATCAGTCTGCGGCAGCCGTTTGAGTCGGGCGCCGACGATAACCTCCCGAAACGTCAGCAAGATTACAGATATGACGAACGGCGCAATATAGTAGAGCAGCCGGAACAGCAGCATACCGCCGAGCAGGTCCTCGCGGTCCATCTGCCAGAGGCCGACCAGCATGGCGGCGTCGAACACCCCGAGCCCGCCGGGGGAGTGGCTGGCGAAGCCGAGCAGGGTCGCCGACACGAAGATGACCGCGACCACGACGAAGCCGAGATTGGGCTCGTCCGGCACCAGCACGTACATCGCGAGCGCGCAGAAGCCGAGGTCGACGATGCCGATCGCGATCTGCAGCAGCGTCAGCGGGCCGCCCGGCAGGGTCACCGTCCAGGGGCCGCGACCGACCACCCGCGGCTGGGTCCAGACCCAGACCACATAGGCGACCAGCGCGATAATGATGCCGAACGCCAGCGTGCGGTTGAGCCAGGGCGGCAGCTGGTCGATGTTGGCCGCGGCCTCCGGGTGATAGGCGATGCCGAGCCCGAGCACCGCGGCATTGCCGAGCCAGAAGGTGAGGCCGGCGAGAAAGCAGATCTTGGCGACGTCGATCGCGTTTAGTCCCCAGGCCGAATAGATCCGGTAGCGCACCGCGCCGCCGGTGAAGACGCTGGCGCCGACATTGTGGCCGATCGAATAGGAGGTGAATGCCGCGAGCGCATTGATGCGATAGGGCACATGGGCGTGGCCGATCGCGCGCACCGCGAACAAGTCGTAGAAGGTCAGCGTGAAATAGCCGGCTGCGACGAATAGTCCCGCCAGCATGATCTGCCGCGGCTCGGTGCTCTTGATGGCCTCGAGCACCTCGTTGGTGTCGATGCCGCGCAGCATGTGGTAGAGGACGTAGCAGGCGATGCCGATGACGGCGATGCTGATGACAACACCCAGCCGATGCAGGAGTTGCTTCTGGCGTAGAAACGCCATCGCCCTGCCTATTGCTTCCAGCATCTAGACCTCGAATTGCGATCCCGCGACGACGGCCCCCGGCGATCTCCGCCGGCGCTTCGCTGTGCCCTGCCCCGTGTAGCGCGTTTTAAGCCGGAGTGGAATTCGTCAAACGACAATAAAACGCGCATCTTCAAGATATTAGGGATGATTCATGACAGCGGGTGCACAAATATGCGCGTTTCTCGCCACCTTCGACAAGGCTTGATGTCGATGTGCGGCAGTTAGCCCGGCGAAAGGTACACAAGACCATCCGGGAAACTACGGAGAGTGACGCGCCGCGCGGCAGCCGATCAACGAAAATCGCCGCCGCAATGATCATTACGACGGCGAGGCGGCAAGTCCGTGCTTCGTTATGCCCGCGCGGTAGTCACTGCGGCGACGATTTCTTCGGCATCGGGGAAATGTCCCTTCACGCGCCTGGCGATCACTTTGCCGTCAAGCTTGACCTCGAAGACGCCGCCCTTGCCGGGCACCAGCTCCGCATCGAGGCCAAGGCGTTCGCGCAGCAGCGTGGCCGCCTCCCTGGCGCGCATCTCGTAGCCGCAGGGACGGCAATAGGTGATCGAGAGATCGGTCATGGCATATCCTCCCGGTCGCTCATGCTGCGGCAAGATGTTGCGCGCTCGCGGCCTCGATGCCGGCGATCCAACCGGCAACCGAGCGACCGATCGCTTCCGGATGATCCTCCTGTAGATAATGCGCGCCGGCGCCGAGCTGGATGACCGCGCAATGCTTCAGCCGCGCCGCGAAATCCGCTGCAAAGGCCGGCGACACCAACGCGCCGGGCGAGCCGGTGAACAACAGCTTCGGATAGGTCGATGCCGCAAGCGCCACGTGCGCCGTGGTCAGCGCCTGATAGACATCATCAGGCTCGCCTGCGATCGGCAGCTCGCGCGGCAGCATCAACGTCGGCCTGCGGCTCTCGCGCGTCGCGAACGGCGCGCGGTAGGCTTCCATCTCCTCGTCGCTGAGCGTGCGCAGGATCGAGCCGGGCAGCACGCGCTCGACGAATGCGTTGTTGTCGAGGACCATCGCCTCGCCGACGCCCGGCGTGCGGAATTTGCGGAACGTCTCCCTGGCGGCCTCGTGCTGGTGGAAGTCGGACCAGTCCCGCATCGGACGGATGAACTCCATGAAAGCGAGGCCGCGCACCAATTGCGGACGGCGCGCCGCAAGGTGGAAGGCGAGCGCGGTGCCCCAATCCTGGGCGACGAGATAGGCCGAGGTGATGCCGAGTTCGTCGATCAGCGCGTCGAGATAGTCAGTCTGGTCGAAGAAGCGGTAGGCGATATCGGGCTTGCCGGACTGGCCGTAGCCGATCAGATCGGGCGCGATGCAGTGCCCGACCGGCGCCACCAGCGGCATGATGTTGCGCCAGATGTAGGACGATGTCGGATTGCCGTGCAGGAACAGCACGTGCGGCGCGTCGCCGCGCCCGGTTTCGCGATAGGCCATCGTGGAGGCGAGCACGGGCCGGTGATGCAGGCTGATCTCGTCGGATAGCGTCATGGCAACTCCTTGAACACGGTTTGGAATGCGATCGTCTTGAAACGTTCGAGCGCGGCCGCGCTGCGTTCGACCTTCATGCGCAGCATGGCGCCCTGCCAGGATGCGAGCAGGAAATCGGCCAGTTCATCGGCATCGAAGTCGGACGCGATCTCGCGCGCGGCCTGGGCTTCCGCGATGCAGGCAGCAAACGGCGCGCGCCATTCCCGAAAGATCTCGTCGAGTTGCTCGCGCAGCATCTCGCTCGAGCCCGACGCCTCGAGGCTGAAATCGCCGATCAGGCAGCCGCGGGTGAAGCCGTCATGGGCAAGCTTGCCGGTGATGAGATCAAGATAGCGCCGCAGCCTGTCGCGCGGCGGCAGCGAGGTGTCGCTGAGGGCTTCCGCGACGAGGCCGCGCACATAGAGGAAGTAGCGGTCGAGCACTTCGGATGCGAACAGCTCCTTGGAGCGGAAATGGTTGGTGAACGAGCCCTGCGGCGCGCCGGCGGCCGCGGTGACGTCGCGCACGCTGGTGCCGTGATAGCCGGTCCGGAACATTTCCTTCAGGCCGGCGTCAAGGATGGCATCGCGGAGAGAGGGCTTTGGCATGGACGCCATTTAATACGTACGTACGTATTGTTGTCAAGCACAAAGATGGATGCGGCGTGCGCCCCGCTTGGCGACACCGCTCAGGCGCGATGGATCAAGGGTTTGGGGTCAGCTCGCGGGCTTGCTGCGCGAGACCACCCAGTCGCGCAACCAGGAGCCGATCGCGCAGCCGACGAGGTAGAGCGCGAACATCATCAGGAAGAGATCGAGCCAATAGCCGAAGCGGCCGGGCACGACCCGCGCGAACGATGCCGCCACCAGCGCGGCGGCGAGCAGCGCGAGCCAGCGCATCCAGAGCTTCGAGACGCCCTGCGCCCGATGCACTACCGCGATCCAGCCCATGCAGAAGCCGAGCAGCGCAGCGCCGAGCAGCCAACCCCAGACGAATGTCGCGAGCACGGTCATCGCTACTTCACCACGAATTCGATGCGGCGGTTCTGCGCCTTGCCATCTTCACTCTCGTTGCCGGCGAGCGGTTGCGTGCTGCCATAGCCGATCGGCGTGAAGCGGTTGGCCGGCAGTCCGGCGCGCACCAGGTAATCCACCACGGCCTGTGCACGGCGTTCCGACAGCGCCTGGTTGGCCGCCTCCTCGCCGTCGCTGTCGGTGTGGCCGGCAACCTCTATCGTCGCGTTGGGGCAGCGCATCGCGGTCTCGATCAGGCGGTCGAGCAGGCCGGCCGAGTCAGGAACGATGTCGGCCTTGCCCGACTCGAAGCGGATCTTTCCCTTCGACAGGGTCTCGGAAAACAGCTGCTGGCACACGGTGGGATCGACCGGCGCCGCCGCCGGCTTGACCGTGACCTCGGCCTTGTACTGCCAGCCCTGCGGAAAATCCTTGCCGAGCCCTTCGCGGATCTGGCCCGCTGCGGCGTCGTAGAGCGCATCGCCCGACAGCTTCACCTCGCGATCCGACACCACGAGCGTTCCGGTCGACAGCCGCGACAGCGCACCGAGTGCGGGCACCACCGCAGCCGCAAACCCTGACGGCGCGCCAATGCTGGCCTTGAGATTGTCGACCACCTTCTCGCTGAAGAACTTGCGGCCGGCGGCGGCGACCAGCGCGGCATGCACGTTGTTGTCGGGCACGTAGCCGGTCAGCGTCAGCGTCACCGCGACCGGATCCTTGTAGGCCTGGAACACATAGGGCGGCGCCTTGATGTCATTGGCCGCGATCGAATAGCCGTCCGGCAGGTTCCTCAGCGCCGCCGCGATCGCTTCGCGTCCGCCGAGCTCGCGCGCCATGCCGGCAAGCGCGACCTTGTTGTCGGTCAGCGTGATCTTGCCTTCCTTCAGCTTGCCGATCTGGTCGAGCAGCAACAGCGCCGCCGGATCGAATCGCTGTGGCGCGCCGCGGGCGAGCGCCATCTGATCGACCACCTCGACACCGCCGAGACCGGCCTTCGCGGCCTCCGTCAGCTTGCTCTTGCTCGACGGCAGCGGCGCATTGCCGCCAAGCGTGACGCGCACCACGTCGCGTTCCGCCGACCACACATAGGGCTTGGCCTCGGGAACAAGGCGGGTCTCGTCGTTGACCAGCCGCACGCCCGGCACGGCTTCGACCGATGCCACCGCGCTGAGGCGGCCGTCTTCGGAGAAGGCATTGGCCGCAAACGTGACGTCGCGGCCATCGACGCTGATGCGGCGCTTGTCGAGGACGGTGTCCTTCAACGCGGCATTCGAGCGCGCGGCAAGATCGGCTTCAACTGTCGCCGTTGAGGTCCAGGCAGCGATACCCCACAGGACGACCAGCGGAATCACCCCCGGCCACCACTTGCTACTCCACTTGAAAAGTCCGTGCATTCAGCGTCCTGCGGGTCGGGAACCAGAGAGAAAACAAACCCTTGGCTGACTGTCAAACCCCAAATCCGGAACCAAGGCGGGGCACCATGTCGGATATCGGGATAACAGTTTCTTCAGTGGTCTTTCGCTAAGTTTGCGGCGGAATGCAAATCGGCCGGCCCGTGCCCTCATGAAACAACTCCGCAACACCGTGATCCGAGCCGGGATGGAGGCGTTGTATTTTTCGGGTGCGCATATCCTGCTGCGGCCGATTTTCGCGGGCGTCGGCGCCATCTTCATGCTGCATCATGTCCGCCCGCGGCGTGCCGACGCGTTCCAGCCCAACCATCATCTCGAGGTCACGCCGGACTTCCTGCGCGCGATGCTGACGCATCTGCGCGCGCTCGACGTCGACGTCGTCAGCATGGATGAGGCGCATCGCCGCCTCACCGAACGGAATTTCGCGCGGCGCTTCGCCTGCTTCACCTGCGACGACGGCTATCGCGACAACCGCGATTTCGCGCTGCCTGTCATGCGCCAGTTCGGCGCGCCGTTCACGGTGTTTGTCGCGAGCGATTTCGCCGAGGGCTGCGGCAAATTGTGGTGGATCGCACTGGAGCGGGTGATCGCGGCGGCATCGGCGATCGAGGTGCCGATCGACGGCGCGATGACCCGGCTCGACACCGCGACGCCGCAGGCCAAGCGGGCCGCGTTCGGCCGCATGCATGACTGGCTGCGCTCGCTGCCGGGCGAGACGGAGATGCAGGACGCGATCTCGGCGCTGTGCGCCCGCCACGGCGTCGACGAGGCGGGCATCGCGCGCGAGCTCTGCATGTCCTGGGACGAGCTGCGCGGCTTTGCCGCCGATCCGCTGGTCACGATCGGCGCCCACACCATCAGCCATTGCAACCTCGCCAAGCAGAGCGAGACCATCGCATCGTTCGAGCTTGCGACCAGCCGGGCGCGGATCGAGGAAGCATTGCAGCGGCAAGTCGCACATCTCGCCTATCCCTATGGCGACCGGATCGCCGCCGGGCCGCGCGAATTCGCGCTCGCCAAATCGATCGGCTTCCGGACCGCGGTGACGACCCGGCCGGGCATGCTGTTTCCCGAAAGCGCCGACCATCTGACCGCCTTGCAGCGGGTCTCGCTGAACGGCAATTACCAGGACGCGCGGCTGTTGCCGGTGCTCACCTCGGGCGCTGCCACCGCGGTATGGAATGGTTTTCGCCGGATCGATGCGGCGTAGAGCCTGCACATGTAGCCCGGCTACAGACGCTCTCCTTCCTTGACTCGATCCCCGGCCGCGCCCAGAACCACTGGCAACGCAATGGAGGAACGCATGTTCAAGGATCTGTTTTCACTGAAGGGCCGCGTCGCGCTGGTGACCGGAGGATCGCGCGGCATCGGCAAGATGATAGCGGCCGGCTTCCTGGCGCAGGGCGCCGCCAGGGTCTACATCACCGCGCGCAAGGCAGGTCCCTGCGAGGCCACCGCCCAGGAGCTCACAGCCGCCTATGACGGCGAATGCATCGCGCTGCCGATCGATATCTCGACGGTCGAAGGCTGCGACAAGCTCGCCGGCGAGATCATCAAGCGCGAGCCGAAGCTCGACATCCTGGTCAACAATGCCGGCGCGGCCTGGGGCGCGGACTTCGACGAATTCCCGGAGAGCGGCTGGGACAAGGTGATGAACCTCAACGTCAAGTCGATCTTCTTCCTGACCAAGGCGCTGGCCAAGCCGCTGCGCGCGGCAGCGACGCACGACAAGCCCGGCAAGGTGATCAACATCGCCTCGATCGACGGCATCTTCGTCAACCCGATGGAGACCTACTCGTATGCCGCGAGCAAAGCCGCGGTGATCCACCTGACGCGCCGGATGGCAACGCGGCTGATCAAGGACAACATCAACGTCACCGCGATCGCGCCGGGCGCCTTCAAGTCGGACATGAACCGCGCCGCGCGCGACCATGCCGACGAGGTCGCGCAGCGCGTCCCGTCGCGGCGGGTCGGCAGCGACGAGGATATGGCGGGCACCGCGATCTATCTCGCCTCCCGCGCCGGCGACTATGTGGTCGGCAACACCATCGCGGTCGATGGCGGCGTGGTCTACGCGACCGCCGGACTGGAGATCGCGGGGTAGCAGCCGCGGCTCTCACAAGCATCAGGCATTCCCGCGCCGGTCAGCGGGACGGTGATAAGGGGCGCCTCGCTGGTAGCGTGGCGCCCTTCTTTGATCATGCGGGGCAATGGACCCGCCGAGAGGCGGGGCCGAATTAGCCGCCGTGCTCAGCTCTGGCCACAGGTTGTGACACCTCTGGCATTTGTCATTCAAATGCATTACATTGACTGCAAACAAGGAGGGGGCGCTATGGCGTCGAATGCCCTGATCCAAACCCGCATTGATGCGGGCGTAAAGGAAAAGGCCACTGCGGTTCTAGAGAACATGGGCCTCACGGTGTCCGACGCCGTGCGGATCCTGCTGACGCGGACGGCCAATGAAGGCATGCTTCCACTGGAACTCGTAAGCAGCAGCCACGCTTACGACGGCTGGTTTCGCGAGAAGGTGCGCCAGGCCCTGGCGGATACCCGGCCCAGCCTCGATGATTCCGAAGTTGAAACGCATTTCGCGCAACGTCGTGCCGCCGCGCTTCGAAAAGCGGCGGAGCGCAAGCGGTGAAACTCGTCTGGTCGCGCTTCGCATTGTCCGATCGCGACGATATTTTCAGTTACATCGAAGCCGAGAACCCACTTGCCGCGGTTCATGTTGACGAGCGGATTGCCGATGCCGCGCGGCGCCTGCTCGACTTTCCTGACAGTGGTCGGTCCGGGCGCGTCGCAGGCACGCGCGAGCTGGTCATCCCGCGCACACCTTATGTCGCGGCGTACCTTGTCGACAGTGAGACTGTTCGCATCTTGCGCGTGCTCCACGGCGCGCAGATGTGGCCCGACGAACTTGCAAATGACGATTGAGGCCGGCTTCATACCGGCATCTGGCCGAAAAAGAAAAGGGGCGAGCCAGGACCTTGTTCGGCTCACCCCTTTCCGCCCCTCCGGGAGGAGAGGAGCTGAAGATCAGCTCTCGATCCTCACATACTCGAAATCGCCCGGCTTGTTGTCGATGCCGACCTTGGGCGCCGAGATCCAGGAGGCGAACTCGCCGGGTTCGGTGACCGGCTTCATCAGCGAGGCGATGAAGTCGCCGTCCGCGGCCGACGGCAGCCAGTCGTTCTTGCGGCTCGCCCAGGTCGCGTCGTCGATCAGGAGGCCATCGGGCGTCGCATGGACGTCCTTGAACTCGCCGATCTGGCGGTGGAAGGCGGTGTTCGGCACCTGGAGCTTGTAGTCGATGCCCGCGGTCGAGATCACCTTGTTCCAGCGCAGCATGCCCTTGACGCAATCCTGCGTGTAATCGTCGCGCAGCCGCATGTTGAGCGCGGTCAGCGCCGGCTCGTCGACCATCTTGATCTGGCCGTCCACCATCTTCATGACCGGATAGGTCGAGTTCTTGAGCTGGTGGTCGTCCTCGATCGTGGTTTCCTTGTAGCGCCCCTTGATGCCGGCATTGAAGGCGTTGGCCGCGTTGGTCGACACTTCGGAGCCGAACAGATCGAGCGACAGCGAATAGTGCAGGTTCAGCTTCTTCTGGATGGTCGGCAGGTCGATGACGCCGAGCGCGCGGATCCTGGCGATGTCGTTCGGATCGGTGATGCCGGCTTCGTTCATCGCATCGCAGGTGCGCTGCACGACCCGGGTGATGCCGGTCTCTCCGACGAACATGTGGTGAGCTTCCTCGGTCAGCATGAAGCGGCAGGTGCGCGACAGCGGATCGAAGCCCGACTGTGCCAGCGAATGCAGCTGCATCTTGCCGTCGCGGTCGGTGAAGTAGGTGAACATAAAGAACGACAGCCAGTCCGGTGTCGCCTCGTTGAAGGCGCCGAGCATGCGCGGTGAATCCGCATCGCCCGAGCGGCGGCGGAGCAAATCATCCGCTTCCTCACGGCCGTCGCGACCGAAATACTTCTGCAGCAGGTAGACCATCGCCCAGAGATGGCGGCCTTCCTCGACATTGACCTGGAACAGATTGCGCATATCGTAGAGCGAGGGCGCGGTCTTGCCGAGATGGCGCTGCTGCTCGACCGAGGCCGGCTCGGTGTCGCCCTGGATCACGATCAGGCGGCGCAGCATCGCGCGATGCTCACCGGGGACTTCCTGCCAGGCCGGCTTGCCGTAATCTTCGCCGAACGGAATGACGCGGTTTTCCTCCTGGGGAGCAAGCAGAATGCCCCAGCGATATTCGGGCATCCGCACGTAGTCGAACTTGGCCCAGCCGCGCGGATCGACCGAATAGGCGGTACGCAGATAGACCAGCGACTCCTGGAAGCCGTCCGGGCCCATGTCCTTCCACCAGTCCATGTAGCCGGGATGCCAGCCTTCCAGCGCCTTCAGCACCTGGCGGTCTTCGGCGAGATTCACATTGTTCGGAATCTTGGTCGAGTAATCGACGTTCATGATGTTCATGTTCATGGCCGTGCTCCCTTAAACTCGCGTCATGTCGAATTGCGCCTTCTGGCCGGTGCCGTAGCGGCGCAGCGCGCCGTCTTCGCCGACTGCGTTGGGCCGCGGTGAGGCGCGAGAAGATCTTCGATTCCATGGTCTCGGGACCGACGAAGCGCAGATTGGCTTCCATGCCGGTGAGGCCGTCGGGCGAGAACGAGGTGCGTTCCTCGAAGAACACGCGGACCTCGTCATCCCAATCGATATCGTCGAGCGCGAAGGTGACGAGGCCGAGCTCCTCGGCCTCCTCGGCGTCGAGCGCCTTGCCGATCGCGGCCTGCGCGCGCTCCAGGTCCATTGGGTCGGCCTGGAAGCGCGATTGCAAGCGCGTCAGGCCGTGGCTCATCGGATAGGGCCCGAAATTCATCGCGGTCAGCTCGATCGCCGGCGGCGGACGGTTGTCGCCCTGCTTCTGGCCGATCAGCATGTAGGAGCGGTCGGCGGCGAACACGAGCTCGGCGAGCGTACCGACGAAGCAGGAGCCGGGCTCTACCAGCGTCACCAGCGTGCGCGAGGTGACGTCGATGCGCTTGAGCACGCGCTTCCAGTAATGCCTGATCTCGTTGACCAGCCAATGCGCCTTGTTGGCCTCCAGGAACGCGTCATGGGACACGACGTTGGCGCGGTCGCCATGGCTCTTGAACACCAGCATCGCGATACCGAGCTCATTGATGCGCAGATGCAGGATCGCGTCGTCGAGCTCGCGGGCGACCTGCAGCGGCCAGAACGCAGCGCCCTGCCCGACCATGCCGTCGATGTCGGCGGGAGCCGCAGCCTCCGGCGCCTTGATCGAGATGGTGGCGATGCGCGCGGCGCGATCGATGTCGACGCTGACGAAGCCGTAGAGGATCGCGCTGTCGTCGATGGTGCGCTCCAACGGCGTCAGCGCTAGGCCCTTGCCCGCTCCGTTGCGCTTCGACTTCGCGGCGAATTCCTTGACGCGCTCGGCGAGCTTGCCCTCGAGCTTGGAGTTCGGCGCGATCTCGTCGACCAGCCGCCATTGCACCGCGCGCTTGCCCTTGATGCCTTCCTCGATGGTGCAGAAGAAATCGGCGTGGTCGCGGCGCACCTTGCGCTTGTCGACGACGCGGGTGAGGCCGCCGGTGCCCGGCAGCACCGCGAGCAGCGGCACTTCCGGCAGCGCGACCGCGGCGGCGCCGTCGTCGGCCATCATGATGTGATCGGTCGCGAGCGCCAGCTCATAGCCGCCGCCGGCTGCGGTGCCGTTGACGACGGTGATGAAGCTCTGGCCGGAATTCTCGCTGGAATCTTCCAGGCCGTTGCGGGTCTCGTTGGTGAACTTGCAGAAGTTGACCTTGTGGGCGTGGGTCGAGCCCGCCAGCATGCGGATGTTGGCACCGGCGCAGAACACGCGGTTCTTGCCCGAGCGCATCACCACGACCTTGACCTCGGGATGCTCGAAGCGCAGTCGCTGCACGGCATCCGCCAGCTCGATGTCGACACCGAGATCGTAGGAATTGAGCTTGAGCTGATAGCCCTCGAACAGGCCGGCGTTCTCGTCGACGTCCATGGTCAGCGTCGCGACGTCGCCCGCGACGTCGAGCTTCCAGTGCCGGTAGCGCGACGGCTCGGTCTGGAAGTCGATGTACTTCGCCCCGCCTGCAAGGACGCGATCGTCACCAGCCATGGGCCACCCTTACCTGTTGTTCGTTGCGATGGTTCGTCTTGCCTTCATGCACAATAATGCATGTTTTTGACCTAGTCCAGTTCAAACCGCAAAAACATGCATTTTGTTTCATGTTTGGGAAAATCACTTGCTGGGCCAATGGCCTAACACCGGCAGGAAATGTCAGGCCGCCAGCGCCGGGTCGTCGCGCAGCGCCGCCTTGGCGAATTCGGTGACCGCGTCCAGCGTCACCGCCGGCGCCTCGCGATGCGGCGAGTGACCGGCACCTGCGATCGCTGTGACATCGACCGGGCAGTAGCACTCGGCCTCGGCGATCTCGACCTGGCGCATCGTGCCGTATTGATCGTCCGCACCCTGCACGATCAGCACGGGCACGCGGATATAGGCGAGATAGTCGGAGATATCCCAATCGCGGAATGCCGGATCGAGCCAGGCGCCGTTCCAGCCGTAGAAGGCGTTGTCGACATCCTTGTGCCAGCGCGCCAGCTTCTCCTTCAGATTGGTGGTCTCGTATGCGGTCTTGATCTCGGCGATCGACTTGACCGAGATGTCCTCGACGATGAAGTGCGGCGCGAGCAGCGCGAGGCCTTGCAGGCGATGATCCTGGTGCGCGCCGGCATAGATCGCCGCGATCGACGCACCGTCGGAATGTCCGAGCAGCAGGCCACGTTGGAAGCCGATCCGATTCAGCAGCTGCGGCAGCACGTCGAGCGCCTCGCGATGCATGTAGTCGACCGGGCGCGGCAGCTTCGCCGGCGACGACGCGCCATAACCCGCGCGCGAATAGGCGAACACGCCGGCGCCGGTCGCAGCTCGCAGCTTCTCGGGGAAGTCGCCCCACAGGCCGACGCAGCCGAGGCCTTCATGCAGCATCACGATGGTCGGCGCTGACTCGGGTGACGGACCGATCATGCGGTATTCGAGATCGGCGCCGTCGATGGTGAGGAAGCCTGATGGATTCAAGTTTGTCATGATGGGGCCTTCCTCAATCGTCGTCCCGGCGAAGGCCGGGACCCATAACCACAGGCTTCAGTTGTTGCGCAAAAGCCGTCGAACTGCATCTCTCAAAACAATCGCCGCGGCGTATGGGTCCCGGCCGTCGCCGGGATGACATGTGGAGAGTTATTGCGCACCGTCGCGCAACTTGAACCGCTGGATCTTCCCCGTCGCGGTCTTCGGCAGGTTGTCGACCACGTCGATCCAGCGCGGATATTTCCACGGGCCGATCTTCTGCTTGACGTGCTCCTTCAGCGCCTCGTGCAAGCCTTCGGCCGAGCTCTCGGGCCGCAGCACCACATAGGCCTTCGGCTTGAGCAGACCTTCCGGATCGGCTTCCGGCACGACGGCGGCTTCCAGCACCGCGGGATGGGTGATCAGCGCGCTCTCGACCTCGAACGGCGAGACCCAGATGCCTGACACCTTGAACATGTCGTCGGCGCGGCCGCAGAAAGTGTAACGGCCATCGGCATCACGCGTGTATTTGTCGCCGGTGCGGGTCCACGCGCCCTCGAAAGTGGCGCGGCTCTTGGCGCGTTGGTTCCAGTAGCTCTCGCCGGCCGAGGGCGCATCGACCAGCAATTCGCCGACCTCGCCATCGGCGACGTCGGCGCCGGCCTCGTTGACCAGCCGCACCTTGTAGCCGGGCACCGGACGGCCGGACGAGCCGTATTTGATGTCGCCGGGCGCGTTCGACAGGAAGATGTGCAGCAGCTCGGTCGAGCCGACGCCGTCGAGGATGTCGACGCCGAACCGCGCGCGCCAGGCATTGCCGACCGATTCCGGCAGCGCCTCGCCGGCCGAGGTGCAGACGCGCAGGCGATCGCCGCCGCTTTGCGTCTTGGTCGCCTCGTCGTTCAGCATCGCCGCGAACAAGGTCGGCACGCCGAAGAAGATGCTGGGGTGATATTTGTTCATCAGCGCGAACATCACAGCCGGTGTCGGCCGCTCCGAATTCAACACGGTGGTGGCGCCGACCGACATCGGGAAGGTCAGCGCATTGCCGAGCCCATAGGCGAAGAACAGCTTTGCCGCCGACAGGCCGACATCGTCCTCGCGGATGCCGAGCACCTGCTTTGCGTAGGTTTCCGCGGTCGCGGCGAGATTGGAATGCAGATGGCGCACGCCCTTCGGCATGCCGGTCGAGCCCGACGAATAGAGCCAGAACGCCGGCTCGTCGGCGTGGGTCGGTGCGGTCGCGAACACGTCGCTCTCGCGCGCGATCTCGTCGGAGAGCTTGGCGTGGCCGTGCGCGTCCTTGCCGGAGACCACGACATGCGCGAGGTCGGGCATGCGCGCGACGATGTCCTTCACGACCGGTAGCAGCGCCTCCGACACGAACAGCACGCGCGCGCGGCAGTCGCCGAGGATGTAGGCGTATTGCTCCGCGGTCAGCAGCGTGTTGAGCGGCACCGGCACCACGCCGGCGCGGATCGCGCCCAGGAACACGATCGGGAAATCGACCGTGTCCAGCATGATCATGGCGACCCGCTCTTCGCGGCGGACGCCGAGCCGGCGCAGCATGTTGCCGACCCGCCGGGTCTGCTGCTGCAACTGGCCGTAGGTGATTTGCGAGGCCGTGTCGTCGAACACGACCTTGTCGCCGCGACCCTCATCGACGTTGCGGTCGAGCAGCCAGGAGACTGCGTTATAAGTCATGCCCCGCTCCCCGGACCTTGCTTGGGACCCAGACGCGCCACGCTTCCCTCTCCTGTGAATTTAAGAATTATAATTCATACAAGGCCACCAGCTCGGCTTGCTGTCAATCTTTATCGGCATTATGTTTCCTAGACTAACGGCCTGATTCAGCCAGGACCGCGCGTCGCACAGGGATCATGACCGCAGCCAACGATCCGGAAACCGACTTCCTCGAACAGCTCGGCCAGCGGGTGCGCACCACGCGCGGCCTGGCCGGCATGTCGCGCAAGGTGCTCGCAAAAGTCTCCGGCATTTCCGAACGCTACATCGCCCAGCTGGAGAGCGGCAAAGGCAATGTCTCGATCGTGCTGCTGCGCCGTGTCGCAGGCGCGATGGGCGCGCATCTCGAGGACCTGATCCCCTCGAGCGAGCCGGTGCCCGATTGGGCGGTGATCCGAGATCTCCTGCGCAAGGCGTCGCCGAGCCAGATCGCGCAGGCCAAGGACATGCTCGCCGGCAGCAGCCCGCTGGCGCCACGCCGCGCCTCTTTCTCCGGCATCGCGCTGATCGGCCTGCGCGGCGCCGGCAAGACCACGCTCGGGCGGATGCTGGCGAAGAAGATCGGCTGGAGCTTTGTCGAGCTCAACAAGGAGATCGAGGCGCAGAACGGGCTCTCGGTCGCCGAGATCATCGCGCTGTACGGCCAGGAAGGCTTTCGCCGCATGGAGCAGGCCGCGCTGACGCAGCTGCTCGCGCGCAAGGAGTTGATGGTGCTGGCGACCGGCGGCGGCATCGTCTCGGAGGCGCTGACCTTCGATTTGATCCTGTCGTCGTTCTACACGATCTGGCTGAAGGCCGAGCCGGAAGAGCACATGGCCCGCGTCCGCCGCCAGGGCGATCTGCGCCCGATGGCCGACGACCGCTCGGCGATGGCCGAGCTGCGCAATATTTTGGTCAGCCGCGAGCCGCTCTATGCCCGCGCGTCGGCAGTGGTGGACACCGCCGGGCTATCGGTCGATGCAGCCGCGGCGCGGCTGATCGATTCCGTTCGGCCGGTGCTGCAGAACGAGGCGCGCTCGTTCGGGCTGCGCAGCGTGGCGCTGTAGCTCGGATGAGCTGATAAACCGGCGTCAAACGCCGGATGCGCAGCAGCAAGTACAGCCTTAGTTGCTCCGCGAGCGCCTTTCAGCCAATAATTGCACATGAAGTTGCTGTTCTTCCACGGCTCACCCGGCAAGCTCACCGTCGCCAAGGCGCTGCTCCGGATGATGCCGGGACGGCTGATGGACAACCACGCGGCGATTGATTTCGCGCGTACAATCTTCGACTTTGGCGCCCCGGGATTTTGGGAGCTGGTCCATCAGATCAGGTATTCGGCGCTCGACGCCGCGGCCGAACACAGCATCCCCCTGCTGGTCACGACGTTCTGCTACGCCGAGCCTGAGGATCGCGAGCAGTTCGGCAAGTTTGAGGAGATCGTACACCGGCACGGCGGTGAACTGCTCCCGGTGTTCCTTCATTGCTCAAGGCAAGAGGCGCTGCGCAGGGTCGACAATCCCGATCGGATTGAAAGGCGCAAGATCACGTCAGGCGAGAACCTGATCAGATTTCTCGACAGTTACGACTTCACGGCCGTGCCGCGTGCCGATTGCCTCACGCTCGACACAGGGACGGCTTCTGCGGAAGTGACCGCCCGGAACATCATCCGCCATTTCTCGCTCACAGCAGCATCGGCTTGACGGAAGTTGCCGCCTCGCGCAACTGCGGCAGAAAACTTCCGATCATCTGAGCCGCCGGCACGCGATCGACATGCGCGCCCATGTTGATGGCGGCGACGATGGTGCCGTCGTAGCGGCGCACCGGCACCGAGATCGAGCGGAAATGCGGCTCGGCCTCGCGGTCGACCAGCGAGTAGCCCTGCGCGCGGTCGGCGATGATCGTCGCGAGCAGTTTTTTCGGATCGGTGACGGTCTGCGGCGTCACGGCATCGCGGCGCATCGCCTTCAGCCGCGCCGCAAGCTCGGCATCATCGAGCCGGCCGAGCATGGCGCGGCCGACCGAGGTGCAGAACGCCGGCAGCCGGTAGCCGATGTCGAGACCGGCGGAGAACACCCGCGTCGGGCTGGAGCGCGCCACGAACACGACGTCGTCGCCGTCGAGCAGCGCGAGCGAAGCAATCTCCTGCGCTGCGGAGGCGATTCGGTCGAGCACCGGCTGCAGCACCGTCACCACCTGGTTGGATTGCAGGAACGAGCCCGCCAAGGTCAGCACATGCGGGGTCAGCGTGAACAGCTTGCCGTCGGTGGTGACAAAACCGCCATGCGCCAAGGTGAACAGGATGCGGCGCGCGGTGGCGCGCGGCAGATCGGCGGCACGCGCGAGGTCGCTCAGCGTCGCCGGACCGGTGACGGTGCCGAACACCTGCAGCAGGCGAAGCCCGCGATCCAGCGCCTCGACGAAGTCGGTGGCGCGCTCGTCCTGGTCGGTCCGCTTCAGCTTGGGCATGATTTGAATGGTTCAAAAATTGGGCTTGCTGTCGGAACCAGACATGGCATAATTCGCACATTCGTTCAATAGGCGAACAAATCCAAATCCGGGAGACGCCGCCATGATGAGCCAGGAAGCGAACGATCTGATCACCCGCACCGGGGCTAAGGAGCCCTGCGGAAAGCTGATGCGGATGTACTGGCAGCCGGCGGCGCTGGTCGACGAACTGGACGGCCCGCGCCCGGTACGGCCGGTGCGCCTGCTCGGCGAAAACCTGGTGCTGTTTCGCGGCGAGGACGGCAGCTACGGGCTGATCGATCGCCACTGCGCGCATCGCGGCGCCGACCTCGCCTTCGGCCGGCTCGAGAATGGCGGGCTGCGCTGCGCCTTCCACGGCTGGCTGTTCGACACGTCGGGCCAGTGCATCGAGACGCCGGCCGAGCCCGCCGGTTCGAAGCTCTGCAAGGGCATCAAGCAGCGCTCCTATCCCGTGGTCGAGAAGAGCGGCATCCTGTGGGCGTATCTCGGCGAAGGCGAACCGCCGGCCTTCCCCGAGCTCGACTGCTTCGTTGCCCCCGGCACGCATACGTTTGCGTTCAAGGGCCACATGAACTGCAACTGGCTGCAGGCGCTCGAGGTCGGCATCGATCCGGCGCACGCCTCCTTCCTGCATCGCTTCTTCGAGGACGAGGACACTTCGGCGGCCTATGGCAAGCAATTCCGCGGCGCGTCCGCCGGCTCCGACATGCCGATGACCAAAATCCTGCGCGAATATGACCGCCCGATCATCAATGTCGAGCACACCGAATACGGCCTGCGCCTGATCGCGCTGCGCGAGCTCGACAACGAGCGCACCCATGTACGGGTGACAAATCAGCTATTCCCGCACGGCTTCGTGATTCCGATGTCGACCGAGATGACCATCACGCAATGGCACGTGCCGGTCGACGACGAGAACTGCTACTGGTATGCGATCTTCACCAGCTACGCCGCGCCGGTCGACAAGCAGAAGATGCGCGACCAGCGGCTCGAGCTCTATACGCTGCCCGACTACAAGTCGCGCAAGAACCGCAGCAACGACTACGGGTTCGATCCGCACGAGCAGGCGAGCGCGACCTATACCGGCATGGGCAGCGACATCAACGTCCACGACCAGTGGGCCGTGGAATCGATGGGCGCGATCCAGGACCGCACCAACGAGCATCTCGGCCAGAGCGACAAGGCGATCGTGCAGTATCGCCGCCTGCTGCGGCAAGAGATCGAGAAGGTCGGCGGCGGCGAGAAACCGATGCTGTTCCTCGACGAGGCCTCCGCGCGCAGCATCCAGGGCCCGGCGACGATGGACGGCATCGGGCCGACGCTGGGCTGGGAGCTCTACTGGATGGAGGTCGACGTCAAGCGCCGCCGCGGCGCGCCGTGGGCCGCCCCCGTGCCGCGCGAGATCGCCGGCAAGGTGCAGCATCTGACGGCGGCGGAGTGATGATGGCTCCGGTGACGCCGCACTGTATCCTTCACCTCACCCCGCCTGCGGGGAGAGGAAGAAGCAAAGGAGTGACACCTTGAGCTTCGTCGAGCGTCACGGCCTGTGGTCGGACGAGCAGAAGGAGGCCGCGCACCGCCTCCGCCGCATCGTCGAGGAGAGGAACCTCGAGGTCATCAGGCTGTCGTTCCCCGACCAGCACGGCATCCTGCGCGGCAAGACGCTGATCGCCAGCGAAGCCGTGCGCTCGCTCGAGGGCGGCTGCTCGATCACCACGACGATGCTCGCCAAAGACACCTCGCACAAGACGGTGTTTCCCGTCTTCACCGCCGGCGGCGGCTTCGGCATGAAGGAAATGGAAGGCGCAGCCGACGTGCTGATGGTCGCCGACCCCACCACGTTCCGCGTGCTGCCCTGGGCCGAGAATACCGGCTGGGTGCTGTGCGATCTCTATTTCAGCGACGGCCGCCCGGTGCCGTTCGCGACCCGCAACCTCTATCGCAAGGTGCTCGATCAGCTCGGACACCGCGGCTACGATTTCGTCGCCGGCCTCGAGGTCGAGTTTCATCTGTTCAAGCTCGACGACACGCACATGGCGCCGGAGGATGCCGGCCAGCCCGGACGGCCGCCGTCGGTCAGCCTGCTATCGCACGGCTATCAGTATCTCACCGAGCAGCGCTACGATCAGATGGAGCCGGCGCTCGAGATCATCCGCCGCGACATCCTCGCGCTCGGGCTGCCGCTGCGCACGGTCGAGGTCGAGTTCGGCCCGAGCCAGTGCGAATTCACCTTCGCGCCCACTGTGGGCCTTGCCCCTGCCGACACCATGGTGCTGTTCCGTTCGGCGGTGAAGCAGATCGCGCGCCGCCACGGCTATCACGCGACCTTCATGTGCCGGCCGAAGCTGCCGAACATTTTTGCCAGCGGCTGGCATCTGCACCAGTCGCTGGTGTCGCGCACCGGTGGCGAGAACGCCTTCATGGCCAAGGAAACTGGAAAGGAGACCGGCGAGCCCTTGAGCCCGCTCGGCCGCGCCTGGCTCGCTGGCCTGCTCGAGCACGCGCGGGCCTCGACCGTGTTCACGACGCCGACCATCAACGGCTACAAGCGCTACCGCTCCTACTCGCTGGCACCGGACCGCGCGATCTGGGGCCGCGACAACCGCGGCGTCATGATCCGCGTGCTCGGCGGAGCGAATGATCCGGCGACACGGCTGGAGAACCGGATCGGCGAGCCCGCCGCCAACCCCTATCTCTACATGGCCTCGCAAATTCTCTCCGGCCTCGACGGCGTCGACCGCAAGCTCGATCCCGGTCCATCCGCCGACACGCCCTACGAGACCAAGGCCGCGCTGCTGCCGAAGTCGCTGCGCGAAGCGGTGTTCGCGCTCAACGACGATCCGTTCTTCCGCGGCGCGTTGGGGCCGGAGTTCGTGGACTATTACGTCTTCATCAAGAACGCCGAGATCGAGCGCTTCCAGGCCGAGGTATCGGACTGGGAGCACCGCGAATATTTCGAGATGTTTTGAGGTTAAGCTATCCGCTTACTCCGCTCTTTGTAGAGGTTCGAAGGCAACAGCGCCTCCAACCTGGGCGAAGACTTCACGAGAATTCGCGCGCTGAAGGGCTTGTGTCCACTGCCTTCCGAGCGAGCTCGATCCGGCAAGCTGGCTTCCGCCGCGCAGCTTCTTGCGCACTGCCGCCAGCAGCGTCTGGCGCTGCGAAACGCTGGAAACCAGCACTTCGTCCTGGTCAGTGGCCGGAGCACGATATCTGATGTCCCTGCAGCCCCCTGGCGGTGCTTCATAGGCAAGCTGCGTTTCGCCATTGTAGGACAGCTGCACCAGCTGGGTGGACATGCCAGTCATGCCATGAAGCTGAATCGGGCTACCGGGTGGCAGTGCGTCGACCTTGACGGTTCGGACATACGGATTGCACTTCGACTTTGCGGACGGATATTGCTGGGCCGCACTGCGTACATAGGACAGGACTTCGCCTTCCTGGTAGATCCTGTCGATTGTCAGGCCGTCAGCATTCGATTCCCGCAGTGACTGGTCGACCAGATGCGCTCCGGTGACCGGGGAAGGATCGAACGCGAAGACCTTCGATATTCGCGGCCCCTTCAACTTGGTGGCCAGAGCGGCGAGCTGCGCGAGGCCGCCGCCAAGAGAGTGCCCAGTCGAAACGATCTGCGGCTTGACGGCGGCTCGCTTGTAGCAATCGAGATTCTGGACCGACTTGATGATGGCGTCCACATTGCGGCGCAGCTGATGATAGTAGTCATCATAGGGAGAACCGAACCGGTCCGCGTTGGAGAGCCAATCGCCAAGCGACGTTCCAACCGTTCCGCGAAATGCAATGCTGACTTCGCTGCAGGCCCCGCTGGCGACCTTTGCCGAGCGCGCGCGAGCCCAGACCTGGAAAGCCGGGCCGCCACTGAAACTCCAGCCTCGGTTGTTGTAAGCGGCGAGGCAGTCAGCGTCAGTCGGATCGATGCAGGTGAGATAGCTGTCACTTCCGAACTGATATCGCCACCGCTTGAAGGCTTCCCGCGCCCGCGGCTTCACTTTTTCATCCGGGAATATCGTCTGAACGGCGTAGTTCACATCCGCGCCGTAGCCATCGGCATCCTGCGTTGCGCGCCGGGCATTGAACTCGTCGAGAGGCAGGTAGGCCGCAGACGCTTGGATCGCATAGGGAGCGTAGTATCTTGCGTAGTTATAGACGAATGAAGCTTGAATATAGCGTCCGTCGGACTGGGCCGTCGCAGGACCAACATTCGCCGCTACCAGGGGTATCGCGATTGCGACGAGCTTCAATATCGACCAAACCGGGTTGGATCGCATGGCGGCTTCCTCCGGAAAATAAATTGGCAATCTATGCGTGTATCAAAGCACAGCAACCAGCGGCTGACAATATGCCCCGTGAATCAAGCAGGAGCGACGCTACCCGCGCGGCGGGGGTGCAACTCGCCTCGAGATCAGTTGAACGCCAATGACAGCGATCGCATAGATGCCGAAAATGCCCAGAGCTATCGGTGCGCCGTCGGCGATCCGCCACGCCAGTCGTACGGTATCGTGGGCGACGACGCCGATATTTCCGCCATAGATCATGCAGGGACCGACACCGCCCTCATTGGGATTGCAGTTCGGATTGACCAGGGATCCGATCGATAGCATCGGCCCGAAATAGGGTACGAAGGCGCAGACCAGGCTGATGGCAAGCCCCAGCAACAATCGGCTCGAGAGACGCATCCAGCCTTTCCAGATCAGGAAAAACCCCAACGTCAGCCAAATCGCCGCCAAGCCATCGCTGAACCGGAGGCCTACAAAGGACCCGGCCTCCAGTGCGCTGCGGATAATCTCGCCGGCCGAACTCGGCCCGATCTCGCACGTCACGTTGCTGCCCGCCTGACAGCCCTTCAGCTTTGCGACAGCCGAGGTTGCGAGGACGACGATTTCTGGAAGGAACGTGAGAGCAATGAGCAGCAACAGCGCCCATCTCCAGAATGATACATGCGAGTATGATCTTGATTCAGAATTCATGGCACGGCTGCGCTGGATCGAACGGCGCGAGCGCACAATCGCTCACTACCCGTGATTTAGTCACTGTACAGTCAATATGAGTGGTCCGCTACCGGAAGTGGCAGTCAACCGCCGTTTGACAACCAAGACGTGGAGGAGGCTCTGCTTCAAATCCCGAGATACTTGTGCTGCAGGTCCGGCTCGGCGAGCAGCTGCTCGCTGGTGCCGCTCCACACCGTCTTGCCGCGCTCGATGATGTAGTGGCGGTCGGCGATGCGGGCGAGGTTGCCGACGTTCTTGTCGATCACCAGCACCGATTGGCCGCGCCCCTTCAGCATCGACAGGCAGCTCCAGATCTCGTCGCGGATCAGGGGTGCTAGGCCCTCGGTCGCTTCGTCGAGGATCAGCAGCCGCGGATTGGTCATCAGTGCGCGGCCGATCGCGAGCATCTGCTGCTCGCCGCCGGACAGCGTGACGCCCATATTGCTGGTGCGCTCGGCGAGCCGCGGAAACAGCGCATGGATCTTGTCGATGGTCCAGGGATCGGAGGCACCGAGGCGATTGCCTGAGGCGGCGACGAGATTCTCGCGCACCGTCAGGTTCGGGAAGATCTGACGGCCTTCCGGCACCAGGCCGATGCCAAGTTTTGCAATTTTGTAGGACGGCAGGCCGCGCACCGCCTCGCCGGCGAAGCGGATGGCGCCTGATCGCGCTGGCGTCAGGCCCATGATCGAGCGGATGGTCGTGGTCTTGCCCATGCCGTTGCGTCCCATCAGGGCAACCATCTCGCCGACCTTGATCTGCAACGACATGCCGAACAGCACCTGGCTCAGCCCGTAGCAGGTCTCGATCCCATCGACGTCGAGCAAAGTGTCAGACATGGCGCGTCACCGCATGCTGCTCGCCGAGATAGGCGCGCTTGACCTCTTCGTGCTTGCGGATCGCGTCCGGCACGTCGCAGGCGATGACGCGGCCATAGACCAGCACCGTGATGCGGTCGGCCAGCGCGAACACCGCCTCCATGTCGTGCTCGACCAGCACGATGGTGACTTCCTTGCGCAGCTCCTTGAGCAGCGCGACCATCCGCGCCGACTCGGTGACGCCGAGCCCGGCCATCGGCTCGTCCAGCAGCAGAAGCTGCGGCTTGGTGGCAAGCGCAACCGCAAGCTCCAGCTCGCGCTGCTCGCCATGGCTCAATTGCGAGACCACGATATCGGCGCGCTTGCCGAGGCCGACCCGCTCCAGCGCGGCGCGCGCGGCCTCGCGCAGACGCGTCTCCTTGCGCGCATTGCCCCAGAAGCGGAACGAGTGGCCGTCATGCGCCTGCGCCGCCAGCGCGACATTGTCGATCGCCGAGAAGTCCTTGAGCAGCGAGGTGATCTGGAACGAGCGCGCCAGCCCGAGCCTCGAGCGCTTGTAGGACGGCAAGCCCGTGACGTCGCGGCCGGCGAAGCGGATGGTGCCGGAATTCGGCATCACCTGGCCTGTCAACTGGCTGATCAGCGTGGTCTTGCCGGCGCCGTTGGGGCCGATGATGGCGTGCAGCTCGCCCGGCACCACCTCCATCGAAAGGTTGTCGGTCGCGGTGATGCCGCCATAGCGGCGCACCAGATTGTCGACACGCAACAAGGGTTCAGCCACGGCGCATCCTCCCGAGCAGCCCCATGATGCCGCCGCGCGCGAACAGCACGATCAACAGCAGCACCGGGCCGAGGATCAGGCCCGAGAATTCGGTAAACTGCGACAGCAGTTCCTCCAGCAGCAGATAGACGATCGCGCCGACCACGGGGCCGAACAGCGTGCCCATGCCGCCCAGGATCACCATCACCATCAGGTCGCCGGAACGCGTCCAGTACATCACGGCCGGGCTGACGAAATCGGTATTGTTGGCGAGCAGTGCGCCGGCAAGCCCGCAGATCGTACCTGATATCACGAAGCAGACCAGCCGATAGCGGTTGGCATGGAAGCCGATCGCCTGCATGCGCTGCTCGTTGGAGCGGACGCCCTGCACCACGAGCCCGAAGCGCGAATTGACGATGCGCCAGATCAGATAGAGGCCGCCGAACAGGCAGGCCAGGCACAGATAATAGAACTGGTTGCGATCCGACAGGTTGATCAGGCCGGCGAAGTCGCTGCGCTTGTAGACGGTGAGCCCGTCGTCGCCGCCGTAACGCGACAGGCCGGAGGCGATGTAATAGGCCATCTGCGCGAAGGCCAGCGTGATCATGATGAAATAGACGCCGCGGGTGCGCAGGCTGAGCGCGCCGATCACCAGCGCGAACAGCGCCGAGACGACGAGCGCCACCGGCCACTGGATGAAACCGGAGCCGATGCCCTCGGCGGCGAGGATGCCGACGGCATAGCCACCGATGCCGAGATAGGCGGCGTGGCCGAAGCTCATCATGCCGCCATAGCCCATGATCAGATTGAGGCTCGCCGCGGCCAGCGCGAAGATCACGATGCGGGTGAACAGCGTGAGGATGAAGATGTTGCCGGTGACGGCCGAATAGGCCGGCAGCAGGAGCAGGGCGGCGCACAGCAGCGCCGCGACCGCATTGGAGGCGTTGAGCTTGGGCATCATCGTTTGGCCGCCGGGAACAGCCCCTCGGGCCGCAATACGAGGATGATGGCCATCAGGAGGTAGATCAGCATCGAGGACAGCGCCGGCGCCGCGGTCGAAGCGGCCGCCCCGCTCAGGACCTTGCGCAGCAGGTCGGGCAGGAAGGCGCGTCCCATCGTGTCGATGATGCCGACGAAGAGCGCGGCCATGAACGCACCGCGGATCGAGCCGATGCCGCCGATCACGATGATGACGAAGGCGAGGATCAGGATGTTCTCGCCCATGCCGATCTGCACGGTGAGGATCGGCGCCTGCATCAGCCCGGCGAGGCCGGCGAGCGCGGCCCCCAGGCCGAACACCAGCGTGAACAGCAGCTTGATGTTGATGCCGAGCGCCCCGATCATCTCGCGATTGGAAGCACCGGCGCGGATCAGCATGCCAACGCGGGTGCGCATCACGACGAGATAGAGCAAGGCCGCAACCGCCAGCGCGACCACGATGATCATCAGCCGGTAGGCCGGGTAATACACCCCGGGAACGATCTGCACCGGCACGGTGAGCCAGGCCGGCAGTGGCAGCGCGAGGCCGGCCGGGCCCCAGATCAGCCGCACGGCATCGTTGAAGAACAGGATCAGGCCGAACGTCGCCAGCACCTGGTCGAGATGGTCGCGGCCATAGAGATGCCTGAGCGCGACGTATTCCAGCGCGACGCCGAGCAGCAGCGTGGCGCCGAGCGCCAGCAGCGCACCGAGCACGAAGCTGCCGGTCCAGGCCACGAAGGTCGCCGCGAAATAGGCGCCCATCATGTAGAGCGAGCCATGCGCCAGGTTGACGAAGTCCATGATGCCGAACACCAGCGTGAGGCCGGCCGCCAGCAGGAAGAGCAGCAGGCCGAATTGCAGGCCATTCAGCAGTTGTTCGACGACGAGATACATCGTGAGGCTACGTCACCTTGAGCGAAGCGGGTTGGGGTGTCCGCGCATTGCACGCTGCGCGTTCTCCCTCGCCCCGCTCTTGCGGGGAGAGGGTTGGGGTGAGGGGCTGTCTCCAGGATCGAGCTCTTGGAAACGGCCCCTCACCCAATCGCTTCGCGATTGACCTCTCCCCGCAAGAGCGGGGCGAGGTGAAGAAGCAAGCCGCGCGCCAAAAGGCGCCCGACAATCACTTCATCGAGCACTTGTCGTGGAATTTGTCCTGGTCGTCCTTGACGATGGTCGCGACCGTCTTCAACGAAAGCTGGCCGTCGGCATCCTTGACCACGTCCTGCAGATAGAAATTCTGGATCGGGATGTGGTTGTTGCCGTATTTGAACGGGCCGCGCAGCGACTTGAAGTTGGCCTTCTCCATCTCGGCCTTCATCGCGTCCTTCTTGGTGAGATCACCCTTCACCGCGACGACGGCGCTGTTGATCAGCTGGGCGGCGTCATAGGCCTGGGCGCCGTAATAGGTCGGGCGCAGGCCGGGATACTTCTTGCGATAGTCCTCGACGAACTTCTTGTTCTCGGCGTTCGGCAGGTCGTTGACCCATTCCTGCGCGCCGGGGATGCCGATCGCATTGTCCTTCTGCAGCGGCAGCGACAATTCGTCGATGGTGAAGGCGGTGTAGAGCGGGATCTGCGCCTTGATGCCGGCCTGTGCATACTGGTTCAGGAACTGGACGCCGGCCGCGCCCGGATAGAACACGAAGATCGACTCGGCCTTGGAGTTGCGCGCCTTGGTCAGCTCGGCGGAGAAGTCGAGCTGGCTCGGCCACACCGTGTATTCCTCGCCGACCACCTCGCCCTTGAAGGTGCTCTTCACGCCCGCGAGCATGTCCTTGCCGGCAGCGTAGTTCGGGCCGATCAGGAACACCGACTTGACGCCCTTCTGGTTCATGTAGAGGCCCATCGCGGCGGGCGTCTGGTCGTTCTGCCAGGAGGTCGAGAACACGTAAGGCGAGCACAGCTCACCGGCGAGCTGCGACGGGCCGGCATTGGCGGAGATCAGGAAGGTTTTCGAATCGACTGCGGTCTTCAGCGAGGCCAGCAGCACGTTCGACCAGATGTAGCCGACGATGAAGTCGACCTTGTCGGACTGCACCAGCTTCTCGGTCTTCTGCTTGCCCACATCAGGCTTCTGCTGGTCGTCCTCGTAGATCACCTCGACCGGCTTGCCGTCGATCTTGCGGCCGAGATGGTCGAGCGCGAGCTCGAACGAATTGCGCATGTCGTTGCCGATCACGGCGGTCGGACCGCTGAAGGTCGAGACGAAGCCGATCTTGACGCTGTCAGCCGCCGTCGCCGGCTGCGCCAGCGCCAGAGCCATGGCGCCTGCCAGCCAAAATGCCTTTTTCATATTCACTCCCCTCCTCAACCAAAGATTCCGCCGGGCCCGATCGAGGCCGGCGGTCACGCGTTGCGCGCGTCGTTCTGTGACGTGTTTTGTGCGCGATATCGCAAGTGTGCAGCAAGCATGAACCGACGGCCCTCGATTAGAACCTTCGGCGCATACCCCAGCACCTTGCATCATAATTCGTCCAAATCGACCGTGGCAAGAAATATAATGCCGGTTGCGTAGGCAACGATTGTCGCAGGCCCGCGCTTCCTCCCGACGGCCCCGGCGCACAGTGCAGCAGGCTTTAGTGATCCGGTAAAGGACGCGGAAACCACAGGCCGGCAAGCATTCGCAGGCTTCATGGTCCGGAAAGCATCGCCGGGCGACGCTGCCGCCAAAGGGGTGCGTCACATGCTGAATTACATCTTCGGCTTCAATGCCCGAATGGGCCGGCTGGCTTTCTTCTTCTGCAGCTTCGTGACCGGCTTCGGCTTCTTGATGCTGGTCTACGGCATCACCGGCAATGCACCGGCGAGCGGCAGGACGGACGTGCTGCTGGCGCAGGCCGCGAACAGCCCCGCCTTGATCTTTTCCTTCTATGGCATGCTCCTGATCTGCTTCATGCTGCAATCGATGCGCGTGCGTGACATCGGATGGGATCCGGTCTGCGTGATGGCGGCATGGATCGCTCTCATGGTGCTCGACCGGGCCATTGCCGGACGATTTCCCGAATATGCGCTGACCTATCATCACACCGCAACGGTGGTCGGCACGATCGCCAACGGCGTGATGAATCTGGTGCTGACGTTCTGGCCGGGCAGCGGCCGTTTCGATGAAGCCTCGCCATCGCCGCGCGAGAGCGGCGGCGACGGCATGTTTGAACGAAACAGCGCACCGGCCGTCGGCGGCAGCCGCGTGGCGCGGATTGCCAGCGGCGAATTCGGCGGCAAGACGCGGTAGCGGCGCTCTCTTCTCACCGTCGTCCCGGCGAAGGCCGGGACCCATAACCACTGCCTTGCGTTGTCGCAGCAAGCTGGGGCCCCAGCATCGCAAACCAATTGCCATTCGTGGTTATGTGTCCCGGATCGCGCTTCGCTTGTCCGGGACGACACTGAGTTTGTGGCGCGGTCACTGCCTTGCGGCGGCTGAGCCGCGGCGCGCTCACCCCTCGTCCACCGCCCATTCGGCGCCGTCGATCGCATAGGATGCGTGGCGGAAATCCCTGATGATCGCAACCTTGTCGGCGGACCAGTCGAGCAGCATGAACGATCGCGGCGGCGCATCCAGCGCGTCCGGCTCGAACACCAGGATCGCGGGACGGCCCTCGACCTGTCCGGTCTTGAGGTGCCAGTCATCGATCTTGGCATAGTTGCCGAAATAGCGTGATACCTCGGCCTTGCCGTTCAGCCGCGTCCGGTTGACTAGCTCGAGCCTGATGTCATCGGCGATCATGGCGCGGATGGCGTCGAAGTCGCGGGCGTTGAAGCGGCTGACATAGGCGTTCAGCCTGGTGCGTTCGCCAGGCGACAGGCCCGGCCGCGGCGCATCGTCGGGCTCGCGGGCGAACGCGCGCAGTTGCGTGCGTCCACGGTGCAGCGCCGCCTTCACCGCCGGCAGGCTGAAATCCATGATGCCGCAGACCTCCTGCAAGGAACAGCCGAGCACATCCATCAGGATCACGCTGGAGCGCTGCGCCACCGGCAGCCGCATGAAGGTGCGCAGGCTGGCCGCCGCGATCTCGCGGCGGCCGACATCGTCGAGCTCTCCGGCCATCATGTCCACCTCCTCCGAAGAGTGGAGCGCGTCCTGGCGGTTGCGCCGCCTGAGGAAATCCAGCGCCGTGTTGTGCGCGATCCGGAACAGCCAGGCTTGAGGGTTCTGGATCGGCGCTGCGGACGCGAAGCCCTCCATCGCCTTGATCAGCGCATCCTGCAGCACATCCTCGCCGTCGATGACGGATCCGACCATGCGGGCACAGTAGCGATGCAGCCTCGGCCGCATCGCTGCCAGCAGCGCGTCGACCTCGGTCGGGGCCGGCGCCTGGGGTGGTGACGTCATGACGGCTCCGCGGATCTGTTCATGGCCCATCGGTTCACGGCTCGTCCAGCATACGATAATTGCCGACAATCACGGCACTGCGAACCAGCGGCGGCTCGGCGCAACGGTCGCGGATGCCGTCCTGGAAGGCCTGGAACGCAGCCAGCTTCGGGATCGGGCTCGAGCCGTCGTCGGCCGCAGTCTCGACCATATGGATGAAGGTGTCGTCCTCCAGCCGCAGCGTCATGTAGCGCACGTCGTCCGGGCCGGCCGCCTTCAGCTCGGCGAACACAGCCGCAACCAGCGCGGCATTCTTCTCCGCCAGCTCCGGCTTGGTCTTGTACCTGATCAGGGTCCGTCGCATCGCAGCCTCCTTGGTTTGCGGCCCGAACCGGCCGCGTCAGACCCAAGGACGTTTGCGGACCGCCAAAGGATGCGGCCCGGCAAAAATAATTGTTGGCCGCATCCTTTGCCCATCCCGGTTCGTCCTTGCCGGCGAAGCGCGCCGCGGCCCTGCGGTACGCCAACGGAGAACCACCATGCAGACCCCTGAACAGCGCTGGGCGCTCGGCCTCACCGCGCTGGCATCCTTCATGATGGCGCTGGACGCCATGATCATGACCACCGCCTTCGCCACCATCCGTGCGGATTTCGGCAGCGCCGTGGAGACGCTGCAATGGACCGTCAATGCCTTCAACCTGACCTTCGCGGTGCTGCTGCTGACCGGTGCCGCGCTCGGCGACCGTTTCGGGCGGCGCCGGATGTTCGCCGCCGGAATTGGCCTGTTCGTCGCGGCCTCAGTTGCGTGTGCACTGGCCGGCAACGCCGCCTCGCTGGTTGCCGCTCGCGCCCTGCAGGGCGCCGGTGCGGCGCTGGTGATGCCGCTGGCGATGGCGATCCTGAGCGGCGCGTTCGGCCGCGAGGAGCGCGCCCGCGCGCTCGGCATCTTCAGCGGCATCACCGGATGCGCGCTGATCATCGGTCCTGCGATCGGCGGCTTCATCACCGAGCATCTCGGCTGGCGCTGGATCTTCTGGATCAATTTGCCGATCGGCCTTGCCGCTATTGCACTCGTGATCGCGCGGCTGCGTGAGAGCTTCGGACCGTCAGCGCCGCTCGACATCCCCGGACTGACGCTGGTCGCACTCGCGGCGCTGGCTTTGGTCTGGGGCCTGCTGCGTGGCAACAGCGTCGGATGGGCCAGCGCGGAAGTGGCGGGCGCCCTGATCGCCGGCGTCGCGTTGGCCGTGATGTTCGTGCTGTGGGAGCTGCGCGCGACGAGCCCGATGGTGCCGATGCGGCTGTTCGCGGCAAGGCCATTCGCGTCCGGCATGGCGGCGAGCGTGCTGTTCTATGCCGCGATGTACGGCGTGCTGTTCCTGCTGCCGCAGTTCCTGCAGGTCGTGCTCGGCTTCGATGCCTTCGGCGCCGGGCTGCGTCTGTTGCCGTGGACGACTACGCTGTTCGTCACGGCGCCGATCGCCGGCGCCGTGGTCAACCGGTTCGGCGAGCGCACGCTCGTGGTCACCGGCCTCTTGATGCAGGCGATCGGGCTCGGCTGGATCAGCGAGATCGTGAGCCCCTCTGTGCCCTACTCCGCGCTGATCGCGCCGCTGGTGCTCGCCGGCGTCGGTGTGTCGATGGCGATGCCGGCCGCGCAGAACGCGGTGCTGGGCGCCGTTGCGGTCAGCGAGATGGGCAAGGCATCGGGCATCTTCAACATGGGCCGCTTCCTTGGCGGCATGTTCGGCATCGCGGCGATGGTGGCGAGCTTCGTCGCGAACGGCGCGGGAGATTCATCCGGACATTTCAGCAATGGATTCGCTGCGGCGATGAGCCTTGCGGCAATGCTGTCATTCGCCGGCGCGATCGCGGGAATGTTCCTGCCGATGCGACGTCAGGTCATCGCCGCGGCCGCGCCGCAGGATGCGTGAGACCTGCCGCGATTGGGTTTCGCTATCGGGCGATCAAGCAATTCGTATTGGAATGGAGCTGCGAATGATTACATAATCAAGCGACGAAGCCGTTCGAAACCGAGGGCGACATCAGATGACGCAAGCACCGGCCAAACCTCATCGCGTGGTGATCGTCGGCGCCGGCTTCGGCGGACTGGAAGCCGCCTTCGGTCTTGCGGGCGCGCCGGTCGAAATCACGCTGATCGACCGCCGCAACCACCATCTGTTCCAGCCGCTGCTCTACCAGGTCGCGACCGCTTCGCTCGCGACCAGCGAGATCGCCTGGCCGATCCGCTATCTGCTGCGCGATCGCCCCGAAGTGAGGACGCTGTTCGCCAATGTCTGCGGCGTCGACGCGGCCGCGAAACAAGTGCAGCTCGACGACGGCGGCAGCATTCCCTATGACACGCTGATCCTCGCTACAGGCGCGCGGCATGCCTATTTCGGCCATGACGAATGGGAGCCATTCGCGCCCGGCCTGAAGACGCTGGAGGACGCCACCACGCTCAGGCGGCGCATCCTGGTCGCGTTCGAGCGCGCCGAGCGCGAGACCGATCCGGACGCGCGCGCCGCGCTGCTGACCTTTGTCGTGGTCGGCGCCGGCCCGACCGGTGTCGAGATGGCCGGCACCATCGCCGACCTCGCCAAGGACACGCTGCCGCGCGACTTCCGCCACATCGACACCCGCATGGCGCGCGTGGTGCTGATCGAGGCCGGACCGCGTGTGCTGGCCGGCTTCCCCGACGATCTCTCCGCCTATGCTCAGCGCGCGCTGGAGAGCCTCGGCGTCGAGGTGGTGCTCGGCGAAGCGGTCACCGAATGCGCGGCCGACGGCGTGATCTATGGCGGCAACAAGCTCGCGGCACGCACCATCGTGTGGGCCGCCGGCGTCCGCGCCTCGCGCGCCGCCGAATGGCTGAACGCGCCCGCGGACCGCGCGCACCGGCTCCAGGTCGAGCCTGATCTCACCGTGCCGGGTCATCCCGACATCTTCGCCGTCGGCGACACCGTCACCATCAAGGGACCGGACGGCAATCCGGTGCCCGGCATCGCGCCGGCCGCCAAGCAGGAAGGACGCTACGCCGCCGCCCTGATCAAGGCGCGGCTCAAGGGCGAGACCTTGCCGCCGTTCCAGTACAAGCACGCCGGCAGCCTCGCGCAGATCGGCAAGCGGCTGGCGGTGATCGATTTCGGCAAGTTCAAGCTGCGCGGCGCGCTCGCGTGGTGGATCTGGGGCATCGCCCACATCTACTTCCTGATCGGCCTGCGCAACCGCCTCAGCGTCGCGCTGAGCTGGCTCTGGGTCCACGCCCGCAACCAGCGCGCCGCACGACTGATCACGCAGGGCAGCAGCAAGGTCGCGCAGTAGACGTGCTCCGCTCGCGCAATGCTCGGCGCGGCTTGTGCGCCAGGGCCGCGCATGAAATACTTGCCGCAGCAACAATAATGCCCTGGGAGGAAACGATGCGGATCGATGCGCGCGTATGGGCGCTTGCGGCTTCGCTGGTCACGCTGACGTCATGCGGCTCAGTCGCGTCCGCGGCGCAGATGACCGGCGATCCCGCGGCGACCTGCAGCAGCCTTGCCGGTCCAGCCGACGGTGCCGTCAGGATCGACACCGCCACGCTGCAGGCGCCGACACAGCTCTCGGTCTCCGACAAGGCGCCGACACCGGCCGGCCGCATCGTCCCGGCCAATCCCGCCTTCTGCAAGCTGCTCGGGCATATTGATTCTGTCGATCCCAAGGCCCCGCCGATCAAATTCGAGGTGAATCTGCCCGTCGAGTGGAACGGCCGCGCGCTGCAATATGGCGGCGGCGGCTTCAACGGCGTGCTGATATCGGGCCTCGGCCTGCCGCCAGCCTATCCGTTCGACAAGGCATCGCCGCTGGCGCTCGGCTTCGTCACGGCCGGCACCGACTCCGGCCACGAGCAGAAGCCCGGCGAGCCGCCGCAGCTGTTCGCGCTCAACGACGAGGCGTTCGAGAATTTCTCGCACAAGGCCTACAAGAAGGTGCGCGACGCCGCGCGGGCGCTGACGGTGCGCGCCTACGGCAAGCCGCCGGCGAAGACGTATTTCATGGGATCGTCCGAGGGCGGGCGCGAGGCGCTGACCATGGCGCAGCGTTACCCGGACGATTTCGACGGCATCTTCGCGCGCGTGCCCGTGATCAACTGGGTCGGACTGCAACATGCCGGCACCCGCTCCGGCCTCGTGACGATGGGCGACGGCTGGATCCGGCCGGCGCAGGTCAAGCTCGTGGCCGAGGCGGTGCTCAAGGCCTGCGACAAACAGGACGGCTCGGACGACGCCTTGGTGCAGGATCCCGTCGGCTGCAAGGCCGCGTTCAAGCCGGCCACGCTGGCCTGCACTGCGGGCCAGAGCGGCGACGACTGCCTGACCGAGAAGCAAATCGCCGCGATCGAGACGCTGCATTCGCCGTACAAATTCCCGTTTCCGCTCGCCAACGGCCTCGACGACTATCCGGGCTGGGGCGTGTCGGGCGAGGACACGCCGGCGTTCGGCCCGACCGGCGGCTGGAAGGCCTGGTGGCTCGGCACCACTGCGCCGGCGCAGCCGCCCGCTCCGACCAACGGCATCGCCTGGATCTACGGTGCCGGCGGCATTCAATATGTCTTCGCACGCGATCCGAAACTCGACGTCACGACCTATCGCCCCGAAGATCACAAGGCACGCGTGCTTGAAGTGTCCGCGCTGATGGATTCCACCGATCCGGATCTCAGCCGCTTCCATGCGCGTGGCGGCAAGCTCGTGATTCTCGAACACATGGCCGACTACGCGCAAAGCCCCTATGCCGGCATCCGCTACTTCGAGACTATCGAGAAGACGCTCGGCAAGGACAAGGTCGCGGAATTCGCCAGGCTCTACACTGCCCCCGGCGTCGACCATGTCGGCTCCGGCGCGCCCGCCAATATCGACATGCTGGCCGTGCTGGTCGACTGGGTCGAGAACGGCAAAGCGCCCGGCGATCTCGAGGTGCGCGAGCAGACAACGGAAGCGCCCGCCTTCGACACCCTCCGCTCGCTGCCCTTGTGCCGCTGGCCGGCATGGCCGCATTACAAGACGGGACCGGTTACTGAAGCGGCGAGTTTCGTCTGCGCGCCATGACGGGAGGCCGCGTCACCCCATCACCTGATGCGGTGAGCGGCCGAACGCGGCCTTCAAGGCGCGGCTGAAATGCGAGACATCGCTGAAGCCGAAGCTCGGCGCGACATCGGTGACGCCGCCGAACCGCCGTTCGGCCAGCGCCTGATAGGCGCCGGCGAGGCGCTGCTGCCACAGCCAGCGGATCGGCGTCGAGCCTTCGCGCGCGAACAGGCGGTTCAGCATGCGCGGCGAGACTCGCGGCGAACGTCTCACTTCACCAGCGGGCAGCCGCCATCGGCCAGCGGCCGGAACGCCTGCTCGGCCGGGATGGTCGCGATCAGTCTGTAATAGTCGTAGGGGTATTTCGACTCCTCCGGTTTCTTCACCTCGAACAGATACATCGGGTGGATGACGCGACCGTCCTGGCGGATCGTGGTGTCGCCGAACAATTTGTCCTTGCCCTTGAAGGTCTTCATCTGCGGCACCACGACCTTGGCATCGTCGCTGCCGGTGGCGGCGACCGCATTGAGATACGCTAGCGTCGAAGCATAGACGCCGGCCTGGTTGCCGCTCGGCATCTTGCCGTTCATGCCGGGACGCGCGGCGAAGCGTTTGGCGAATGCGCGGGTGTCGTCGTTCATGTCCCAGTAAAACGCCTCCAGTAGCTGCAGGCCCTGCGCGACCTTCAGACCCATGCCGTGGACGTCGTTCACGAACAGCAGGAACGCCACCATGGTCTGGCCGCCCTGCTGGATGCCGAACTCGGCCGCCTGCTTCACCGCATTGATGGTGTCGCCGCCGGCATTGGCGAGGCCGATTACCTTTGCTTTCGAACCCTGCGCCTGCAACAGGAAGGATGCGAAGTCCGAGGTTCCGAGCGGATGCTTGCTCGATCCCAGCACCTTGCCGCCGTGCTTCTCGATGTAATTCGTCGCCTCGGCCTCAATGCCCTTGCCCAGCGCATAGTCGACCGTGACAAAATACCAGTCCTTGCCGCCACGCTGCATCATCGCGGCCGCCGTGGTGTTGCCGGTTGCCCAGGCGTCGTTGACCCATTGGATGGTGTTGGGTGAGCAGGCCTTGCCGGTGAGATCGGAACTCGCGGTCGACGACGCCAGGAACGTCATCCTGCTGTCGCGCAGGATGGTGTTGATGGCGAGCCCGACGGCCGAGTTCGGCACGTCGACGATGGCATCGACGCCCTCGACATCGAGCCATTTGCGCGCGATCGCGGATCCGACGTCGGCCTTGTTCTGGTGATCGGCATAGACGATCTCGACCTTGATGCCCTTGCCGCCGCCGTTGAAATCCTCCGCCGCCATCCGCGCGGCTTCCACCGAGCCCATGCCGTTGGTGTCCTGGAAGATGCCGGAAATATCGTTCAGCACGCCGACCCGCACGACATTGTCTGATATTTCCGCGCGTGCGCTGCCCGCGGCGCAGGCCAATGCCAGCGTAAATCCAATCCCAAATCGCCCAATCCTAAAGCCCCTCATCCTGTCCCCTCCCTGGCGTTGTTCCGCAGCCGGCATCAGGCCGGCGTGATCTCGACCGGCAGCGTCTCGAGCCCGCGTAGCGTGTTGTTGAACAGGCGCTTCGGCTCGCCCGTGATTTCGATCCTGGCAACACGGCGCGCCAATGCCGCCATCATCACCTCGCCTTCGAGACGGGCGACGAGTTGGCCGACGCACATGTGGATGCCTGAGCCGTAACCGACATGGCCCGAGGTGCGGCGCGTGATGTTGTAACTGTCGGGTTCGTCCCAACGGCGCGGATCACGGTTGGCCGCGGCGAGGAACATCAGCACCTTCTCGCCCTCGGGGATATTGACGCCGCTGAGCTCGATATCCCGGGTGGTGGTGCGGAAGAAGGTCTGGACCGGACTTTCGAACCGCACGGCTTCCTCGAACGCATTGCGCGCCAGCGTTGGATCACCGCGCAGCTTCTCGAACTGGTCGGGAAAGCGCGCCAGACAATAGACGGCGGCGCCGATGCCGTTGACGGTGGTGTCGAGGCCGGCCGACAGCAGCGAGCGCACCAGCAGGGGCGCCTCGGTCGCGGTAATGGCGCCACTATCGACGTGGGCATGGATGCAGGCGCCGATGCCGCCCGGGGTCAGATTGTCGCGCTGGCACTGCTCGGCGACATAGGCCTGATGCGGCGCCGAGCGCTGGATCGCCTCCTCGCGGAGCTGGTTCGGCGGACCGAAGGCGTTGAACACCAGGCTGGCATAAGGCAGCAGATGCTCGCGGCCCTCCGGCTTAAGACCGAGCGCATCCGGGAAGATCGACAACGGATAGGCTTCCGCAAGGTCCGCGATCGCGTCGAACCGGCGCTTCTCCAGCAGCGCATCGACGCGAGCCTCCGCGGCCTCGGCAAATCGCCCACGAAGCTGCTTCATCACGGTCGCAGACAGCACCGAGCTCAGCACATTGCGGGTTCGGGTGTGGGCTGGCGGATCGGCCTCCAGGATCAGGCTCGGCGGCCGCCACGGCTTTTCCTTGGAAAAGTCACTGAGACCGACGCCGCGGCTGGAGCAGAACGTGGCGGGATCGTTCAGGACGGCGTACACCTCCGCGTAGCGCGCCACGCCATAGACATTCCACTTGTCCAGATAAACCACCGGTCCGGCCTCGCGCAGCCGCTGATGGGTCGGGAACGGATCGGCGAAGAAATCGAGCGCGAACGGATCGACGTCCAGATGCGGGACGGACGCATCGTCTGTTGCAGTCATCGGGACCTCCCGAGGTTTGATCTTGTCAACACGGGCCGCATGTCACTTGCTCCCGAGCGGTTTCGCAGCGATGATTTGAGAAATGAGCAGCCAGCCCCTCCCCCGAAAGCCCCGCCGGCCAAGACCGGCCGATCCCGCAGACGCCATCGATGGCCCGCTGCTGGACCTCAATCGCTATGTGCCGGCGTTCATCACTTTCATCGGCAACAAGCTGTCGAACAGCGCCACCGCATTTTACCAGAAGAATTTCGGGGTCAACGTCACCGAGTGGCGGATCATCTCGCAGTTGGCGATCGAGCCGGGGATTCCGGCCTCGCGGATCTGCCAGGTGATCGGCTTCGACAAGGGCCCGGTCAGCCGCAACCTCGCAGCGCTGCAGAAGCGCGGGCTGTTGACCATCCGCACCGCGCCGGACGACGGCCGCACCCATTCGATCACGCTGACCGCGCGCGGCCGCGCCATCCACGACAAGGTGATCGTCGCGGCGCTGGAGCGCGAGCGGCGGCTGCTGTCGTGCCTGAGAAAGGATGAGCGCGAGGTGCTGATCGACCTGCTGCGCCGGCTGCACGAGAATCTCGGCGCCGTGACCGGGCAAAGCACGAGCTGATGGCGCAGCCGGACCACGGCCGGCGCCCTGCGCCACCGCGGTATTCGTCAGCCCTTTCAAACGTGGTGCTCGCGCGCTGCTGCGCAACATGATCCTCCCAAATGCGAGGCCGTTAACCGGCCCTGTCTCTCTGGGTGCGGAAACTCGCACAGCTTAGTTGCTATGGCAACTAAAAACGCGAGCGCATGCGACGTCAGGTCTCATGCCGAGACTTGTAACGTCGCCTTTGGGTCAGGTGAGCACACTGCCCAGGCTCCCTCCCTCCTTGCGGGGGAGGGAACCCTTCCGCTGGTGCCTTCCTTACATCCGCCTTTTCTACCGCAATCTCACCCCGCGCAGCCCACCGGCTCGGACGACCCGTCGTCCTCCAGCACCGCGACCGCCGCAGCGCGGCGCGTCAGCACGGCGCGCTGGTTGATGTAGCCCTTGTCGGTGATCTCGCCGCCGTCGACCGAGGCTGGCTCGGCCAGCAGAAGCGCGCGGGTGGCGTGGCCGGAGGAATGGCCGCCTTGCGCCTTCAGCCGCGCCAGTCCCTGCCCGATCGCGGCGCGAACCGACGGATGGCCGATCGCCTCCCGCGTGTCGGCGCTCTCGGGCAGTCCGGCCAGCGAGCGGCAGGCGGCAAGATTCGGAAACACCAGGAAGCGAACGTGGTCGCGGCCATGGCCGGTGACGACAATGTCCTGCGCGAGCGGCGCCAGCGCCGCGATGCCGGCGACGCGCAGAGTGCCGACGCTGACCCAGGTACCGGAATTGAGCTTGAAATCCTCCGCCACGCGGCCGTCGAAGAACAGGCCGAGATCGGGCCACTCGGGATCGGCGAAGGTGACGGCGTCGCCGATCTTGTAGAATCCCTCATCATCAAAGGCCGCTGCGGTCAGATCGGGCGCCTTCCAATAGCCCGGCGTGACATTGGGGCCGCGCACGCGAACCTCGAGCTTGTCACCCGAGGGCACAAGCTTCAGCTCGGTACCGGGAATCGGCACGCCGATATTGCCGGAGCGCTTGGCGAGGAAGTGGCAGTCGGTCGCCAGTGGCGAGGTCTCGGTCGAACCCCAGGCCGACACCATCGGCAGCCTATGGCCGACCGCCTGCAACGACAGTTCCTCCAGCGCGTCCCACAGATTCTGCGGCAGTGCCGCACCGGCATAGAAGGCGAATTTCGCACCCTCGAAGAACTTGCGGCGCAATTCGTCGTCGGTACGCAGCGCCGCGATCAGCATGTCGAAGCCGCGCGGCACGTTGAAATAGACCGTCGGCACCACGCTGCGCAGGTTGGCGAGCGACGTCGCAAACAGGCCGGGCGCCGGCTTGCCGCCGTCGATATAAAGCGTGCCGCCGTTGCGCAGCACCAGGTTGAAATTGTGGTTGGCGCCGAAGGTGTGGCTCCAGGGCAGCCAATCCAGGATGACGAGTTCGGCGCCCGGCTGCTCCAGGAACGTCCAGGTCTGCGCCTTGGCTTGCTGGCTCGAGGTCAGCATGCGCTGGGTGTTGATCACGGCCTTCGGCGTGCCGGTCGAGCCTGAAGTGAACAGGAACTTTGCGATCGTGTCCGGCGTCACTGCGGCAAAGGCTTTAGCCACATCCGGCGACTCCGGCGTCGCCGCGATGGCTGGGAATGCCAGCGCGTCGGCGTCCTCGGGATTGCCGCTGACGATGACGGCGCGATGCAGCGGCTTGATCGCGGCAAGCGCCGCGGCGAACGGCTTTGTGCTCGCGACATAGATCGCACCGGGATCGAGCAGCTCGATCGTGCTCTTCAGCTTGTCGAAATCCCGGGACATCAATGAATAGGCCGGCGAGATCGCCGCCGATGGCACGCCGACATGCTGGGCGGAGAGCGCAAACAATGCGTGATCGATGCCGTTGTCGGAGAGGATGACCAGCGGCCGTTCCGCGCTCAGCCCCTGTGACAGGACCCATGATGCGGCCTGACGCACGATGCCGAGCGCATCGCGATAGCTGACGGTGCTCCAGGGCGTTTCGACGCTGGCGCGTTCGCCGAGGAAGATGCGATCCGGCGCCTGCCGTGCCCAGTGCTCCAGCCAGTCGCCGATGCAGCGGGCGCTTTCCTGCAAGGGCGTCGTAGATCGAACCAGGATGCTGCCGTCGCCACGTCGATCCGCCACGATGGCAGGCGTCGCGAACAGGCTGTTCGGATTGTCTCCGCTGACGGCCGTCATGGTTTCCTCCTCGCCCGTGTCTTGTCGGGATCGCGCCGCAACAACGTGCTGCGCCGCGCCCCCGCCGGGCTCTTTGGCGATAATGTTGCGGACATCAATTGTTGTCGTCAACAACAATCTTTCCCTCTCGCCTCAAGCACGCTAGCCTTGCGGCCATGGCAAGCCCGCAAAAGACATCGCGCAAGGCCGCAGGAACGAGAGCGGCAATCCGTCGCGCGCGCCCGGCGAGTGGCCGGGCGCACAGTGGCGACGCCGGCGATGATATCGGCCTCGACGCGCTGGTCGGCCACGCCGGCTATGCGGTGCGTCGCTTCCAGCTCTGGATCTTCCAGGACTTCATCAAGACACTGGCAACGGTCGATATCCGTCCGACCCAATACTCGGTCATGACCGTGATCGGGGCCAATCCAGGCCTGAGCCAGATGGCGGTCGCCAAGCGGCTCGGGATCGAGCGCGCGCGGCTGGTGCATCTGCTCGACAGCCTGGAAGAGCGCGACTTCGTCAGCCGCATCCCTTCCACCATCGACCGCCGTTCCCATGCGCTGCATTTGACCACGCGCGGCAAGGCGGCGCTGGCGCAGTTCAAGCGGCTCGCCGCCGAACACGAGCGGCATGTCGCCGAGAAGATCGGCAAGGCAAACCGCGAGCAATTGCTACGGATCCTTGCTTGCTTCACCTGATCCATCGATCGGATTTCTGCTCAGCCACGCCTGCCTGAAAAATAGGCGAATGCGCTTTCAAGCAAGCTCGCCTCAGCGCGCGGTGGCCATTCCAAGCAGCTGATATTGTGTAATAATCTGTCGCGCATCTGGCGCAGGTTAATTGTACACAATGGCACATTGCTTGCTTCGATCAGGCGGCAATTCCTTCGCGGCGACCTTCCGAAGGCCACCGCTCCCAAAGACGAGGCCAACCACGTGACTGAAACTGTCGCCGCGATCGTTGCCGCACACCGCACCAGGACCATGACGCCGGCGCAAACCGTGGCGCGCAGCTACCAGCGCATCCGCGAACACAACGATCCCGCCATCTTCATCAGCCTGCGCGACGAGCAGGAGGCACTCGCCGAGGCCGCGCAGCTCGCCGATCCGACGCTGCCGCTCTATGGCGTGCCGGTCGCCGTGAAGGACAATATCGACGTCGCGGGCTTGCCGACCACCGCCGCCTGCCCGGCCTTCGCGTACACGCCAGCGCACGACGCGACCGCAGTCGCAAGACTGCGCGCGGCAGGCGCCATCATCATCGGCAAGACCAACCTCGACCAGTTCGCCACCGGCCTGGTCGGCGTGCGCTCGCCCTACGGCATTCCCAAAAATCCAGTTCGCGACGATCTCGTGCCGGGTGGATCGAGCTCGGGCTCCGCGGTCGCGGTATCCGCGGGCCTGGTGCCGCTGTCGCTCGGCACCGACACCGCGGGCAGCGGCCGGGTGCCGGCCATGCTCAACAACGTCGTCGGGCTCAAGCCGAGCCTCGGGCTGATCCCGAATACCGGGCTGGTGCCGGCCTGCCGCACGCTCGACTGCATCTCGGTGTTCTCGCTCACCGTCGACGACGCGCTGGCCGCGCTTGCCGTGATGGCAGGTCCCGACGACGCTGATCCGTTCTCGCGCGACCGGCCGCTGGCCGCCCTCGCAGCGTTTCCCTCCAGGCTGAAGCTCGGCATTCCCAAGTCGGGTCAGTTGATCTTCTTCGGTGATCGCGAGGCCGAGACGGCCTATGGCAAGGCATTGCAGCGCTGGCAGGTGCTTGGCGCCGATCTCGTCGAATTCGACCTCGAGCCGTTCTACGAGACCGCGCGGCTGCTCTACGAGGGCCCGTGGGTCGCCGAGCGCTATCTCGTGATCCGCGACCTCCTGGCATCGTCACCCGACGCGATCCATCCCGTGACGCGCGAGATCACCATCGGCGGCGCGCGGCCGACCGCGGCCGATACTTTCTCCGCGCTCTATCGCCTGCAAGCGCTGCGCCGCGTTGCCGAGCGCAGCTTCGCGCAACTCGACGCGATCGTGCTGCCGACGGCGCCGACGGTCTATTCCACCGCCGACGTGCTGGCCAAGCCGATCGAGCTCAACTCGCGGCTCGGCACCTACACCAATTTCGTCAACCTGCTAGATCTCTGCGGCCTGGCGCTGCCGGCGGCGATACGGCCCGACGGTGCGCCATTCGGCATCACGCTGCTGGCACCTGCCGGCCGCGACGCCGAGCTTGCCGGCATCGGCCGGGTATTCCATGCCGACACCGGACTTGGCCTTGGCGCAAAATCGCTGCCGCAGCCCGCGCTCGCTCAAGTGCCGGCGCAAGCGACATCCAACGAGATCACCATCGCGGTGGTCGGCGCGCATCTCTCCGGCATGGCGCTGAACCACGAATTGACCGCGCTCGATGCGCGCCTGCTGGAGGAGACCGCCACCGCAACGGACTACAAGCTCTATGCGCTCGACACCACGCCGCCGAAGCCCGGCATGCTGCGCATCGAGACGGGTGCGGGTCATGCGATCAAGCTCGAGCTCTGGGCGATGTCACCTGCCGCGTTCGGAAGATTCGTTGCCGCGATCCCGCCGCCGCTGTCGATCGGCACGATCCGGCTTGCCGACGGGCGGCAGGCCAAAGGCTTCATCGTCGAGCCGGCCGCGATTCATGGCGCGAAAGATATTTCGGCCTTTGGCGGCTGGCGGGCGTTCATGGCGGAGAAGGCGAAAGGTTAGCCGCCCCTTCCGCCATTCCGGGGCGCGCCTCTTGGCGCGAGCCCGGAATCCATTTCGCCTCAGCGACCGTTGCCGGAAGCGGCCCGCAACCAATCATCTACGTCAGATGCCGATGAATGGATTCCGGGCTCGCGCTTCGCGCGCCCCGGAATGACGGTGAGAGCTACACCGACACCGCGTAGGTCTCATATTCCCCGCGCACCTGCTCGATATGGGCGCGCATCGCAGCCGCAGCGCCCGGCTTGTCGCCGCGCATGATGGCGACCACGACGCGATCATGTTCGGCGTGGGATTTTGCAAGGCGCCCGAGGTTACGGAACTGGGCGCGGCGGAACGGCTGCACCCGCACCCGCGTCGCCAAGGTGATCTCGGCGATATAGGCGTTCTGCGAGCCGGTATAGATCGCATTGTGAAAGCGCTCATTGACCTCGTGGAAGCGCTCGGGATTGCCGGTGTAGCTCAGCACCCGCAGCTCCTCGTGGATCGCCTCCAGCGCGTGACGCTCCGCCGGCGTCATGCGTTCCGCGGCAAGGCCGGCGCACATCGCCTCCAGCTCGGCCATCGCCTCGAACATGCCGGTGAGCCGCTCCAGCGAGGGCCGCGCCACCACCGCGCCGCGATGCGCACGGGCGTCGATCAGGCCGCTGGCGGCCAGCTGCCGCAGCGCCTCGCGCACCGGCGTCCGCGAGACGTTGAAGCGGCGCGCAAGGTCGGTCTCGTCGAGTCCGGCCCCCGGCGGCAGCGTGCCGCGCACGATCTCGTCGGCGAGTTGCAGGCGCAGCTCTTCGGCGCGCGTGACCTTGTCGACCAGCGACGACGGGCGATCGACGCGCGGCACGACCGGCTCGGATTCAGTCGGCTGCGGCGCGCGGGTCGGAAGATCGTCCAGGCTCATGGTTCAAGCGCTCTTGTTCAAACGCCTTTGGGCTCGTCGATGACGCTGACATGGGCCGCGACGATTCTCCAGCCCTCGGGGAAGCGAATCCACGTCTGCATCTGCCGTCCCACCCTGCCCGGAGCGCTGTCCCGATAGAACAGCGTCGAGGCGATCGCGGTGTCGCGGCCATAGGTCGTGATCACGGTGCGGTCGATCCTGCGCATCAGCCCGGCCGCCGGCCGCCCGGCGCGGAACGCCGCGATCTCGCCGTAGCCGTAAAGGTTCTCGCCGATGCCATAGCGCAGCGTGCGGCTGTCGTTGCGGAACAGTTCGCCGAGCACCGCGACATCGTTCGACACCAGCGCCGTTTCGTAGCGCTGGAACTGCGCGGTGACCTCGGCGACCACGTCGGGAAGATCGATGTCCATAGTCAAAGTCCTCTCGGCGCAGGCGCGTTCGCAACGCCCATCTGTTCCAGCGCGTAGGCGACCCGCAGCGCGATGTCCTCGCGCCAGGGCGCGGCAATAATCTGAACGCCGATCGGCATCGGTTCAAGCGGCACCGGCACGGCGACCACCGGCAGGCCGATGAAGGAGATCGGCTGGGTATGGATTCCGATATTGGGACGCACCGGAAGCTCGACCCCATCGAGCGTGAAGTTGGCCTGACCGATCTTCGGCGCGATGCACGGCGTTGCCGGCGCCAGGATCACGTCGACCGACTGGAACAGCTCCAGCACCCTGGCGCGATACCAGCGGCGGAATTTCTGCGCCTTGTCGACATGGACGGCCGGGATCATCGCGCCCGAGAACAGGCGATCGCGCACTGCCGGATCGAAATCGTTCGGACGGGTGCGCAGCCTGTCGAGATGCAGCGCGGCGCCCTCGGTCGTGGTGATGATGAAGGCCGCGGCACGGGCACGCGCCGCTTCCGGCACCTCCACGACCTGCGTCGCGCCGAGTGCCTTTGCGATGCGCGCGACCGCCTCGACCGCCTCCGGCAACAGATTCTGCTGGAAATAGCCGCCGGCGATCGCGACCCGCAGCCCGCCGATTCCTTCGGCCAGCAGCGGCATCGTGGGCTCGAGCGGTCGCGCGACGCAGGCGGGATCATCAGTTTCGGGCCCCTGCATGACGTCGTAGGCGAGGGCGAGATCCGTCACACTGCGCGCAAACGGGCCGAGATGATCGAGGCTTGCGACGAACGGAAACGATCGCGCGCGCGACAGCCGGCCGTAGGTCGGCTTCAGGCCGAAGATGCCGCAGAACGATGACGGCACCCGGATCGAGCCGTTGGTATCGGAGCCGAGCGCGATCGGCACCAGCGCACCGCCGACGGAACTGCCGGAGCCGCCCGAGGAGCCGCCGGCCATCCGCGCCGGATCGTGCGGATTGCGCGACGGACCGTCATGCGCATTCTCGCCGGTGAAGTCGTAGGCGTACTCGCCCATGTTGAGCGCGCCGACCAGCACGGCGCCGGCGGCTTCCATCCGCTCGATCAGCGTGGCATCGCGCGGCGAGGCCGGCAGGTCGCGATTGATCTTCGAGCCGGCGCGGGTCGAGAGGCCCTGCACGTCAAACAAATTCTTCACCGCGAACGGTACGCCGGCGAGCGGGCCGGCCGGCTGACCCGCCGCGATCGCGGCGTCGATGGCCCTGGCTTTGGCGCGCGCGCGATCGGCGGTGACGTCGGTGAAGGCGTTGAGGACCTTGTCGTGCTGCGCAATGCGCGCGAGCGCCGCCTCGGTCGCGGCGAAGGCCGTCATCTTGCGGTGTGAGACGGCCTGCGCGATTTCGGCGGCCGACAGGAGAGCAGGAATGTCGGACATCGCGATCTCAGACCGAATAGATCGCAGCCGATGCGGCGTCATCGGGCAGCGGGAAGTCATCGACCAGTTTCGCCAGCCGCAGCGCGACCTCAAGATTGGCGCGCACCGCGGGACGCCAGGCATCTTCCAGCGGCAGCTCCAGCGCGCGGGCGGCAGCATTCACGTAGTCGTCGAGGTGATCGGCCATTTCGCTCCCAGTGAGTCTTCAAGCAACCGGCAACGGCGGATGCGGGATCGCCGTCAGCAGTTCCCTTGTATAGGCATCCTGCGGATTGCCCAAGACGGCTTCTGACGTGCCCTGCTCGACGATGCGGCCGGCCCGCATCACGATGACGCGATCGCACAGCAGGCGCACCACGTTGAGATCGTGCGACACGAACAGATAGCTCATGCCCATCGACTGCTTGAGGTCCTGCAGCAGATTGAGCACGACGGCCTGCACGGACACATCGAGCGCCGCGGTCGGCTCGTCGAGGATCACGAGCTTCGGGTGCAGCGCGATGGCGCGTGCGATGCCGACGCGGGCCTTCTGGCCGCCGGACAGCTGATGCGGAAAGCGATCCAGCAGATTGACCGGCAGGCCGACCAGCCGTGCCAGTTCCTCGCAGCGGTCGCGCAGCGCGGCGCGCCCCCTGACGTCGCCGAGCTGCATGATCGGGTCCGCGATCGCGCGCGCCGCGGTGAAGCGCGGATTGAGGCTGTCGGTCGGATCCTGGAACACCATCTGGATCTGGCTGCGCCGCGGCAGCCGCGCGAAGGATTGCGGCACGATGCCGCCGATGTCCTCGCCGTCGAACATGATGCGGCCGGAGGTCTGGTCCAATAGCCGCATCACCATCATCGAGGTCGTCGACTTGCCGCAGCCGGACTCGCCGACCAGCCCGACGCTCTCGCCATGGCCGACCTCGAAACTGATGCCGTCGACGGCGCGGAATACGTCTTCCTCGACCGGCGGCTTGCGGCCGAACAGTTTTGTCAGCACCGAGCCCGCGCCCTGGCGAGGGTATTCCTTGACGAGCTTTTCGACGGACAGGAGGGGCTGCACCTGCTCCCTCTCCCCGCGTGCGGGGAAAGGGTTGGGGTGAGGGGGGCTCTCCGCGAGCACAGCTTGTGGAGAGTCCCCCTCACCCGCCGCGCTGCGCGCGTCGGCCTCTCCCCGCACGCGGGGAGAGGCGAAAGCAGTCGCTTCCTCTTCAGGCAACAAATCCCTCAGCGACACGCCGAGCCGCGGCGTCGCGCGCATCAGCTTCTTCGTATAATCGTGCTGGGGCGCGGCGAAGATGTCGGCCGACTTTGCGGTCTCGACCACACGGCCCTTCTCCATCACCACGACGCGGTCGCAATAGGCGGCGGCGAGGCCAAGATCGTGGGTGATCAGGATCGTCGACATCGACCGGCGCCTCGTCAGCTCGACGATCAGATCCATCACCGCCTTCTGGGTGGTGACGTCGAGGCCGGTGGTCGGCTCGTCGGCGATCAGAAGCTGCGGGTTACAGGCCAGCGCCAGCGCGATGACGACGCGCTGGCACATGCCGCCTGACAGTTCGAACGGATAGGCGTGATAACGCTCGCGCGGCCGCGCGATCTTGACTTGCTCCAGCGCCTCGATCGCGGTCTCGCCGCGGTCGGTGACCTGGGCCTGCTGCACATGCTGGCGCAGCACATCCTCGATCTGGTGCCCGACCTTGCGGATCGGATTGAGCGCGGCGCGCGGGTTCTGGAAGATCATCGAGACTTCGCGGCCGCGCAGATCGCGCATCTGGCTCTCGGTCGCCGCCTTGACGTCGATGCCGGAGAACATCACCGAGCCCTCGGCGATCCGGCCCGCACGATCGAGGATGCGCATCACGGCGTAAGATGTCACCGACTTGCCGGAGCCGGACTCGCCGACGATGCCGACGGTCTCGCCCTTGCCGACCGAGATGTTGACGTGCTGCACGGCTTTCACGATGCCGCGACGCGTGGTGAACTCGACGGTCAGGTCGCTGACGTCGAGCAGTGGCTGCGCAGTCATGCGCGCCTCCCACAAAATATCGAAAACAACCCCATGCAAAGCAGTGTTACGGTAGCATGACACCGCGGCGACACAGTCATCACGTCCTCCGCTGCGGGTCGACGATGTCGCGCAGGCCGTCGCCGAGCAGGTTGAAGCAGAACACCGCGATCATCAGCGCCAGGCCCGGGAATAGCGCGATCCACCATTCGCCGGACACCATGAAGCCCGCGCCCTCGGCGACCATGATGCCCCACTCCGCGGTCGGCGGGCGGACACCGAGACCGATGAAAGAGAGCCCCGCGGCGTTGAGGATCGCATAGCCCATGGTCAGCGACATCTGCACGATCATGATCGGCATGATGTTGGGCAGGATGTGCCCGAGCAGGATGCGGTATTCGCCATTGCCGGACAGCCGCGCCGCCTGCACGAAGCCGGCGTTGCGGCGGACATTGGCTTCCGCGCGTGCGACGCGGGCATAGAGCGGGAAGTTCACGATCGCGGTCGCGATGATGATGTTCTGCACGGTGTTGCCGAGCGCCGCGACGATGCCCATCGCCAGCACGAACAGCGGAAACGCCATGATGGTGTCGGCGATGCGGCCGACGATGCGGTCGGTCCAGCCGCCGAAATAGCCGGCGGCGATGCCGGCGAGCCCGCCCATCAGGAACACCAGCACGACGGAAGCGACCGCGATGAAGGTGTCGAGCCTCGTTGCGACGATGACGCGGCTGAAGATGTCGCGGCCGAGCTGGTCGGTGCCGAACCAGTGCGCCGCGGACGGCGGCTTCAATGCCGCCGCAGTGTTCGAGGCGAGCGGATCATACGGCACCACATAGGGCCCGAACAACGCAGCGAACAGGATCAGGATCAGCAGCGCGAAGGCGAAGCCGGTGACCTTGTTCTCGCTCAGCACATAGCGGGTCTGCTCGAACACTGCGGCAAGCCCGGAGGTTCGGGCGGGACCCGCGGGTTCGACGGTCGGCGCAACGGTGCTCATGTGCCCCTCCTACCCTTCCAGCCTGACGCGCGGATCGATCACGCCGTAGAGGATGTCGATCAGCAGATTGAGAGCGACGTACATCACCGCCATGGTCAGCACGAAGCCCTGGACGGGCGCGAAGTCGGATGCGATCAGCGCCTCCACCGCATAGGAGCCGATGCCGGGCCAGGCGAACACTTTCTCGACCAGCACGTTGGCCCCGAGCAGGAAAGAGAACACCATGCTGAGCGTGGTGATGACCGGCAGCATCGCGTTGCGGAACGCGTAGGTCACGATCACCTTGCCGGGCGACAGGCCGCTGGCGCGCGCGGTGCGGACGAAATCCGACGCCAGCACCGCCAGCATCGAGGCGCGCGTCATGCGCGCGATCGGCGCCAGCGAGAAGATCGCGAGCGTCACCGCCGGCAGGATCAATTGGCTGAACGCCGAACGAAACGCCTCGAAGTCGCGCGCGATCAGCGTATCGATCAGATAGAAGCCGGTGACGGTCGGCGGCGCGCTGTAGAACACGTCGAGCCGGCCGAGCGGCGCCGGTGCCCAGCCGAGCCGGAAATAGAACACATAGACCAGCACGAGCCCGGTGAAGAACACCGGCAGCGACACGCCGGCCGTCGTCGTGACGCGGCAGAGATGGTCGATCCACGAGCCCGGCCGCGTCGCCGCCAGCACGCCGAGCGGGATCGCGATCACGATCGAGACGACGAGGCCGAGCAGTGTGAGTTCGGCCGATGCCGGCAGGCGGCTGCGCAGCTCGGCGGCGACCGGCTGGCCCGTGGTCAGCGAGGTGCCGAGATCGCCATGGGCGAGATCATTGGTGTAGCGCACGAACTGCTCGATCAGCGGCTTGTCGAAACCGAGCTTCTTCCTGATCTGGTCGACCGCTTCCTTCGTTGCGGCAGGCCCCGCGAAATACGCCGCGGGATCGCCGGGCAGCGCGCGCGTCAGCAGGAACGTCACGATCACGACCCCGATCAGCGACGGGATCGCGAACAGCAGCCGCTTGCCGATCAGGGTCAGCATGAGGCGCTCCCAACGGCATCATGCAAAGCCACAACGGGACTGGCAGGGCTCCCTCCCCCCTTGCGGGCAGGGCAATCGTCTATGAAGCGTTCGGTGTCGTCCCGGCGTAGGCCGGGACCCATAACCCAAGGGAGCGGTTGCGGCGCGGGCGAGTGACCACGAGTCTTCGTCAAACTAAATCCTGTGGTTATGGGTCCCGGATCTGCGCTCCGCTTCGCTGCGCTTGTCCGGGACGACGAAGTTCTTTTGCCATATGCGAATGCCCTCCCCCGCAAGGGGGGAGGGAGCCTGAGAGGTGTGCTCACCTCACATCCATACGCGAGCGTATTGCGGAGGGAGCGCAGCATCACCGCCTCACCCCTTCGCCATCGCGCGATAATCCAGCCGGCGGTGGAACCAGTATTGGTAGCCCGAGATGTTCTTCTGCATCGCGACGTTGACGAACGGCTGGTAGAGCGGGATGCGCGGGATGTCGGTAAACGCGAGATCGACGAAGCCCTTGACGTCGGCATCGTAGGCCGCGGTGTCGCCATTGGCGGCCGCGATGCGCGCGCCGTCGATGAGCTTGTCCATCTCGCCCGACTTGTAGCTCATCGTGTTGAAGATCGAATTGTTGCCGTGATAGCACCAGTAGAAGAAGTACTCGGGGTAATCGAGCCAGCCCGAGAACACGTTGGTGAACAGCGGCATCTCCTTCTTGGTGAGCTCAGTGCGCCAGTTGGCGCCGGGCACCTTGTTGATCGTGGTCTTGATGCCGAGCTGCGCGAGGCTCTCCTGCACCAGCACGCAGAGCGGCTCGTTGACCCCGGCAAAATTCAGGTCGAACGAGATCGTGGTCTCGAAACCGTTGGCGTAGCCGGCTTCCGCGAGCAGCGCCTTGGCCTTCTCCATGTCGGTGACATACTTGGTCGGCTGCGGCCAGGCGACCTCGGTCGGCTTGTCCTTCGGTGCGCCGAACATCGGGTTGGCGAGGCCGAACAGCACCGCGTCCATGATTTTTTGGTACGGCATCGCATAGGCCATCGCCTGCCGCACCTTGGGATTGTCGAACGGCGGCTTGGTGACATTCATGCCGATGTACTGGATGCCGTTGGAGAACGGCAGCGAGACCACGTTGAGCTTGCCGTTCGCCTTCATCTCCTGGAAATCCTTGAACGGCAGTTCGTAGGAGATATCGGCATCGCCGCGCTCGAGCAGCGCACGGCGGTTGCCGGCCTGCGGCACCATGCGCCAGATCACGCGCCTGATCTTCGGCAGGGGACCCGAGACCCAGTCGTCATTGCGCTCCATGACGACTTCGGTGCCGGCGGTCCATTTGGTCACCTTGTAGGCGCCGGAGCCCGCGGTCTGCTGCTTGGTGAATTCGAGACCCCAGGGGTCCTTCTCGCTGGCGTTCTTCTTGACGAGCTCCGAGTTGACGACGCAGGGCACGATCACGGCGAGGTCGGGGATCGTCAGTCGGTCCTTTTTCAGGAAGTCGACGCGCACCGTGTGGTCGTCGACGACGACGAACTGCTCGGGCTTGGTCAGCGAGCCCGCGCTCATCTGGAAGGTCGGGAAGCCGCCGACGCTGACGGCACGGTCGAGCGACCATTTGACGTCCTTCGCCGTGACCGGCGTACCGTCATGGAATTTGGCGTTCTTGCGCAGCTTGAAGGTCGCCGACATGTCGCCGATGTTGAAATCCTCGGCGAGCTCGGGCTTGAACTTGTCGCGGTCGTAATAGGGCACGTCGCCAGGACCGCTCTTCATCTCGTGGCTGATCAGCCGGTCGTAGCAATTCCACGACACCTCATAGCCGGGCACGTTGGTGCCGATGCCGTGGATATCGAGATTGTTGGGGCCGCCTTCGGAAACGATCAGCAGCGTCTCGGAGCGCGCGTCGGCCTTGGCCGGCGACCAGATCGCGGGCGCGGTCGGCGCCAGCGCCCCCGCTGCCAATCCAGAGACCGATTTAAGGAAATCGCGACGCTTCATGGGATGCTCCAACGCCCGGAACCGGGCCCTGGAACTCAGTTCGCAAGGATTGTGCCAACCCTTAACGAAAGCTTATGAACGGCTAATGCGCTGGAAAGACGAAGAGAAGCGCTAAAGGTACCTTGGTCAGGCGCCTAATTGCACGCGCCTCGTTGCATACAAAGGAAGGCCATTTGCTCAATAAATGAGCATCGACCGAGCGATGCTCGATTTATCGCCGGCGATCGATATCACCACGACAAGAGCTAGCCCGGCCAGATCAGTTCCTGCAACTGCACGAAATCATCCACCTGGTCCGGCCAGCCCGCGATGCAGATGTGGCGGAGCGGATCGCTGGCCGAGTGCAGCATCATCAGCGCCATCAGCCGGCGCTTCAGCGTGAAATTCACCTCGCTCTGCGGGATGCCGAAGCCGTCGAACAGGCTGCGCACAAGGCGCGGATGCCCGGCGGCCATGAAGGCGCTCGGACCGAGCAGATCGTACTCGCCCCACCCGGTGCGGACGTCGCCGAAGTCGAACAGGCCCGCGACATGCCAGCCGTCGGCCCGGCGCCCGAGCAGGAAATTCTCCGGAATGTACTCGCCGGTCAGGATCACCGGCGGCGCGTGCATCGGGATCAACTCGGTGGCGTCGCGGAGGAGATCATCGAGTGAGCGGAGGAATTTCGCCGGCAGGCCGAGCCGTTCGTGCCGTGCCCGGCACTGCGCGACCTGGCCGCGCATGAAGGCGTCCCAGGGTTGGCCGATCGCCGGCAGGCCGCCGGGCGGCACCCGCTGCACTTCGGCAATCACGGCGCCGATCTCGCCGAGCACCCGCTCCCGCTCGGCTTCCGACAGCGACGGCCACACCTCCGAACCGACCGTGCCGGCAAGGCGCGTGATGACGAGATAGGGCCAGCCGTCGCGCTCGCCCTCCGCGATCAGATCGGGGATCGGAATGCCGAGCCGTCCGCGCAATTCCGCCAGCGCGCCGCGTTCGGAGACGAATTGCGGGCGCAGGAACGGCGGGAACAGTTTCAGGATCAGGTCATCGCCGAGCCCGACAACGAGGTTGGTGCCGGTCGAGAACACATGCGGCGTGCCCCATGATAGCCCGTGGCCATCGGCAATATCGCGCGCAACCGGCAGCCAGCGCGACGCGTCGCCGCGCCAAGCGCGGTAGCTGTCGTAGGTGGTGAGGGGTGGGAGATGCATTTTCAGCCGGCATTCTGAGACGATGCAATCACGGCACAATCTCTCCTCTCGTCGTCCCGGCGAAAGCCGGGATCCATAACCACAGGGTTGAGTTGTTGAAAAAGTTGTGGCCGCAGCGCCGCGCAACAATGGCCTTCGGTGGTTATGGGTCCCGGCCTTCGCCGGGACGACATCGAGTATGTTGCGCCATCGCGAGTCACATATTCGCAGTCTCTCGGAGAAGCGGCTGAGCGCCTCGAGGCGCCCATCACCGGTCCGGATTGGCGCGTTCGAACTGGCGCAGCAGGCGGTTGCCGCGTTCGACGGCGTTGTCCATCGCGGCCTGTGCCGAGCGCTTGCCGGCGAACACCTGTTCGAGCTCCTCCTCGATCACGTCGCGGACCAGCACGAACGAGCCGAGACGGACCCCCCTGGACTTGTCGGTCGGCGGCTTCAGCGTGACCTCCTCGATCGAGATCGAGGCGCCGGGATTGCGATCGTAGAAGCCCTGCGTGCGGGTGAGATCGAACGCGGCACGGGTGATCGGCAAATAGCCCGTGTTCTGGTGCCAGGCGGCCTGCACCTCCGGCCGCGACAAATAGGCGAAGAACTTCGCAACGCCGGCATATTCGGCGCGCGGCCGGTCGCGCAGCACCCACAAGGTCGCGCCACCGATGATCGAGTTCTGCGGCGCGCCCTGCACGTCGGCCTCGTACGGCATCATGCCGTAGCCGACCTCGAATTTCGAATTGGCCTTGATATCGGCGCGGGTACCCGACGAGCCGATGAAGATGCCGCACTCGCCCTTTTGGAAGCGCGGCTCGGCCGCCTGCCCGCGGCCGCTATAGTCGAACGACTTGTCGGTCTGCCACTGCGCGAGCTGCGCGATATGACGCACCACGATCGGGTTGTTGAAGACCAGCTGCGCGTCGAGCCCGGCAAAGCCGTTGGACCTGGTCGCGATCGGCAAATTGTGGAAGGCGGAGAAATTCTCGACATTGATCCAGGACGGCCAAGACGTGGTGACGCCGCACATCGCGCCGGCCGCCCGCAGCCGTTTCGCCATCGTACCGAGCTCGGCCCAGGTCTTCGGCGGCTGGCTCGGATCGAGCCCGGCGGAGCGGAACATATCCTTGTTGTAGTAGAGGATCGGCGTCGAGGCGTTGAACGGGAACGACAGCATGTTGCCGTCGACGTCGGCATAATAGCCGGCCACCGCGGGCAAATAGGCCTGTGGTGCGAACACCTCCGACTGATCGCGCATCAGCTCGAACACCGGATAGATCGCGCCGCGCGCCGCCATCATGGTTGCGGTGGCGATCTCGTTGACCTGAACGATCGCCGGCTGGCTGCGCGAGCGGAAGGCGAAGATGGCCGCAGTGACGGTCTCGGTGTAGTTGCCCTTGTAAGCCGGCACGATCCGGTAGTCGGATTGCGAGGCGTTGAAGTCGGCAGCGAGCTTCTCGAGCTGCTTGCCGAGTTCGCCCGACATCGCGTGCCACCACATGATCTCGGTCGCCGCTTGCGCCGGTACCACAAGCAGCAGGGTCGCGACAGCGAGATGCAAGAGCTTCAAGGCGCGCTTCAAGGCGAGCTTCACGACGAGTCGTTCCCCGATGCCAACACGCCGTCATACGGCGCTACAACCGCAGATTCAATCGACACCGCAGGTTGTAGCGCGATTTAACGTTTAGCCGATGGGCGAACCATCGCCATTCTGCTAAAAACCGTTGAACCTTTTGCTCCCGCCCTGGACACAAATCACAAGGGGAATTGTCGCCAGTGTACCGCCGCGCCGGCCTTTCGCGGACAATAACGCTTGCCGTCGCGCTGTTGTGCACAGCGGTCTCGGTGAGTGCTTTTGCACGCGAATTCCGCACCGCCGATACCCAGAATGAGGACTATCCGACCGTCCAGGCGCTGAACTACATGGACCGCCTGATCGCGGAACGCACCGGCGGCCGGCACCGCATCGTGGTCTTTCATTCCCGCCAGCTCGGCGAGGAAAAGGAGACGCTGGAACAGACTCGGGTCGGCGCCATCGATCTGAACCGGACCAATGTGGCGCTGATCGGGACCATGGTGCCTTCCGTGAACGTACTGGCGATGCCGTTCCTGTTTCGATCGCTTGAGCACCTGCAACATGTGCTGGACGGGCCGATCGGCAACGAGATCCTCGGCAGTCTGGAGGCCCACGGCTTCGTCGGCCTGACCTTCTACGATTCCGGCGCCCGCTCGATCTATAACAGCGTCCGCCCGGTGCGTTCGCTGGACGACCTCAAGGGCCTGCGGCTGCGCGTCCAGCAATCCGAACAGATGTCGGACATGATCCGCGCGCTCGGCGCCCAGCCGGTCGAGATGCCCTACGGCCAGGTGCTGACCGGGCTTGCCAACCGGCTGATCGACGGCGCCGAGAACAACTGGCCGTCCTTCGTCACCACCGGCCACTACAAATACGCCGGCTACTACATCTTGACCCAGCACACCGTGAGCCCCGAAGTGCTGATCATGTCGCGCAAGGCCTGGGCCAGCCTCTCGCCGGATGAGCAGGTCATCTTCCGTGACGCGGCGCAACGCTCCAGCATCTATATGCGCGAGAAGTGGCGGGAGCTCGAGGAGCGCTCGCGCAAGCAGGCGGAGCTCGCGGGCGTCAAGGTCGTGACCGACTTCGACCGCAAGCCGTTCGAGGCGGCGATGGCCGGCATCTATGCCAAGGCCGAACGCGATCCGGCGATCGCAGCGCTGATCGAACGCATCCGCAACGTGGAGTGACCGGATCTTGGACGCACCCCAACAGGACGGGACGATGCGACGGCGGGCGGCCTTCGGGCCACAGGGCCGCTTCCGCATCGTCCAGTTGCTGCGTGCGGTGCCGATCCGCTGGCGCATCCTTTCGATCGCGCTGCTCAATTCGGCGGTCGTGATCGTGCTCGCGGTGCTGATCTGGAACGGCTCGAAGGTGCTCGGCTCGGCCTGGGAGGATGTCCGCCAGGTGCGGGAATCCGACAAGATCCTGGCCAAGCTCGAAAGCGAGACCAGCCGGCTGCAGAACCTGATCCATCGCTACATCAACCAGCCGAGCCCGGACCTGTTCGCGGAAATCCTGCTGCTCCGCGAGGCCGTGCTCGGCACCTTGACCAACCGGGCCTCGACCGACCCGATGCTGTCGGGCTCGGTCGAGCAGCTCGAACGCGCCACCAGCCGCTTCCTCGACGGCTTCGGCGAATTGCGCACCTTGCAGACCAAGATCTCCAAGACCTATGACGAGCAGGTGCTGACGCCGACCAAGGACATGGCCGGGCTGTATTCGATCATCGAGGGCGCCACCGGCCATCGCGACGCGCTGATCTGGCCGGCGCTCGGCAAGTCGCGCGAGGCCTTCACCTCGCTGCTGGTCGCCGCCAACGCCTACTACCTCTCGCTGGCCTCCTCGTCGGCCGAGGAAGCCCGCCGCAACATCGATACGATCGAGAAGACGATCCCGGTCATGACCGATCTGGCCGAGAACGATCTGCAGCGCATGGCGCTGGGCCGGCTCAAGGTCAAGACCGCCGAGCTGCGCGACGGCCTCGGCCAGCTCAGCGAGCAGCTCACCAACCGCACCGACCTGCTGCGCAACTCGATCGACGCCAGCCAGGCCGACGCGATCGGCGCGATCGACGATCTCTCGGTGAAGATGCGCCAGCGCGAGCAGAAGGCGCAGGGGACCTTCGACAAGACGCTGACGTCGATCTCGCGCCGGGTGCTGTCGATCGCGGTGATCTTCCTCGGCATCATCATGTCCGCCGGCGTGATGATCGCATTGTCGATCCGGCTGCCGCTGGCGCAGATCATGGCCGCGATGCGCAACATCACCTCTGGCGATCTCGACCGGCCGGTACAGGGCACGACGGCCAAGGACGAGGTCGGCGCCATGGCGCGTGCCGTCGAGGTGTTCCGCGAAAATGCGATCGCCAAGCGCAAGACCGAGGACGAGCTGCGCGCCGCCAAGGAGAAGGCCGAGAGCGCGCTGCTCGAGCTCAACGCCGCGCAGCAGAACCTGATCGATGCCGAACGTCTCGCCGCGCTCGGCGGCCTGGTCGCCGGCGTCGCCCACGAGGTCAACAACCCGATCGGCATCAGCCTGACGGTGGCCTCGAGCTTTGCCCGCCGCAGCGAGATCTTCGAGAGCGACCTTCGGACCGAGCCGCTGCGCCGCTCTAAGCTCGACGAATTCGTGCGCGCCTCACGTGACGCATCGCAGCAGCTGGTCGCGAACCTGCAACGCGCCGGCGAGCTGATCCAGTCGTTCAAGCAGGTCGCGGTCGACCGCTCGCATGCCGAGCGCCGCCAGTTTGCCTTGAGTGAAGCGACCGACCAGATCGTGGCGAGCCTGCGGCCGGTGCTGAAGAAGGCGGCGATCGCACTGTCGGTCGACGTGCCCGAGGGATTGCTGATCGACGGCTATCCCGGCGCCTATGGGCAGATCTTAACCAATCTTTTCCTCAACGCCGTCAATCATGCCTTCGCCGACGGCCGCTCCGGCAACATCACGATCTCGGCGCGCGGGCGCGGCGCCGACGATGTCGAGATCATCTTCGCTGACGACGGGGCCGGCATGACGCCGGACGTGCAGCGGCAGGCGTTCGACCCGTTCTTTACGACCCGCCGCAACGAAGGTGGTACGGGCCTCGGCCTCCACATCGTCTATAACCTCGTCACCCAGCAGCTCGGTGGACGCATGATGCTGGAGTCAAGGGTAGGACAAGGCACCACTTTTCGCATTATCATGCCCAGGATCGCCAAGGGGGCTGCCATGGGGGCTGCCGAGGGCGAGCCCACGATCACTGACGCAGCAGCCGACGGAACCAGTCAATGGCCGAACAGGACGATGTCCTCCAACTGATCGACGACACCGAGAGCCCCCCGGAGGACTCGCCGGTACGGAAATGGAAGATCGCCGTGATCGACGACGATCACGCCGTTCATGAGGGCACCCGTTTCGCGCTGAGCGACTACAATCTGAACGGCGCAACGCTGGAGATCCTGTCGGCCTACTCTGCGGCCGAAGGCCGCACGCTGATGCGGGACAATCCCGACATCGCGGCCGTGCTGCTCGACGTCATCATGGAGACCGACGTCGCCGGCCTCGAGCTCGTCGAATACATCCGCAACGAGATCAAGAACGAGACCGTCCGCATCATCCTGCGCACCGGCCAGCCCGGCCAGGCGCCGGAACGGCGCGTCATCGTGCAGTACGACATCAACGACTACAAAGCGAAGACCGAGCTCACCGCCGACAAGCTGTTCACCTCGCTGACCGCGGCGCTGCGCAGCTATCAGCAGCTCGAGCGCATGGTGCAGACCAGGCGCGGGCTCGAGATCATCATCGACGCCGCCTCGACGCTGTACGATTTCAAGTCGATGCAGCGGCTGGCCGAGGGCGTGCTGACCCAGCTCGCCTCGCTGCTCAATGTCGATTGCGCCGGCATTCTGGTGCTGCGCGACGACGGCAACGCCGCCGCATGCGATTTCTCGGTGCTGGCCTGCTCGGGCTGCTACAGCCGCTTCATCGGCACCACGTCATCGAGAGCGCTCGACGCCGACCTCAGGCACATGGTGGAAGAGGCCTTCCAGCGCCGAAAGAACGAGTTCGCCGACCATCGCAGCGTGCTCTATTCGCGCACCGGCTCTGGCCGCGAGGTCGTGGTGTTGCTGCAGGCCGAGCGCCAGCTCTCCGACACCGACCGCGCGCTGGTCGAAATCTTCTCGAGCCGGCTCTCGATCGCGTTCGACAACGTGATCCTCTACCAGCAGCTGCACGAGGCCAACACCCAGCTCGAGGACCGCGTCGCGCAGCGCACCCGCGCGCTGATGCAGGCCAACCGGCGGCTGTCGGCGCAATGGCTGCGGCTGCAGCGCGCCAACGGCTTCAAGAACGAGATCCTCGGCACCGTCGCCCACGATTTGAAGAATCCGCTCGGCGTGATCCTCGGCCGAACCGAGATGCTGACCGAATTGATCGGCGCCGGCTCGCCGAAGGAAAACGTCACCGCGCAGGTCGAGCACATCCGCGATGCGACCAAGCGGCTGACCTCGATGGTCGACCACCTGATCTCGGATGCGATGGCCGACGCGTTCGACATCACGATCCGCCGCGAGCCGGTCGATGTCGCAGCCCTGGTCAACGAGGTTACCGAGGCCAATCTGCCCTCGGCCGTCAACAAGCAGCAGAGCATTTCGGTCTCGGGGCCGCAGCACTTCGTCACGATGTGCGACGCCGACCGGATCCGCGAGGCGATCGACAACCTGGTCAGCAACGCCATCAAATATTCGCCGATAGGCGGCAAGATCACGGTCGCGGTCAGCCACGAGGGCGAAGACACCGTGATCCGGATCTCCGACCAGGGGCCCGGCCTCAGCCCGGAGGATCTCGGCCGGCTGTTCGGCCGGTTCCAGCGGCTGTCGGCCAAGCCGACCGCGGGCGAGAGTTCGACCGGCCTCGGCCTTTCCATCGTCAAGCGCATCATCGACATGCATGGCGGCCATGTGACCGCCCAGAGCCCGGGCCCCGGACAGGGGTCGACCTTTACGGTTACACTCCCGGCGACAGAGACATGAACCAGAACCCGCATATCTTCATCGTCGACGACGAGGCGCCGGCCCGCGAGATGGTCGGCGATTACCTCAAGATGCACGGCTTCGGCGTGACGCTGTGCGATGGCGGCAAGAGCCTGCGCAAGGAGATCGAGAGCAGCACGCCCGATCTCGTGGTGCTGGACCTCAACATGCCCGAGGAAGACGGGCTGTCGATCATTCGCGACCTCAAGAGCAAGATCAACGTCCCCGTCATCATGCTGACAGCTACTGCCAGCCCGATCGACCGGGTGGTCGGGCTCGAGATCGGAGCCGACGATTACGTGGCCAAACCCTGCGAGCTGCGAGAGCTGATGGCGCGCATCCGCTCGGTGCTGCGCCGGAGCGGGCCGGCCAAGTCTGCCGCGCCGGAACCGGCGAGCGCGAAGGCCGAGAAGGAGCAATTGGTGCGGTTCGGCACCAAATGGCTCGATCTCGAGGCCCAGGCGCTACGCGACGACGAAGGCAACGAGCATCCGCTGACCGCCTCCGAATTCGGCCTGCTGAAGGTGTTCGCGGCCAATCCGAAGCGGGTCTTGTCGCGCGAGCGGCTGCTGGAACTCGCCAATGCCCGCGATGCGGAAGCCTTCGACCGCGCCGTCGACCTGCGCATCATGCGCATCCGCCGCAAGATCGAGTTCGATCCGACCAAGCCATCGGTGATCCGCACCATCCGCGGCGGCGGCTACCTGTTCTCGCCGACCGGGGACAAGGCGTAGCGTCGCGAAAATTATCCCGCCTCTCAATGTCGTCCTGGCCTTCGCCAGGACGACAAATCGTTGTGTGGCAAGAGCGAATTCATCGACACAAAGGCTGTCAATCCGCGCAAAAATCCCTAAGTTTCGGCCATGCCGAAAACAGCCTCCAAAGACCCCGCGAAGCCCACCCCGAACACCGCCCCGAAGCCCGTCGCCGCCAAACCGGTTGCAAGCAGGGCGGCGGCGAAGGGCGACCATATCTTTCTGGTCGACGGCTCGGGCTACATCTTCCGCGCCTATCACGCGCTGCCGCCGCTCAACCGCAAGTCCGACGGGCTGCAGGTCAACGCCGTGCTCGGCTTCTGCAACATGCTGTGGAAGCTGCTGCGCGACATGCCCGAGGACAACCGGCCGACCCATCTGGCGATCATCTTCGACAAGTCGGAGATCACGTTCCGCAACAAGCTCTATCCGGACTACAAGGCGCACCGGCCGCCGGCGCCGGACGATCTGATCCCGCAATTCGCGCTGATCCGCGAAGCGGTGCGCGCCTTCGACCTGCCCTGCCTCGAGCAGGCCGGCTTCGAGGCCGACGATCTGATCGCGACCTATGCGCGGCTCGCGACCGAACGCGGCGCGACCACGACCATCGTCTCGTCAGACAAGGACCTGATGCAGCTCGTCACCGACAAGGTCGTGATGTACGACACGATGAAGGATCGCCGCATCGGCATCCCGGAGGTGATCGAGAAATTCGGTGTGCCGCCGGAGAAGGTGGTCGAGGTGCAGGCGCTGGCCGGCGATTCCACCGACAACGTGCCCGGCGTGCCCGGCATCGGCATCAAGACCGCAGCGCAGCTGATCATCGAGTATGGCGATCTCGATCAGCTGCTGTTCCGAGCCACCGAGATCAAGCAGCCGAAGCGGCGCGAGGCGCTGCTCGAGAATGCCGAGAAGGCGCGGATCTCGCGCCAGCTGGTGCTGCTCGACGACAAGGTCGACCTCGAGGTGCCGCTCGACGACCTCGCAGTGCATGAGCCGGACTCGCGCCGGCTGATCGCCTTCCTCAAGGCGATGGAGTTCACCACCCTCACCCGTCGCGTCGCCGACTATGCGCAGATCGATCCCGCCAATGTCGACGCCGACGCGAGCAACAAGAGCGGCGCGAGCACGAAATCCGCTGCGGCCGACGGGCCTGCCAAGGCGGCCGGCTCGTCCGGCGATCTCTTTGCAAGCCCCGCCCCGACTGCAAAGAGTGGCAGCAAGGGCGACAAGTCCTCGAGTTTCAAGGGCACGCCGGCCGCGCTGACCGAGGCGCATGCGGACGCGATGCGGAAGCTGCCGTTCGATCGCAGCAAGTACCAGACGATCCGCAGCATCGAGGCGCTGCAGGCCTGGATCGCCCGCGTGCCCGACGTCGGTCATTTCGCGATCGAGGTGATGAGCGACCAGATTGATCCGATGCAGGCGGAGATTTCCGGCATCGCGCTCGCGCTCGCCGCCGGCGATGCCGGTTACGTCCCGCTCGGCCACAAGCAGGCCGGCGGCGGCGCCGGGCTGTTCGATGCCGGACTGGCGCCCGACCAGATCAAGGCTTCAGACGCGCTCGCGGCACTCAAGCCGCTGCTGGAGTCCCCGGGGCTTCTCAAGGTCGGCTTCAACGTCAAGTTCGCAAGCGTGCTGCTGGCGCAACACGGCATCACCCTGCGCAATACCGACGATGCGCAGCTGATGTCATACGCGCTCGATGCCGGCCGCGGCTCGCACGCGCTGGAAGCGCTCGCCGAGCGCTCGTTCGGCCATGCCATGATCGCCTATGGCGCGCTGGTCGGCAGCGGCAAGGGCAAGCTCACCTTCGACCAGGTCACCATCGACAGGGCGACCGAATATTCGGCCGAGAGCGCCGATGCGACCTTGCGGCTGTGGCGTATCCTCAAGCCGCGCCTGGTCGCCGACCGCATGGGGACCGTCTACGAGACGCTGGAGCGGCCGCTGGTCGCGGTGCTGGCGCGAATGGAGCGCCGCGGCATCTCGATCGACCGCCAGGTGCTGTCGCGGCTGTCGGGGGATTTCGCCCAGACTGCCGCACGCGTGGAAGCCGAGATCCAGGAGATCGCCGGCGAGCCGGTCAATGTCGGCAGCCCCAAGCAGATCGGCGACATCCTGTTCGGCAAGATGGGATTGTCCGGCGGCACCAAAACCAAGACCGGCGCGTGGTCCACGACCGCGCAGGTGCTCGACGACCTCGCCGAGCAGGGCCACGCGCTGCCGAGCAAGATCCTGGAGTGGCGCCAGGTCTCCAAGCTGAAGTCGACCTACACCGACGCGCTGCCGACCTATGTCAACCCGCAGACCCATCGCGTGCACACCACCTACGCGCTGGCCGCGACCACCACGGGGCGGCTGTCGTCGAACGAGCCGAACTTGCAGAACATCCCGGTTCGCACCGAGGACGGCCGCAAGATCCGCCGCGCCTTCATCGCGACGCCCGGGCACAAGCTGGTGTCGGCGGACTACTCGCAGATCGAATTGCGGCTGCTTGCGGAGATCGCCGACGTGCCGGTGCTGCGCCAGGCGTTCCGCGACGGGCTCGACATTCACGCGATGACCGCCTCCGAAATGTTCGGCGTGCCGATCAAGGACATGCCGAGCGAGGTGCGGCGCCGTGCCAAGGCGATCAATTTCGGCATCATCTACGGCATCTCGGCGTTCGGCCTCGCCAACCAGCTCGGCATCGCCCGCGAGGAAGCCTCGGCCTACATCAAGAAGTATTTCGAGCGCTTCCCGGGCATCCGCGCCTATATGGACGAGACCAAGGAGTTCTGCCGCAGGAACGGCTACGTCACCACGCTGTTCGGCCGCAAAATGTACTACCCCGAGATCAAGGCATCGAACGCCTCGCACCGGGCCTTCAACGAGCGCGCCGCGATCAACGCGCGCTTGCAAGGCACCGCGGCCGACATCATCCGCCGCGCCATGATCCGGGTCGAGGACGCGCTCGCCGAGAAGAAGCTCTCGGCGCAGATGCTCTTGCAGGTGCATGACGAACTGATCTTCGAGGTGCCCGACAACGAGGTCGCGGCGACGCTGCCGGTGGTGCAGAAGGTGATGCAGGACGCGCCGTTCCCGGCCGTGATCCTGTCGCTGCCGCTCCAGGTCGATGCCCGCGCCGCCAACAATTGGGACGAGGCGCATTAGAGTCTACCTTGCCTCGGCCTCATCGTCATTCCGGAGATCGCCGAAGGCGAGAGCCCGGAATCCATTCATCCGCACGTTATGTGGCCCGATGGATTCCGGGCTCGTGCTTCGCACGCCCCGGAATGACGGCGAGAGATCGGGGAGAGCTGCAATCCACATTGCTCCGAGAGCAATTCCAGCATGGCCGCGCGGCGGATGACGCGCTAGAAGTGCGTGCATCCCCTCGCGAGACCCATCATGCCCCACACATCCGCGTTGCTCGGCTTTGCGCTCGTCTGCCTCGGCATGGTGCTGACGCCGGGACCGAACATGATGTACCTGATCTCGCGCTCGATCACGCAGGGGCCGGCGGCCGGCATCGTCTCGCTCGGCGGCGTCGCGCTCGGCTTCGTGTTCTACATGCTGTGCGCAGCGTTCGGCATCACTGCACTCTTGTTCGCGATCCCCTACGCTTATGACGCGCTGCGCTTCGCCGGTGCGGCCTATCTGCTCTGGCTGGCATGGCAGGCCGTGAGGCCCGGCGGCCGCTCGCCGTTCCAGGTCAAGGCGATGAAGGTCGACGGCCCGCGCAAATTGTTCGCAATGGGCTTCCTCACCAATCTGCTGAATCCGAAGATCGCGATGCTCTATCTGGCGCTGCTGCCGCAGTTCATCGATCCCGCCGGCGGCAGCGTGCTGACGCAGTCGCTCGCGCTCGGCTCGATCCAGATCGTGATCAGCGTCAGCGTCAACGCGATGATCGCGCTCGCCGCCGGCTCGATCGCGGTGTTCCTCGGCACCCGCCCGACCTGGCTCCTGGTGCAGCGCTGGCTGATGGGCACCGTGCTCGCAGGGCTTGCGATGAAGATGGCGCTTGAAGCGCGGCGGGCCTAATAAGTACCCTCTCCCCTTGTGGGAGAGGATGGCACAATCGAGCGGAGCGAGATGAAGCCGGGTGAGTTTGCATCCGCGGAGAGAACTCCCTCATCCGGCTCGCATCTTTCGGACGCGGCGGATCACAATAAGCGGCGCTCGATGAGCTTCTTGACTAGGTCCTCGGTGGTGATGATGGGCACAGTTGCACCGTCAAAAGCGGCAAATAGGCGCTTTGTCGCTTCATCGACAAATTGAGGAAGAGCTGAAAGCGGCGTCTCAAGCGGGAATTGAACGCACGTTTCGACAACGTCATCGTGCGCTTTGCCACCATCCCGAAAGATGTATTGCTGGTTTGCCCAATTGGTCAGCGATCTACCTGATAGCTGGTGCCACCGGAAGGCAAAACCAAGAGTAGTTTTCTCCGGCTCGCAGCCCAAAGCTTTCGACAGCGCAATGCCGACCGCCATTGCTTCTGCCACTCGCAAGATCATTAGCGTCGGATCGAGTACACGGCCCGGCCGAATTCGGGCAGGCACGCCATCATCCTGTAAAAGCCGGTGAAGAAAGAACTCACCTTTAGGGTCAAGGCGCGCAAAATCGATGTGGTCCGAAAATTCCGGTGACGCGGACACGACGAGGTATTCAAATGCGTCCTCCCGCACCTTCGTGCGATTCTCTGCATCGGACATCGTTCTAGCGTCCATCCAGATAGGCCATCCAGTATACCGAGGATTGCTGACAGCTAAGCGATCTAGGACCTCCTGATTGGCGATGGCGTTCTGCCGAGGTGGATCAACGACGAGGGCAACACTCCAAAAGGCGCGGCCGACAAGTGGCTTCTCCTCGGCAGAAAGCTTCCGATTTTTTATGCGCTCTTTGTATCGGCTTTCACCCGCATCTATGACGCTCAACGCTCGATCACAGAGCGTGGGTGCCTGTGGCTGGCTCGTCGAAAACTTCAACAATGAACCTAAATCAAGCCCCGGCAAATGGCGGCGAATGAACCGTCCTACGTCCGCTTCTCGATTATCAAAGCAAATCTCAACTATTTCTGGCCAATCGCGTGCTAGCGCCTCAGTGGTACTTACAGTGCCATTCGATGAAAGTGACCGGAAATAGACGGTATTGTTTCTTATCAGGATTTGCGAACCGTCTTTCAACTCGCGTTTAGCCGCGACAGGTACTTTGACGCCGGATGGCACGGATAGCACTGGGTACGATGCCCCCTGGCGTTCGCTCCAATTCACCGTGACCTCAAATGGCTCAGAGGCATATTTTGAGATTATCCCCTGAATGACATCGACATGGAAAAGCGCCTCAGCGTTCGCTGGTCGCTTGGCCGTATCTGGCGTCAAGGTCTTGTCGTCGAAGCCGATAACAAAAAAGCCCCCATTACGATTGCGAAGCGCCATTGCTCCCTTAGCGATTTTTGCAATTCCTGCGGGCTGCGTCGGATCAATCCAAGTCTTGATCTCCACCGTTAAGCTCTCAGAGGGTGATGCGACTATTGCATCGACCACTGACTTTTCTGCCATGTAAATTTCCGTCCTTTGGCCAGGAGTTCGCTATCGCCTCATCGGAAAGGGCGGCATTCAAGCGTAGCACCGCCGCTCGCGCAAGGTGCATCATTCCTCTGCCACAGCTATTGTGATCCACGGATCGCGCGCCGCCCAACCCGCGATGTGCGCGAAAACTTCATCAAGTGCGTGCAGCGAGCCGAGCACCTCGCCGGTCAGCCCGCGAGCGGCGAGTAAGACAGACAGCATGGTCCGTCATCCCGGCCTTCGCGCTTTCAATTTGTCGCGCTGCCGTGCGGCCATCGCCGACAGAAAGTTTGGAGCTTCCAGATCGGTAAGACTATAACTGTGGTCGTAACCCTCGATCTCTCTTGGGCGCGCAGCAATTCTTACGTTGTCCGCAAACGTGCAAAGATAGATCTGTTTCGACTTCCAGAACCAACGTTCTTCGGCAATGCCGGTTACAATACCTGGCTGCCCCTCTTTCACAGGCCCAAAATTCCGAACTGCAATAACCCTTGCGCCGATCTCTAGAGATGTAGTGCTCATTGGTTGTTCCGCGCACCCCTATCAGGGCACTGACCTGACCATAGCAGGTTAAGTCGAGTACCATTTCCCACCAGTATCAGCGGAATTTCTGTTTTTGCACAGGCAATACATTCCGAACGACCGTAGATTGATGTTGCTAAGTTATTTCCACTACTGACTTTCCCACGGGGGAGAAGGGAAGAGCGCCCACCGCCCCTCAATCCAGCTTCGCTTCCATCCCGCGCTTGGTCGCGGGGCGGGCCATCAGCGTCTCATACCAGCGCTTGACGTTGGGGAAGTCTGATAGCTCGACCTTGTGGCGCGGATGGCGCCAGGCCCAGCCGAGGATGGCGAAATCGGCAACCGAGAGCTCGCCGGCGACGAAGTCGCGGCCATCCAGCCTGCGATCCAGCACGCCATAGAGCCGTCGCGTCTCGGCCATGTAGCGCTTCAGGCCGTAGGCGCGGTCCTGCTCGTTCTCCAGCGCGATGAAATGATGCACCTGGCCCGGCATCGGGCCGAAACCGCCCATCTGCCACATCAGCCATTCATAGACCGGAATCCGCTCGGCGAGCGGTTTCGGCAGGAACTTGCCGGTCTTCTCGCCGAGATAGAGCAGGATCGCGCCGGACTCGAAGATGCTGACCGGCTTGCCGCCGGGACCATCGGGATCGACGATCGCCGGGATCTTGTTGTTCGGGCTGATCGCGAGGAAGGCGGGCGCCATCTGCTCGCCCTTGCCGATGTTCACCGGGATCACCTTGTAGGGCAGCCCCATCTCCTCCAGCGCCACCGAGATCTTGAGGCCATTGGGCGTGTTCCAGGTGTGCAGCTCGATGGTCATTTCCGCTTCCCGTGCAAGTGTTTGGCAGAGTGTTTGGTGCCTGCTTACGGGGATTGGAACGGCCGCACAACCGCGCTTTCCGGAAAGCTCGCCCGCGGAAATCGCGGCATGGGCGCTGTTGACGGCCCGATTTCCGCGCTGGAATGTGCCGGTCAGCGTGGATAGATTGCCGCCCGCCTCAAACCCTCAAGGGAAAAGTCTTTGTCCAAATCAGCCTCCCGCGCCCGCCTCGCCGAGATCATCCGCAAGCGCTCGTTCGGCCGCGGCGAGATCACGTTGGCGTCGGGCCGCAAGAGCGACTTCTATTTCAACCTGAAGCCGACGATGCTCGATCCCGAGGGCGCAGCGCTGCTCGCCGAGCTCACTTACGAGGCGCTGAAGGACGACAAGCTCGATTTCGTCGGCGGGCTGGAGATGGGCGCGGTGCCGCTCGCCGGCGCGATCGCGCAGCTGTCCTGGCTGAAGGGTCATCCGATCGCGGCCTTCTTCGTGCGCAAGAAGCCGAAGGAGCACGGCGCGCGGCTCGCGGTGGAAGGCCTCGCCAAGGGCGAGAGCCTGGCCGGCAAGCGCATCGTGATCGTCGAGGACGTCACCACGACCGGCGGCTCGGCGCTGAAGGCGGTGGAAGCGGTGCGCGAGGCCGGCGGCGAGATCGCGCTGGTCTTCACCATGGTCGACCGCGAGGAAGGCGCCACCGAAACGTTCGCCGAGGCCGGCCTGCCGTTCCGCGCGCTGTACAAGGCCGGCGAGTTCCTGAAGGACTGAGGTTCTTTCGCAGCCGTCGCGGCCAGATGCATAGGCCGCGCCATCCCCGTTTCTTGTGACGCCGTCACGCCCGATCAATCGCTCGTTTACCATCCCACCGTAGGGTGAATCCGCCGGGGCACCTTGCCGCGGCGCGTCGGGTGGAGTTGGCGTTGCGTACAGAGTTGAGTGATCGGCGCGTGCGGCGCTGCGTGATGCTTGCCGCCGCAGCCATTGCGGGTTCCGTCCTGGTCGTGCCCGCTCCCGTCTCGGCCGAAGGGCTGTTCGACTTGTTCTTCGGCGGTGCCCAGAAGCAGCAGGGCCGGCAGGCTCCGCCGCAGGCCAATTTCTTCGCCGATCCGTTCGGCCTCAACCAGCAGCCGGAACGGCAGCAGTCCGCGCCCGCCTCGGCGCCGCGCGTCGCGGGTTCCGGACCGGCCTATTGCGTGCGCAGCTGCGATGGCAAATATTTTCCGCTGACGATGCGCGGCAACGCGACGCCGGCGCAGCTCTGCCAGGCGTTCTGTCCGGCGAGCGCCACCAAGGTCTATTACGGCAGCCATATCGACAGCTCCGCATCGAGCACCGGCGAGCGCTACACCGACAGCGAGAATGCCTTCGCCTATCGCAAGGCGCTGCGCGCCGACTGCACCTGCAACGGCCGCGACCCGGCGGGGCTCGCCCCGGTCGATCTCGCGCTCGATGCCTCGCTGAAAGCCGGCGACGTGATCGCGACCACCGACGGTCTCGTCGCCTATACCGGCGTCCGCGTCGGCAACGAGCAGTCGTTCGACTTCACGCCGGTCGCGTCCTATCCCGGGCTCACCGCAGCGGTCCGCGCGCGGCTCGGCGAAATGAAGGTTGCGCCCGTCAGCGCCGAACTCGCGAGCGACGCGCCGCTGCCGGAGACCGGCCGCGATGTCGCGCCGTCGTCCGTCGCGCCGAAGGGCAACGCGGCAAAGTCCGGCAAGCGCGCCGAGGCGAATTAACGCGCCACGATCACGCCGATAACGTTCGGCGCGGCCAGGTATTTCTCCTCGATCGCGGCCCGCGCGGCGGCGCGGTTCTCCGGGTTGAGGAGCCCGCGCTTCTCGGCGAGGATCATCCAGCAATAGCCCCACCAATCCGTCAGCATGCCGTGATCGTCGACCAGGTCGTAGCCCTGCTCGGCGGCGAACAGGCGCGCATGCGCCTCGTCGAGCGAATCGAGCCAGGCGTGATCCTCGAGCGAAAACAGCTCGTCGCTGAAATCATCCGTGGTGTAGCCCCAGATCGACATGCAGACCGCGTTGAACTCGCGATCGAGCTGATCGTCGTCGATCGGCTGGCGCCGCGAGACCTGGTGCAGTCGCGACAGCGAGCGGGCGAAATCCGCGATGCGGGTGAGAGCGAACTGATCGAAGGCGATGGTGGACATGTAGTCCTCGCGAAGGCTGGGAGACCCTAGATATTGTATCGGCGCAGCGCCGAATCATGATGATATATCAAAGACTTGCTAAAGTGTTCTTAATTCGTTCTAGTTGGTTTGCAAATTATCTGCAACGTCGCCCCGGCGAAGGCCGGGGCCCATAACCACCGCAATCCGACATCTCACGTGAGAGGTGCCGCAAAATGAACGCCACAGTCTATTACGTCTACATTCTCGCGAGCCGTCGCCACGGGACACTCTACATCGGCGTCACCAACGATCTTCTCAATCGGCTGACGCTCCATCGCTCCGGACGCGGCTCGCAATTCGTCAAGAAGTACGGCGTCACACGTCTGGTTTACACGGAGGCCTACGCTTCACCGCAGGAGGCGATCGCGCGGGAAAAAGCGCTCAAGGAATGGCGCCGCGACTGGAAGATTCGCCTGATCGAGCAAGACAATCCGGAGTGGGGCGACCTGTCCCACCTTCTCTGATGGCTGTGGTTATGGGCCCCGGCCTTCGCCGGGGCGACGAATTTGCGGTGACTGTCTTCGCCTCATGAAAAGGCGGCCGCAATGAAACTGCCAGCCCCCCAAAAGCAATTCGGGCCGCTGACTTAAGTCAGCGGCCCGTTGAAAATGGCTTCGAAATGAAATGCGTCGGAGCTAAAATATGTGCCCGCCCCACGAGCGACTGCTCTGGTTGTAAAGACCTCGTTAAACCTTGGAAATCCGTATCATCACGGTGTTTCCGACCCGCGCATGAAGCCGCGTTGCGCGGTGTTCAATTCGCCGACAGCAACCTGTCGCCGCAAGCGTTCGCGTCAAACTTGCCGCCGCATTGTCGCTTGATGGCGGCGCAGCGCGCGGCCGGCAAAATTGTCGCAAAATCTCGGCGCTCACGGACGACGACAGCACTGCAACCAGCAGGCCCGAATGCCTGAAATCGGCCCGGTCCTTGCATAAAATCGCGGCAGGTGCGGTGCATGGCGGCTCTCGACGGTTTCGGTTGCAGCGCAACGCGCGTATCATTGCGGTGAGTTTGAACGGCGGGGATTGGCGTTGCAGGAACAGACAAACTACCCGGCACTGAACCAGCCGATCGACGAGCTGGCGCTGACCGAGATCAAGGGTGCGATCCTGGCCAAGCTGCGGCTTGCGATCGGCAAGGACGCCACTGTTGCGACCAGGCGCGACTGGTACAAGGCGGCGACGCTGGCGCTGCGCGACCGCATCGTGCACCATTGGCTGACCGCCGAGAAGCAGAGCTACGATGCCGGCGCCAAGCGCGTCTACTATCTCTCGCTCGAATTCCTGATCGGCCGGCTGTTCACCGACGCGCTGAACAATATGGGACTGCTGCCGCTGTTCGAGGCCGCGCTCGGCGACCTCGGTGTCGATCTCTCGGACCTGCGCAAATGCGAGCCGGACGCCGCGCTCGGCAATGGCGGCCTCGGGCGGCTCGCGGCCTGCTTCATGGAGAGCATGGCGACGCTGGCGATCCCCGCAACCGGCTACGGCATCCGCTACGATTTCGGTCTGTTCCGCCAGATCATGAACCAGGGCTGGCAGCAGGAATATCCCGACGAATGGCTGGCGTTCGGCAACCCCTGGGAATTCCAGCGGCCGGAGGTGGTCTACAACGTCCATTTCGGCGGCCATGTCGAGCATGTCGACGACCGCGGCCGCGACTGCGCCACCTGGCATCCGGCGGAAACCGTCGAGGCGATGGCCTACGACACGCCGATCGTGGGCTGGCGCGGCCAGCACGTCAACGCGCTGCGGCTGTGGTCGGCGCATGCGCCCGACCCGCTCAAGCTCGACGTCTTCAACACCGGCGACTACGTCTCGGCCAGCGCCGAGCAGGCGCGCGCGGAGGCGATCTGCAAATTCCTCTACCCGAACGACGAGAGTGCGGCGGGCCGCGAGCTGCGGCTGCGCCAGGAATATTTCTTCGTCTCGGCCTCGTTGCAGGATCTCATCAACCGCCATCTCGCCTCCGACGGCGGCCTGCGCAATCTCGCGCAGAAGGCGGCGGTGCAGCTCAACGACACCCATCCGAGCCTCGCCGTCACCGAGCTGATGCGCATCCTGGTCGACCTGCACAATTTCCGCTGGGACGAGGCCTGGAAGATTACGGTAGCAACCCTGTCCTACACCAACCACACGCTGCTGCCGGAGGCGCTCGAGACCTGGCCGGTCGAACTGTTCGAGCGGCTGTTGCCGCGGCATCTCGAGATCATCTACCGCATCAACGTGGCGCATCTCGCGCTCGCCGAGGAGCGCTTCCCGGGCGACATCGAGTATCGTGCGTCGGTCTCGCTGATCGACGAACGCAGCGGCCGCCGGGTGCGGATGGGCCAACTCGCCTTCGTCGGCTCGCATCGCATCAACGGCGTCTCGGCGATGCATTCCGACCTGATGAAGGAGACCGTGTTCCACGATCTGCATCATCTCTATCCCCAGCGCATCACCAACAAGACCAACGGCATCACCTTCCGCCGCTGGCTGATGCTGGCCAATCCGCGGCTGACCGCGCTGTTGCGCGAGACCTGCGGCGAAGCCGTGCTCGACGACTTCTCGCTGCTCGATCGGCTCGAGGCGCATTCGAGCGACCTCGAATTCCAGAAGCGGTTCCGCGACGTCAAGCATCACAACAAGCTGGCGCTGGCGCGGCTGATCGGCGAGCGCAACCACGTCAAGGTCGACCCGTCGGCGCTGTTCGACGTGCAGATCAAGCGCATCCACGAATACAAGCGGCAGCTGCTCAACATCCTGGAGACGATCGCGCTGTATCACGCGATGAAGGACGACCCGGCCGCAAACTGGGTGCCGCGGGTAAAAATCTTCGCCGGCAAGGCGGCGGCGAGCTATCGCTACGCCAAGCTGATCATCAAGCTGATCAACGACGTCGCCGAGGTGGTCAACAACGACGCCTCGCTCGGCGGCAGGCTGAAGGTGGTCTTCCTCGCCGACTACAATGTTAGCCTTGCCGAGGTGATCATTCCGGCCGCCGATCTCTCCGAGCAGATCTCGACCGCCGGCATGGAGGCCTCCGGCACCGGCAACATGAAGCTCGCGCTGAACGGCGCGCTGACCATCGGCACGCTCGACGGCGCCAATATCGAGATCCGCGACGCGGTCGGCCCCGAGAACATCGCGATTTTCGGGCTGGAGGCCGGCGACGTCATGGTCCGCCGCAAGCAGGGGCTCGATGCCAGTGACGTGATCCGCAAATCGCCGCGGCTCGAGCGCGCGATCCGCGCCATCGAGAGCGGCGAGTTCTCGCCGGGCGATGCCGCGCGCTTCGCCTCGATCGGGCACGCGCTGCGCTATCTCGACCACTACATGGTCTCCGCCGACTTCGATTCCTACTACGATGCGCAACGCGGCATCGACGCCCGCTGGCAGGTGCCGCCGGCCTGGACCCGCGCCTCGATCCTCAACGTGGCGCGCATGGCGTGGTTCTCCTCCGACCGCACCATCCGCGAATACGCCGAGGACATCTGGCACGTTCCAGTGCATCCGAGCGCCGCGCCGCAGCTGGGTAACCAGCGCGAGGCGAAGGGGTAATCCCGGGGCACGGAAATCGATTACGTGCGACATCATTGAATTCGGCGCGACGGCCCGCGATATTCATTGTGAACGCACGCCGTCGTTGCGAGGAGCGAAGCGACGAGCAATCCACCCATCCGGATATGCGGCACGCTGGATTGCTTCGCCGCGCATTTTCGATCCAAGGATTTACATGCTCACCAAGACCCCGCACCTTTTCGATGAAGCCACCGCCGTGACTGCCGGCGACAGCCGCTGGCAGGGACGCACCAGCCCGGATTACTGGGCCTTCGTCGGCCCGTTCGGCGGCTGCACAGCGGCGACCATCCTGCGCGCGTTGATGCAGCATCCGCAGCGCGCGGGCGATCCGCTGGCGCTGACGGTCAATTACTGCGCGCCGGTCGCCGAGGGCGTGTTCGATCTCGATGTCCGCCTGGTCAAGGCCAACCGCTCGAGCCAGCATTGGTCGGTCGAGATGACGCAAGGCGGCGGTGAGGTCACGACGCTGGCGACCGCGGTGTTCGCTGAGCGTCGCCCCTCCTGGTCGCACCAGCCGGCGCAATTTCCGGGCGCCGTGCCGTTCGAGCAGCTGCGGCCCTATCCGAAGCTCGCGATGACCTGGCCCAACCAGTACGATTTCCGCTTCGCCGAGGGCGAGCCGAAATTCGCCGGTGGCGGCGGTGCAAAGGTGCCGTCGAGCCCCTATTCGAAGCTGTGGATTGCCGACCGCGTGCCGCGCAAGCTCGACGCGCTGTCGCTGATGTCGATGTCGGATGCGTTCTTCGGCCGCGTCTTCCACGCCCGGCATGAGCTGGTGCCGTTCGGCACGGTGTCGCTGACGACCTATTTCCACGCCGACGCGGCCGACCTCGATGCCGAGGATACCACCCGCGTGCTCGCCACGGCCGACGCAAAGACCTTCCACAAGAGCTATGGCGACCAGCACGGCGAATTGTGGTCGCCCTCCGGCCGCCTGCTCGCCACCACGACGCAGATCGCCTATTTCAAGGCGTAGCGTTTTCGAGCGAAGTGGGTACCGGTTCGCGTGAAGAAAACGCGTCAAGTCAAGGCGTAGTCAAATATCCACATTGGTCTGCTGGGACCGCATTGCCTATTTCAAGGGTTGGGGGAACATTGGCGCGTCGCTTCTGTTCCACACCCTTGGGAGCACTGCCGCATGTCCGAAGCCGACACTTCGAAGCCCTCGCGCATCGCGCTGCTTGGCGTTCCCATCGAGATCGGCGCATCGCAGCCCGGTCCGCTGATGGGACCGGACGCGCTGCGCACCGCAGGCATCGCGCGCCTGCTCGAGCAGCTCGACTTCCAGGTCGACGACCACGGCAACCTTGCGATCCCGGCTGTGGTCGCCGACGGCCCGGTGCCGGCCAACACCAAGTTCTATGACGAGGTGAAGACCTGGACCCGCGCGGTCTCCGAGCGCGCCTACTGGCTGGCGCATTCCGGCGCGATCCCGATCTTCATGGGCGGCGATCACTCGCTGTCGATGGGGTCGATCAACGGCGTTGCCCGCTACTGGAAAGAGAGAGACCGGCCGCTGTTCGCGCTGTGGGTCGACGCCCATGCCGACTACAACACACCGGCCACGACCATCACCGGCAACATGCACGGCATGTCGGCGGCGTTCCTGTGCGGCGAGGACGGGCTGGACGACCTGCTGGGCGGATTGCCTCGCGCCTCGATCCCATCGGATCAGCTGGCGCTGATCGGCACCCGGTCGGTCGATCCGCTGGAGCGCAAGCTGCTGCGGCAACGCAACGTCTCGATCGCGGACATGCGCCAGATCGACGAGTTCGGCGTCGCTGTGCTGACCCGCCGCGTCATCGAACGCGTCAAGGCCAAGAACGGCGTGCTGCATGTCTCGTTCGACGTCGACTTCCTCGATCCCGACATCGCGCCGGGCGTCGGCACCACGGTTCCGGGCGGCGCGACCTATCGGGAAGCGCATCTCATCATGGAGCTGCTGCATGATTCCGGGCTGGTGCGCTCGCTCGATATCGTCGAGCTCAATCCGTTCCTCGACGAGCGCGGCCGCACCGCGCGCGTCGCGGTCGAACTGACCGGCAGCCTGTTCGGGCTTCAGATCACCGACAGGCAGACGCCGAGCAACGCGGTGCTGCCGGAGATGGGCGAGTAGCGGAATAACACACTCGATGTCGTCCCGGCGAAGGCCGGGACCCATACTCCGCAGCGGATGTTGTGGGTGGGACTCGTCATTCCGCCGACGCGCAACAATGACTATCGGTGGTTATGGGTCCCGGCCTTCGCCGGGACGACAGCGGAATATTTGGCGAGCCGACTAGGCAAACAAAAAGGCGGCCACGAAGGCCGCCCTTTCCAATCGCGTATCGTTTGCGCGGCTTACTCCGCCGCGAGCTTCACTTCCGGCGCGGCGGCGCGGACTTCGGCGTCGACCTGCGCTTCGAACTTGGCGAAGTTCTTCTGGAACATGCCGACCAGCGCACGCGCGGTCTTGTCGAACTCGGCCTTGTCGGCCCAGGTCTTGATCGGATCGAGGATGTGCGGCTCGACGCCCGGCAACGAGGTCGGCACCGCGAAGCCGAAATACTTGTCAGTGCGGAAGTCGGCGTTGCGCAAGCTGCCGTTCAGCGCCGCGGTGAGCAGCGCGCGGGTCACCTTGATCGGCATGCGGCGGCCGGTGCCGTACTTGCCGCCGGTCCAGCCGGTGTTGACCAGCCAGCAATCGACATCGTGTTTTGCAATCAGCTCGCGGAGCAGATTGCCGTAGACCGACGGATCGCGCGGCAGGAACGGCGAGCCGAAGCAGGTCGAGAATTCCGGCTGCGGCTCGTTGCCGAGACCACGCTCGGTGCCGGCGACCTTCGCGGTGTAGCCGGACAGGAAGTGATACATCGCCTGCGCCGGCGTCAGCTTGGCGATCGGCGGCATCACGCCGAAGGCGTCGGCCGCGAGCATCACCACGTTCTTCGGATGCGGCGCGCGGCCGGTGCGCGAGGCGTTCGGGATGAAATCGAGCGGATAGGCCGAGCGGGTGTTCTCGGTCTTCGAGCCGTCGTCGAAGTCAGGCACGCGATCATTGACGCCGAGCACGACGTTCTCCAGCACCGCGCCGAAGCGCTTGCTGGCGGCATAGATCTCCGGTTCGGCCTCGCCCGACAGCTTGATGCACTTGGCGTAGCAGCCGCCTTCGAAATTGAAGACGCCGTCCTCGCTCCAGCCATGCTCGTCGTCGCCGATCAGCGTGCGCTTCGGATCGGCGGACAGCGTGGTCTTGCCGGTGCCGGACAGGCCGAAGAAGATCGCGGTGTCGCCGTCGGGGCCGACATTGGCCGAGCAGTGCATCGGCATCACGCCCTTCTCGGGCAGGTAGAAGTTCAGCGTGGTGAACACGCTCTTCTTCATTTCGCCGGCATAATAAGACCCGCCGATCAGGACGATCTTGCGGGCGAAATCGATCGCGACGACGTTCTCCGACTTGCAGCCGTGACGTTTCGGATCGGCGCGGAAGCTCGGCAGATCGATGATCGTGAGCTCCGGCACGAAGCCCGCGAGCTCGGACGTCTCAGGACGAATGAGCAGCGTGCGGATGAACAGAGAGTGCCAGGCGAGCTCGGTGAAGACGCGCGTCTTGATGCGATGCTTCGGATCGGCGCCGCCATAGAGGTCCTGCGCGAACAGCGTCATGCCTTCGGCATGCTTGATGAAGTCGGCATGCAGCGTTGCGAACTGCTCCGAGGTGATCGACTGGTTGCCGGCCCACCACATGCTCTTGTCGGTCAGGCCGTCGCGGACCGTGAACTTGTCCTTCGGGCTGCGGCCGGTGAACTCACCGGTGTCAGCGCAAAGCGCGCCATCGGCCGAGAGCACCGCTTCGCCATTGCGCAACGCGTGCTCGTAGAGCTGCGGCGCACCATAGTTCCAATGCACGCCCTTGAGATTTTTTAAGCCGAATTTGTCGGCGCCGAAGGCACCGTTATGCACGCCCGTCTCTTGCACGAAGAACCTCCTCGAACCCGCGTATCCTTGTTCGCGCGAATGTCGCTAGTCGCGCCCCGTCGCGGTGATGACCGTCATCAGAATATAGCCTCTCGGCCCCGGTCCGGCGACCTAATAGTGGGGATCGCCGGGCTTGCCAAGCCAGTCGATCGGCTTTTGGTTTATTCCAACAGGGGTACATCATCCGGCGCAAATACCGCAGCGCGAAACCCTTTCGCTTCGCTTTCGCTTTCGTATTGTTTTCACCGCGTTCGAGCGACGTTTCGCCGCTTTCCCGCTGCGAACGAGGCCTTGCGATGCACAAAGAGTGCCAGCGATTAGCGTGTGCGTTCGCCGATTGCTGCATAAGACAAGGGGAATGCCGGGTATGCGTTTCGCGCTGAGGATGTGTCGTTGCAATGGACTGCCGCGAGTTGACGCTGCGCTGCGCTGCCGAGGACGTCGCCCACGATCGTGGTGCACGTGGATCGAGCTGCGTTCGGTTGAGCTCAGCATGCTTCGTCGAAGCTGGGTGAGTTCAATGCCCGGCATCGGCCAATGTTCCGCAACGCCCTTTGGACAGATCGCGGGCCGTTACGATCGATGGTAACGCAATCAACATCTGACGCCCGCGTGTCGTCGCGGCCTGAGCCCCGGGGTCCGAATGATTTTCCGATGCTGCAGAAAATCCCACATGCGCATCGAGCCGATCAGCGATGACGTGCCGCGCCGGGACCGAATTGATCGCGCTATCAAAAGCCCCGCACGCAGCCTCTGCCTGCACGCATCATGCGACACGATGCCTCGCCAGGCGCAGCACCATCGTCGGCGCCGCCAGCGCGCATTCCCCTAGCCCTTGGCCCGCGCTTCGCCGGCGAGCCGCACCAGCATCTTGCGCAGCTCGGTGCCGTTGCTGACCCGCTCGGGGAAATCGAGCCGCAGCGTGGCGCGGCCGGCCTGCATGTCCATGCCGTCGGGGTCGCAGCCGGTGCACAGCCAATCGGCGCTGTCGGCGCCGAGCAGCCGCGTGGCGTAGAGGTTCATCGCCTCGCGGTGGTCCTCGTTCATGTGCGCCACCGCGCCCGGCTCGGCCTCCAGCAGCGCCTCGGCGCCGCCGAGATCGGTCAGGAATTGGGCGGGCTTGAGGTCGACGATGCGGCCGAACCCGGCGACCAGATGGGCGCCGCTCGGCCGGATCACGAAGAACGAAAAATCCTTAAATTCTACAAAGACTTCCGCCGACGGCTGGGCAGCGAGATAACGCCGTTGGGCGAGCTCACGCCCGGCCTCGGCGACCTCCTCGGCCTTTCCCGCCAGCATGATCCGGGCGCCCTCCAAGGGATCGCCCTCGGCACGCTCGTCCAGCATCAGGGACACCCGGCTGTCGGCCAGGATGTTCCTGGTGTGCAGCGCCAGCCGGGAAATCAGCAGGATCGGCGAGCCGTCCGGATGGCTGGCGAGGTTGACCAGGGAGCAATAGGGATCGCCGGAGCCGGCCGTCAGCGTGGCGAGCGCGCCCTGGCGGCTGCGCCGAAGCAGCGAGCGGGCAAGGTGGGCAGGATCGAAGTCGGTGGTCGGTTGCATAGGCCTGTCGGGTCATTTTGAGGGCGAATCGGGCCGGTTCCGCATGAAAAAAGGGCCTGTTTTCATGGTCTCAGGGTGGTATATGGGGTCCATCGCATGGGTCGCAGAAGCGTATTTTTTGCGGAACTCGGTCACACTTCAGCCCAGCTTGCATTGCTCGTTGACCGCGTTCGAAGCCCATTTCCACGGCGCGTCGCCCGAGTGCCCGCCGTTTAAGCCACTCTCATTGTGAAAGCAGCTCATGCCCACAATCGCCCTGGTCGACGACGACCGCAACATTCTCACTTCGGTCTCGATCGCGCTTGAAGCCGAAGGCTACCGCATCATGACCTACACGGACGGTGCGTCGGCGCTGGATGGGTTTCGCACGTCGCCCCCCGATCTTGCGATCCTCGATATCAAGATGCCGCGCATGGACGGCATGGAAACGCTGCGCCGGCTGCGCCAGAAGTCCGACCTGCCGGTGATCTTCCTCACCTCGAAGGACGAAGAGATCGACGAATTGTTCGGCCTGAAAATGGGCGCCGACGATTTCATCCGCAAGCCGTTCTCGCAGCGCCTCTTGGTCGAACGCGTCAAGGCCGTGCTCCGCCGCGGCCAGCCCAAGGACCCGACTGCCGCGCCGAAGGAGCCGGACGCCCGCGCGCTCGACCGCGGCCTGCTGCGGATGGATCCGGAGCGCCACACCTGCACCTGGAAGAACGAGCCAGTGACGCTCACCGTGACCGAATTCCTGATCCTGCAGGCGCTCGCCACCCGCCCCGGCGTGGTGAAGAGCCGCAACGCGCTGATGGACGCGGCCTATGACGACCAAGTCTATGTCGACGACCGCACCATCGACAGCCACATCAAGCGGCTGCGCAAGAAGTTCAAGGTGGTCGACGACGACTTCGAGATGATCGAGACGCTGTACGGCGTCGGCTATCGCTTCAAGGAAGCCTGATCTGCGCTTCCCGGGCGGCTTGTTGACTGACAGGCTCCGCACGGCTGAGGTAAGCTCGGGCCATCAAATGCTTCGCGGGACGACATCCATACCAACCGGCAGCTTTGCCAGTGCTTGATCGAACGCAGCTCGAGCAGGGCCTGAACACCGAGGACGCCTCACAGCTCCTCGATCACGAGGCCGTGGCCGACGATCCGACGGAGAAAGGCTGGCGCCGGCCGCTCGGCTGGCTGCGCCGCGCCGGCCAGTTCTTCTTCGCGCTGTCGTTCTCGAGCCTGACGCGCCGCATCGTCTCGCTCAACCTCGCCGGTCTCGTCGCGCTGGTCGCGAGCATCCTCTATCTGTCGCAATTCCGCGCCGGCCTGATCGAGGCCCGCACCCAGAGCCTGCTGGTCTATGCCGAGATCATCTCGGAGGCGATCGCGGCGTCTGCGACCGTCGAAGGCAACACCGTCACCATCGATCCCGACCGGCTGCTCGACCTCAAGCCCGGCGAGAGCTTCGGCCAGCCGGATGAATCGGCTGACTTCCCGATCAATCCCGAACGCGTCGCGCCGATCCTGCGCCGCCTGATCGCGCCGACCAAGACGCGGGCCCGCATCTTCGACCGCGACGGCGGCCTGATCCTCGACAGCCGCAACCTGTTCGCGCGCGGCGACGTGCTGCGCATGGAGCTGCCGCCGCCGTCCGAGAAGCCGTCGCTGTATGAGACGACCAAGGCCACCATCAAGACCTGGCTCAACCGCGGCGACCTGCCGATCTACCGCGAGCTCGGCCCCGAGGGCGGCAAGGGCTACTCCGAAGTCGCGCAATCGCTCGAGGGCATGAAGGGCAGCGCCGTGCGCGTCACCGACCGCGGCGCGATCATCGTGTCCGTTGCGGTTCCGGTGCAGCATTTCCGCGCCGTGCGCGGCGCATTGATGCTGACGACGCAGGGCGACGACATCGACCAGCTGGTGATGTCGGAGCGCCTCGCCATTCTCAAGATCGGCGGGGTCGCCTCCGCCGTCATGATCATGCTGTCGCTCTTGCTCGCGAGCACGATCGCGGGCCCGGTGCGGCGGCTTGCCGAAAGCGCCGAGCGCGTCCGTCACCGCATCCAGACCCGCGTCGAGATTCCCGACTTCACCGGGCGGCGCGACGAGATCGGCCATCTCTCCGGCGCGCTGCGCGACATGACCAACGCGCTGTACAGCCGCATTGAAGCGATCGAGATGTTCGCCGCCGATGTCGCCCATGAGCTGAAGAACCCGCTGACCTCGCTGCGCTCGGCGGTCGAGACGCTGCCCTTGGCGCGCAACGAGAACAGCCGCGCACGGCTGCTCGCCGTGATCGAGCATGACGTTAAGCGGCTCGACCGCCTGATCTCCGACATATCAGATGCAAGCCGGCTCGATGCCGAAATGCAGCGCCAGGATATGGCGCCGGTCGATCTGCGCCGGCTGCTGACGACGCTGACCAGCGTCGCCAATGAGACAAGGCTCGGCCACGACGTCGCCGTCGAGGTCCGCTTCGAGGGCCGTGGACCGACCGACACGCTCTCGGTGCCCGGCCATGATTCCCGGCTCGGCCAGGTGATCTCGAACCTGCTGTCGAACGCGCAATCATTCTCCAAGCCGGGCGACAAGGTGCGCATCGTCTGCCGCCGCACCCGCGGCGAGGTCGAGATCGTGGTCGACGATGACGGGCCCGGCATCGGCGAGGACGCGCTGGAGCGGATCTTCGAGCGCTTCTACACCGACCGGCCGCACCAGGGCTTTGGCCAGAACTCCGGCCTCGGGCTCTCGATCTCCAAGCAGATCATCGAAGCGCACGGCGGACGGATCTGGGCGGAGAACCGCCCCGGCCCCGCGGACGAAGACGGCAAGCCAACAGTGGCCGGCGCACGCTTCGTGGTCAGGCTGCCGACCCTATGAGCGACAATTCAAGCGTGCACGCATCCGCCGTTCTGGTCGGCGAGCGTGCGGTGCTGATCCGCGGCCCGTCGGGCGCCGGCAAGTCGCGCCTGGCCTTCGATCTGATTCTCGCCGGGCGCACCGGAGCCCTGCCGCCGGCCATTTTGGTGGGGGATGACCGTGTCCATCTCGACACAGCCGGCGAACAATTGTGGGTGCGTCCGGTGCGGCAATTGGCCGGTCTGATCGAGATCCGGGGCCTCGGAATCCGCCATTGTCCGTTCGCGGACGAGGCCGTGCTCGGCCTGGTCGTCGACCTTGCCGCCGGAGATGCCGAGCGGCTGCCGCCCCCCGAGGCGCTCCAGGCTCGGCTTAATGGTGTTTTGATACCGCGAATTCCCGTTGCGGCAGGCTTCCAACCCCTGCCGCTGGTTGTCGCTGCGCTGACGACAACCTGAAAGTTCATCGTCCCGTAATCTTGCGGCCAATTGTGGGAAGGGAATTGGTAACCATATCACATCCACAATCGCGTCGGATTTTGCCGGCGCAGCCTCCCCTCTCTACCGCCAGGAACCGGGAGACTAGCCAAGATGCCCTCTTGCGCAGGGCCTCTGGATGGTCAAAGTGGCGCGTTCGTGCGGTGCACCAATGGGCGCCCGCGAGGAGTTTCCGATGATTGGTCTAGTGCTGGTGACCCATGGGCGCCTTGCCGACGAGTTCAGGGCGGCGCTCGAACACGTCATGGGTCCGCAGAAACAAATTGAAGCGATTACGATCGGTGCCGAGGACGATTCCGATCTCTGTCGAAGCGACATTATCGAGGCGGTGAACCGCGTCGATAGCGGCGACGGCGTTGCGATCCTCACCGACATGTTCGGCGGCACGCCGTCGAACCTCGCGATCTCCTGCATGAGCCGCCCGAAGGTGGAAGTGCTCGCGGGCATCAATCTTCCCATGCTGGTCAAGCTTGCCAAGGTTCGCGAGGAGCGTTCGCTGCCCGACGCGATCGCGATGGCGCAGGAAGCCGGCCGCAAATACGTCACCATCGCCAGCCGCGTTCTCGCAGGCAAATGAGCGACGAGGCCCCGGGCGAAAACCATGTCGGCCCGGGCGTGCCAGCGGGCGCCATTTCCCGTGAACTGTTGATCGTCAACAAGCGCGGCCTGCATGCGCGGGCATCCGCGAAATTCGTGCAGCTGGTCGAGCGCTTCAACGCCGAGGTCTGGGTCACGCGCGGCGGCGAGACCGTCGGCGGCACTTCGATCATGGGCCTCATGATGCTGGCCGCAGGGCCCGGCACCACCGTCGTTGTCTCCGCCAAGGGCGAAGAGGCGCAACAAGCGCTCGACGCCATCGCTGAACTCGTCGCCAGCAAGTTCAACGAGGAAGGCACGTAACGGCGCGCTCGACCCGTGAGGAAACCCTACTTCGCCGGCGGCACCAGATAGACTTTCCACGCCGTCGACGGACCGGGATGGCCGTTGAAGAAGCGCATGGTGGTCATCACCAGCGGCTCGGCATCCTTGGCATGCTCGGCCATCCACGCCTCGCATGGTTGCAGGAACACCGGATCGGTGGTGTCGCAGATGCCGATGAAGCCGAGACGCCTGGCTTCGTCGAGCGACGTCAGCCCCGATGACCATGCTTCGCCCGGCACCAGCGATGCCGGATGATCCGGACTGTAGAACGTCATCGGCTCGCCGATGTCCGAGCGTGCGATGACCACGGCCCAGCGCGAATGGAAGTTCGCCTGCCAGGTCTGGGTGAGCTCGCGCGCCAATTCGGAGCGCGCGGCGTAGGTCGAGCCGCCGGTACGGTTGGACGCGATCTCCTGCGTGGCGATCGAGGGCGCGGCCATCAGCGTCGCGATCGTGGCCACCAACCAGACCGCAATGATCGAGAACAGCGCCATGCGGGGGAAACGCAGCGAGGGGATCGCAACCAGCGCCAGCGGCACCAGGAAGAACAGCGGAATGCCCCAGTCGGTCTTGATATAGACGGTGAATGCCAGCGCGCCGAGCGGCGGCCCGATCGCGACGATCGCCTGGATGATCCAGACGTTGAACGCCTGCGGAAGGTTGACGGCCGGATTGGGTCTGCGCGACCAGATCCGCGCCAGCACGTCCGACGGCCGCCATGGCACCGAGCCCAGCAGCAGCGCGACGAGGCCCAGCACGACGGGAATCGCGAGCAGCCCGAGATTGTGGATGATATACCCGATCACGAGCTGGACGTTGAGCTCGCGGCTCGACAGCGCATAGACGTCGCCGGCATAGGTGAACGGCACGAAGTTCACCTCCTCGAGCCACACCAGGTGCGGAATCATCGCCACGATCATCGTGCCGATCGCAACCCATGGCGCCGGCGAGCGCAGGAACTGGGCCCGCTGCGGATGGATCAACGCGGCAAGCCCGATGGCGCCGATCATCGTCACCCCCCAGTACTTGGTCATCAGCGCCAGCATGCCGGCGAAGCCGAGCCAGAGACCCGATTTGAAGCTGCGCTTCTCGAACGCGTTCAGATAGGCCAGCACCAACAGCGGCAGCGGCACCAGCTGCGCGAGGTCGGCATTGTATTTGAAGCCCTTGAAGTTGAAGATCGGGTAGAGCGCGAGCATCACCACCATGAAGAACGCGCGGCGCCGATCCACGACGCGCAGCGCGATCAGCCAGCACACCACGAGCGCGAAGCTGACGGTCGCCATCGCAAGCGCATAGGTCGACCAGTTGGTGACCGGGAAGATCCTGAACCAGACCCCGGCGATCCAGCCCGACAGCGGCGGATGCTTGCCATAGCCGAGCAGGAAACGCTGCCCCCAGGCATAGGCCTCCGCGACGTCCATATGGACGTCCTGCGCGGCCTTCAGCTTGACCAGGATAAGCGTCCAGAGAAACGCGTGGACCAATGCGAAGCCGATCACGAACCACAGGCTGGCTCTGGGATCGATGGCCCGTGAGGCAATCCAGGCCGCGATCCGGCGGATCGTCAGCCTGCGAGTGGTGCGCCGGGCGGCAGGAAGAATGGAAGCGGTCGACATGGCCTGTGCCTGAGGCATGACCCGGAAAAGGGGAGCGTGGCTTTCCGGAGGGATCATACCGAGTGGAAGCGGACGTGCGATGAGTGATTGCTCACCAGCACATCGGCGCGCTTTAGCGCGTTTTTGTGGCCAGTGAAATCAGCTTGGCGTGAGAACGCCTCCAACGAGCCCGTTCACTTCTCGAGAAGCTCAGGCCGGTACTCGAAATGCATGGTATCGTAGTGATACCACCTGCCGCCCCAGATGAAGCCGTGGCGCTCGAAGATGTCGACGATCTCTTGCGGCATCCGGTTCTTGTAGGGGATGGTTTTACCTTTGCCCGCCCACAGCCAGTAGTCCGAGACCTTCAGGTTGAGGTCGATCGCGGCGGCATAGCCATGCATGCTCATCCGCCCGGTATCGGCGACGGCGCGACAAGATAGCACACCCGCGATCGGAAACGCCGCGGCGCGCAGCGCCGGATCGAGCGCGTCGATCTCGGCGGAGACCTGCTTCAGCCGCTCGGCGACGCCGTTGGCCCGTGTGACCTGAACCGGCTTGCCCCAGGATTTCGGCAGCCAGGTGATCGTCACCAGGTTCCGCTTGACCTCACCGGTGTTGCAGTCGCCATACATCTTCTTGAAGAAGGCCTCGTTGCGGAAGCGGCCGGGATCGACATCCACAGCCGGCGGCGCCGCCGGCCCCAACGGATAGGGCAGCCGCATCTGGTCGAGGATCGATGCATTGCGCAGCATCTGATCGAACGGCTTGTCGGAGACGCCATCGTCGACCGGCATCACCGTGCCGTCCCGCCAGGTGATCGTGGTGTCGTCATGGGTGGCGAGCGCATCGGGATAGGCGCGCACCAGGCGGTCGAGCAGTTCGCTTTTGCTCTGAGCATGCGCAAGCGGCGGCAGCAGCGCCAGCAGGGCAACGATGCAGGCCGCCCCTCGCGCGGCCATTCAGCGTTTCCCGACCTGATCGATCAGCGCGACATTGGCCTCCTCGATCGCGTTCAGCTTCGGATTCCAGCTGTTCGGCGCATACCAGGGGAAGCGCGAAAAATACGCTTTGAGATCGGCGGAATCGAAATAGCGGCCCCTGCGGGCAAAGATCTCGTTGCGGGCAATCCGCAATTCATCGCGCGACAACCGCCGCAGATCGGCCGGCGTCAGCAGACGCCGGTCGGAATCCGGGAAGATGAATCCGCTTGGTGCGCCGCCGCCGGATTCAAAGCGATCGATCAGCGCGACATTGGCGCTCTCGACCGCATTGAGCGGCGGATCCCATGAGCGTGGGACGTACCAGGCGAACCTGCTGAAGCGCGCGGTCAGGTCCGGCGCGTTGAAATAGCGTCCGCGCCGCGCGAAGATCTCGTTGCGGGCAATCCGCAGATCGTCCTTGCTGAGCGCGCTGAGATCGATCTCCGACAGCAGGCGGCTGTCGGAATCCGGAATGATGAAGTCCGATTGCGTGCGCGCCACTTGCGGCGCCGACGGCGACGCACTTGGCGGCGGCAGGTTCTGCTGCGGCGGAATCACCGTTGCCGGCGGATCGGCGGTCGCGACCTGTGCCGGCGCATTGCCGGCGAAATAGAACGAGCCGTCGATCGGCGAGGTCGAGACCCAGGGCTGCTGCGCGCTGCCGGTCGCGCGCTTGACGACGAGCCCGACCTGATTGAAGGCCTGCAGCACGTCGAGCCCGGGCTTCTGCATGGTGTCGACCAGCGCGCGCGTGTAGGGGCTGTGGCCGTCATCGCCGTCCAGCGCGACGTTGCCGGGCTGGGTCGCATAGGACAACAGCGTGCCCTCGGGCGCGCGGATCTGGGCGAGGCCGCCGTCGGCGGCGCGCAGGCCGCGCCCGCCGAACGGATTGTTCCGGCAGGCGTCGAGGACGACGATGTTGAGCCGCGTGCCCGCGCCTTCCATCTGCCGCAGCACCAGGCCGACATCGACCATCTGGAAATCGACATCGGCCTCGCGTGTCGGATTGGCCGACACCGGCACCAGATAGTTCGTGCCGCGAACCTGGATGCCGTGGCCGGCGTAATAGAACAGCGCGACGTCCGCGCCCATCAGCTGGCTGCCGAAGCGCTGGATCGCGGCATCGAAGCCGGCCTTGTCCAGATCCACCTGGGCCTGCCCGCCGACCAGCGCAAAGCCCAGCCGCTGCAGCGTCTCGGCCACCAGCTGCGCGTCGCCTTTCGGGTTCTGCAGCCGCGACACGTTCTGATAGGTCGAATTGCCGACCACCAGCGCCACGCGCTTGTCGGCGGCCGCGGGCGCCGCGAACAAGATGGCGAGCAATCCGGCGGCGAGAAGGGTCCAGCGCATCGTCAGATCCACGGATTTCGGGCCGAAAGACCTAGCAGAAACATGCCCGGAAATCGATCATTGCAAGGCTACGGGAAACACCCCGTGATTCGCCGTCACATCCCTGCAAAATACCGCAATATGGTTGCCCGCGCGGGGGTGCGGATGCTATCCCGCGCCCCATGACAACTGCCCCGATTTCCAACATCCGCAACTTCTCCATCGTCGCCCATATCGACCATGGCAAATCGACCCTGGCCGACCGCCTGATCCAGATGACGGGCGGCCTGTCGGATCGTGAAATGGCGGGCAAGGAGCAGGTGCTCGATTCGATGGATATCGAGCGCGAGCGCGGCATCACCATCAAGGCGCAGACCGTGCGCCTCAACTACCGCGCCAAGGACGGCAAGGATTACATCTTCAATTTGATGGACACGCCCGGCCACGTCGACTTCGCCTACGAGGTCTCGCGGTCGCTGGCGGCCTGTGAAGGTTCCCTGCTCGTGGTCGACGCCAGCCAGGGCGTCGAGGCGCAGACGCTCGCCAACGTCTACCAGGCGCTCGACAACAATCACGAGATCGTGCCGGTCCTGAACAAGGTCGACCTGCCCGCGGCCGAGCCCGAGAAGGTCAAGCAGCAGATCGAGGACGTGATCGGCATCGACGCGTCCGACGCCGTGATGATCTCGGCCAAGACCGGAATCGGCGTGCCCGACGTGCTGGAGGCAATCGTCACCCGCTTGCCGCCGCCGAAGGGCGACCGCGACGCCACGCTCAAGGCGCTGCTGGTCGACAGCTGGTACGACGTCTATCTCGGCGTGGTCGTGCTGATCCGCGTCGTCGACGGCGTGATGAAGAAGGGTAGCCGCATCCGCATGATGGGCACCGGTGCCGCCTACGACATCGAGCGCGTCGGGTTCTTCACGCCGAAGATGCAGCAGGTCGAGGAGCTCGGCCCCGGCGAGATCGGGTTCATCACCGCGGCGATCAAGGAAGTCGCCGACACCCGCGTCGGCGACACCATCACCGACGACCGCAAGCCGGTCACCGAAATGCTGCCGGGCTTCAAGCCCGCCATTCCAGTCGTGTTTTGCGGCCTGTTCCCGGTCGATGCCGACGACTTCGAGACGCTGCGCGCAGCGATGGGCAAGCTGCGCCTCAACGACGCCAGCTTCTCCTTCGAGATGGAAACCTCGGCCGCGCTCGGCTTCGGTTTCCGCTGCGGCTTCCTCGGGCTGCTGCATCTGGAAATCATCCAGGAGCGGCTGTCGCGCGAATTCGACCTCAATTTGATCGCGACCGCACCGAGCGTCATCTACAAGATGAAGCTGACCGACGGCACCGAGCTCGAAATCCACAACCCGGTCGACATGCCCGATGTGGTCAAGATCGCCGAGATCCAGGAGCCGTGGATCGAAGCGACGATCCTCACCCCGGACGAATATCTCGGCAGCGTGCTGAAGCTGTGCCAGGACCGCCGCGGCGCACAGAAGGAGCTGACCTATGTCGGCTCCCGCGCGATGGTGAAATACGATCTGCCGCTCAACGAGGTGGTGTTCGATTTCTACGACCGGCTGAAGTCGGTCTCCAAGGGCTATGCCTCGTTCGACTATCACCTGACCGACTACAAGCCGGCGGATCTGGTCAAGATGCAGATTCTGGTCAATGCCGAGCCGGTCGACGCGCTGTCGATGCTGGTGCATCGGACCCGCGCCGAAGGCCGCGGCCGCGCCATGGTCGAGAAGATGAAGGAGCTGATCCCGCCGCACATGTTCCAGATCCCGATCCAGGCGGCGATCGGCGGCAAGGTGATCGCGCGCGAAACCGTCCGCGCGCTGCGCAAGGACGTCACCGCGAAGTGCTACGGCGGCGACATCACGCGCAAACGCAAGCTTCTGGAGAAGCAGAAGGAAGGCAAGAAGAAGATGCGGCAGTTCGGCAAGGTCGACATCCCGCAGGAAGCCTTCATCGCCGCGCTCAAGGTGGATAGCTGAGGCGACGTCACGGACTGTCGCCGGCCTGCCTGATATGATCGCGCCAGCCCGGCTCTCAGCAAAAATCTCGAAAACAACCCCATGCAAAGCAGCTGGAGGCGGATAGCGACACGCCGCCGCATGCGCGCATGTTGCCCGTTCTTGTCCCAGCAACAAAACGCACCATGATTTGAATCGCCTTCGCAGGACGGCCCGACTAAGCTCCTGCCATGTTGCGCATCTTGTCCCTCCTCGTCGTCATCCTCGCATTGCTGCAGCCGGACCCGAGTTCGGCCGCGTCCTCGAAAAAGCGGCAGAGCGCGCGCTGGCATGGCTATGGCTTCCTGCCCGGCTACCGGCAGCCGCCCAATCAGACCATTCCGGTGCTCGGCCCGCGCGGCGCCGCCCGGGGCTACCCGGACTTTTCACCGCAATATTGGTATGGCGGCGACTGGCATTACTTCGGCCGCCCCGGATTCCATGGCGGGGGACGCTACAATGGCGGCAGCTACGGCCCGTGCTGGGTCTGGACACCGATCGGGCGCGCCTGGGAGTGCGGCTAGGCTAATCGCCGTCCATGCATAGCGGGAAGTCCGGCCGTCGAGCAGGCCAGCTTGCCCGCGGCGGACGGATGCGCCACGATCACCCTAAGCGCGGACCAACAACAGCAAGACCGCGCAACGGGGAAACGCATGAGCAAGGCCGCTCGGTTCGATTATGGCTGGGTCGTCGTCGGCGCGGGCGCGCTGATGACCTGCGTCGGCTTCGGCACCATGCTGTCGCTCGCCGTGTTCCTGCAGCCGATCTCCGATGCGATGGGCTGGTCGCGCGCCGGGGTGTCGGCCGCGGCGACGCTGGATTTCCTCTGCATGGGCTTTGCGGCGTTCGCCTGGGGCGCGCTGTCGGATCGCTTCGGCACCCGCATCGTGGTGCTGGCCGGCAGCCTGCTGCTCGGGCTTGGCTTGGTGACCGCAAGCCAGGCGCAGAGCCTGTGGCAATTCCAGCTCTGCTTCGGCGTGCTGATCGGGATCGCCGCCGGCAGCTTCTATGCGCCGATGATGGCGCTTGCGAGCGCCTGGATCGACAAGCATCGCAGCCTCGCCGTCGCGCTGGTGTCGGCCGGCATGGGCGTTTCGCCGCTGACGGTCGCCCCCTCCGCAAGCTGGCTGATCACGGCCTATGATTGGCGCTTCGCGATGCTCGTGATCGGCATCGCCGCATGGGTGCTGCTGATCCCTGCCTCGTTCCTGGTGCGCCCGGCGCCGCAGGGAACGAACGTCGCGATGCCAACGGCTGCGAGCGCGCCGCAAACCGAATGGACCGTGGCGCAGGCGCTGCGCACGCCGCAATTCATCACGCTGGCGCTGGCGCATTTCGCCTGCTGCGCGGCGCATTCGGGGCCGATCTTCCACATGGTGTCCTACGCCATGGTCTGCGGCATCGCGCCGCTCACCGCGGTCACGGTCTACAGCCTCGCCGGCTTCTCCGGGCTCGGCGGCCGGCTGCTGCTTGGTGTGCTGGCGGATCGGCTCGGCGCCAAGCCGGTGCTGGTCGGCGGCCTGCTGGTGCAGGCACTGTCGATCGCGACTTATCTCGCGGTGGCGCAGCTCGGCGAGTTCTACGCGCTGTCGGTCGTGTTCGGCCTCGCCTATGGCGGCGTGATGCCGCTCTATGCCGTGCTGGTGCGCGAGTTCTTCGGCGCGCGCATCATGGGCACGGTGTTCGGCGCGGTGTCGGCGTTCGCGAGCCTCGGCATGGCGCTCGGGCCGTGGGCCGGCGGCTACGTGTTCGACACGTTCCATGGCTATACGTGGCTGCACGCCGGTTCCTTCGCGATCGGCCTCGCCGCCGTCGCCGTGGCGCTGAGTTTCTCGACCAAGCACCGACCCTCGCTCGATCTCGGCCGCGCTGCCGCCTGAGCGCGGATGCGTCAGCCGCGCTCGCGCGTCGGTGATGGATAGCCGGCCTGCATCGGCGCCGTCCCGCCTTGCCCTCCCCTGCCGGATGGGTCACCATCGCGCGCCCTCAACAAGAATGTCAGAACGGGCCGAGGACACGCATGAACAGGCCGCAGGGAGTAGACCTTGTCGAGCGGGCGCGCGCGCTGGCGCCGCTGATCATCAGCGAGGCCGACGAGATCGAACGGACCCGGCGACTGACACCTGCCGTCACGGCGGCGCTGGTCGAGAACGGACTGTACCGCGCGCTGCTGCCGAAGCGTTTCGGCGGCGCCGAGGCGACGCTGGACGCCTTCATGCAGATGCAGGAGGAGATCGCCAAGGCTGACGCATCGACCGCCTGGTGCCTCGGCCAATGCAGCGTCTGCGCCATGACCGCGGCCTATCTCGAGCCCGACGTGGCCGACGAGATCTTCAACACCGCGCCCGGGATTCTCGCCTGGGGCGCGATCGCCCATGAAGTCCGCGCCGAGCCCGGTGGCTACCGCGCCAGCGCGCGCTGGGATTTCGCCTCGGGCTCGCGGCAGGCGAGCTGGCTCGGCGCCCATGTCCGCATCGTCGAAGCGGATGGTTCGCCGCGCAAGAAGGCCGACGGCTCGCCGGAGATCCGCACCATCCTGTTCCCGATGTCGCACGCTGTGATGTACGACGTCTGGGATGTGATCGGCCTGAAGGGCACCGGCACCGATTCCTATTCGGTCGACAACCTCTTCATCCCTGAAAAATTCGCCGCGCTGCGCGACGATCCCAGCGCGTGCCGCGAGGGAGGGCCGCTCTACAAGCTCTCCACCAACATGGTGTTCAGCATGGGCTTCGCCGCGACCTCGCTCGGCGTCGCGCGCGCCATGCTGGATGCGGCGACCGAGTTGGCGCGGGGCAAGACCCCGCAGGGCCTGAAAGCGATGCGCGACAACAATTCGGTGCAGGGCCAGATCGGCCGCACCGAAGCCAGCCTGCGCGCCGCGCGCGCCTATCTGTACGCGACCGCCCACGAGGTCTGGAGCGATCTTGCGAGCGGCGGTCCCATCACCGAGGCGCACCGCATCGCGATCCGCATCGCCTCGACCTGGACCATCCACCAGTCGGCCGCGGTGGTCGACATCGCCTATCACGTGTCGGGCGCGACCGCGGTATTCGCGAAAAATCCGTTCGAGCGACGGTTTCGCGACATGCACGCGATCGCACAGCAGATCCAGGCCCGCGACACGCAGTATGAAGACGCCGGCAAGGCAATCCTGTCGGGCAATCTCGCAGCCCCGCCCACGGCGCGCTGAGGCGCGATGAAATCGGATTGAACCGGAGCGCGCGCTCATCTGCCATGTCGGCCCTGCCCCTAAATCCGAACATCGCCGGGTGCGCACGGACTACGCAGGGAGGTGCGCTATGAGCCGCGCAATCGAGCTGTCCTTCTCGGATAAGGCTGACAGCTTCAAGGTCTGGATCTTCGCGGAGGACTTGAGCCGCGAACTCGAAAGGTCAGAGCTGGGATTTCTGCCTATGACTGAGGCCGATGCTGTGACGAACTTCCTGCGAATTCGGGAGATAAAAGCGAGCAAGCTGAAAAGGTGCGTCGAACTTGTCGATAAACTTGTCGACAAACACTACATGCGTGAGCACGTGACCATTCAGCAAAGGAAGACGGACTGAGTGAGCGCTTCCGCTTCAGGTCATTTTCGAACCATATCAGCAAGCGTAGCCCGGAAGAGCGAAGCGACATCCGGGACCGGCACGCAGATCGCAAGATCAATCCCGCATATCGCTTCGCTCACGCGGGCTACTCACTAGGCGGCTGCGCACGTATTCGGCCTCGTGGTTCGAGACGCACCGCAAGCGGCGCTCCTCACCATGAGGGTCTACTACCATGCCGCAAATCCAGACCTCATCCTGAGGAGCCCGCCAAAGGCGGGCGTCTCGAAGGATGGCCACAGGAACGCTCCTCACCGATTTCTCCCATACGCGATTGCCCTGCCGCTTGCAGGGAGCGGCGAAGCGAGTCTGCCGTCCGATTGAGGCAACCGGACTCATCTCGACTCAGCCGCATGGTACGAAAGTAGGCCCCGGCGACGCTGGTCCGGGCACGAATTTCGGCGGCGCAACATACGGTTGTTAAGCTTTTTCTGAGACCTTCCCGGCGGCGCAAATGCCTGGAGTTCCGCTGGTCCCATGTTCAAGCTTCGATCGATTGCCGCTCGCCTGATTCTGGCGATTTCACTGACCGTCGCGGTCGCCTGCGCCATCCTCGGCGGCTTCTCGATCAGCCAGCAGCGTGCGCTGACCCGGCTCGCGCTCGATCAGCAGCTCAAGCTGCAATATGACAGCGTGATCGCCGCCATCGACTATGAAGGCCGCACCGCGCTTGCGGTCTCCGCCGTCATCGCTGCCCTGCCGCCGGTCGAAGAGGCGATCGCCAAGGGCGACCGCGATGGGCTCGGCAAGCTGCTCGGCGCCCCCTGGGCGGCGATCAAGGCGCAGGGCATCCCGCTGATCTCGTTCTGGCAGGCCCCGGCGACGAGCTTCTACCGGATCCACACCCCGAAAATCTTCGGCGACGACGCCTCCACACGGCGCATCACCGTGGTGGAATCGATCAAGGCCGGCAGACCGATCGTCGGCGTCGAGCCCGCCCGCGAGGCGCTTTCGATCTTCGGCATGACCCCGGTCATGCGTGACGGCAAGACGCTGGGCAATGTCGATATCGGCGTCGCCTTCGGCAAGGAATTCGTCGACCGCGCCAAGAAGCGCTTCGGCATCGACCTCGCCGTGCATTCGTTCGACGGCCAGAACTTCAAGCGGCTGTCGTCCACCTTCGGCGACAGCGTGGTCGCGACCCCGGACGAGCTCAAGAGCGTGATGAACGGCGCGGCCGTGCTGCGCGACGCCGTTCTCGACGGCCATGCGGTGGAGCTCTATCTCGGCCAGATCAAGAACTATGCCGGCGAGCCCGTCGCCGTGCTCGAGATCATCAAGGACACCAGCGACTATGCCGCCGCTGCGGCGAGCGCGCAACGCAATCTGATCCTCGGCGTGGTCGCGATCCTGGCCGCCGCCATATTGCTCGCGTTCCTGCTCGGCCGCGGCCTGTCGCGGCCGCTCACCGCGATCACCGCCATCATGAACCGGCTGTCCAGCGGCGACACCGACGTCACCATCCCCGGCAGCGAGCGCCGCGACGAGCTCGGCACGATGGCGAAGGCCGTCGATGTGTTCCGCCGCAGCATGATCGAGACCTCGTCGCTGCGCGACGCGCAGGAGGCCGACAAGGTGAAGGCCGCGGCCGACAAGCAGGCGCTGCAGCGGCAGATGGCCGACCGCTTCGAAGCCGACGTCAAGGGCATGGTCGCCGCCGTCGCGCGCTCGTCGGGCGACATGCAGCGCGTCGCAGGCGAGATCACGGCCAGCGTCAACGGCACCTCGGAACGGACTTCCGCGGCAGCCGCCGCATCCGAGGAGGCGTCGGCCAGCGTCAACGCGGTCGCCGCGGCGACCGAGGAGCTGGCGTCGTCGATCACCGAGATCGGCCGCCAGGTCACCCATTCCAGCCGCGTCGCCGACAGCGCGGTCGCCAAGGCTGCGGAGACCACCGAGATGGTGACGAGCCTTGCCGCATCCGCGGAGAAGATCGGCGACGTGCTGCGCCTGATCAGCGCGATCGCGAGCCAGACCAATCTCCTGGCGCTCAACGCCACCATCGAGGCCGCGCGTGCCGGCGAGGCCGGCCGCGGCTTCGCCGTGGTTGCCGCCGAGGTGAAGGGATTGGCGAGCCAGACCGCGAAGGCGACCGACGAGATCGCCGGCCAGGTCGGTGCGATCCAGTCCGCCACCGGCAATTGCGTCAGCGCGATCGGCGACATCAGCGGCACCATCCGCGAGATCTCCGGCATCGCCACCGCGATCGCGGCCGCCGTCGAGCAGCAGGACTCGGCGACCCGGGAGATCGCCCGCAGCGTGCAGCAGGCCTCCTCCGGCACCGTCGAGGTCTCCGCCAATATCGCAGGCGCGAGCGAGGCCGCCGGCCAGTCCCGCGCGCTCACCGGCAACGTGCTGGATACATCAGGCCAGCTCGGCGACCACGCCGCCGCGCTGTCGCACAGCGTCGACACGTTCCTCGCCGGACTGCGCAACGCGGCCTGACCGGTGGGGCTGCGCTATGTGACGTACAGGGCACTGTGGTAGATAGACGCCACACGCCCTCGCGGAGCCTCTCCATGCGCAAGCCGGCAACATCGACCAGCAAGGCGGCAGGGCGTGCGCAAGCAAGATCGGCAGATGCGCTGTTCGGCGCCTACCCTGCCCCCGTCAAAGCCAAGCTGCTGGCGTTGCGGCGGCTGATCTTCGAGACCGCGAAGGCGACCAAAGGCGTCGGGGCGCTGGAAGAGACGCTGAAATGGGGCCAGCCGAGCTATTTGACGCCGGAGACCGGCAGCGGCAGCACGGTCCGGATCGATCAGGTGAAGCCGGCCGCCGATCAGGTCGCGCTGTACTTCCACTGCCAGACCAATCTGGTCGAGACCTTCCGCGAGCTCTATCCCGAGCTCAGCTACAGCGGCAACCGCGCGATCCTGCTCGATGTCGGAGGCAAGCTGCCGGAGGCGGCGTTGCGCCACTGCATTGGGCTGGCGCTGACGTATCATTTGCGGCGGAAGGCGAGCCCCAACGAGTGATCTCGCAGGGCGGGCAAAGGAGGCAGCGACGTGCCCACCATTCACGTGGTGCTCACCATGGTGGGCGCCCACGCCTTGTTCACCCTGCAAGGTCGGCTTCGCCAGCACGACTGAGAAATAATCGTCGTCCCGGCGAAGGCCGGGACCCATACGCCGCGGCGGATGTTGTGAATGGGACTCGTCATTCCGGCGGCGCGCAACGACCGGCATTTGGGGTTATGGGTCCCGGCCTTCGCCGGGACGACGCTGAATTTGTGGCACGATCCAGCGCAACGACGTTGTGGCAGCTTCCTACGCCACCAGCGCCGTGGCGACCCGCTGCGCCTTCAAGAGGCTGATGACCTCGGCGTTCGGCCGGGCGCGGCTGAACAGGAAGCCCTGGCCCTCGTGGCAGCCCTCGGCGCGCAGGCAGCTCAGCTCCGCCTCGGTCTCGACGCCCTCGGCGGTGATGGTGACGCCGAGCCCGACGCCGAGGCTGACGATCGACCGCACGATCGCCTGCGCGTCCGGGTTGGCGCCGAGGTCGCGCACGAAGGACTGGTCGATCTTGATCTTGTCGAACGGGAAGCTGCGCAGATAGCTGAGGCTGGAATAGCCGGTGCCGAAATCGTCCATCGACATCCGCACCCCGAGCGCGCGCAGCGCGTGCAGCGTCGCCAGCACCTGGCTGCTCTTCTCGAGCAGCAGCGTCTCGGTGATCTCGAGCTCGAGCCGCCGCGCCGGCAGGCCGGATTGCCGCAAGGCATCGGTGACCAGCGCCAGCAGATTGCCGGTGCGGAATTGCAGCGGCGACAGATTGACCGCGACGCGCACGTCGTCGGGCCATTGCGCGGCGTCCATGCAGGCACGATGCAGCATCAAGCTGCCCAACGGATTGATCAGGCCGGTCTCCTCGGCCACCGGGATGAACTCTCCGGGCGAGATCATGCCGCGTTCCGGATGCGGCCAGCGCACCAGCGCCTCGAGCCCGGTGATGCGTCCGCTGCTGAGATCGACCAGCGGCTGGTAGTACGGCTGCAGGCCTTCGTTCTGGATCGCATCGCGCAGGTCGATCTCGATCTTGCGGCGGCTCTGGGCGCGCGCATCCATCTCGGCCTCGAAGAACGAGAAGGTGCCGCGGAAATCGCTCTTGGCGCGCGACAGCGCCATGTCGGCGCTCTTCAGCAGCTTTTCGGAATCCTCGCCGTCGCCGGGCGACATCGCGATCCCGATGCTGGCGCCGATCACCACCGAATGCCCCTCGAGCAGATAGGGCTCGCTGATCGCATCCAGGATCCGCCGCGCCAGCAGCACGGCGTCCTCGGGCCGCATCACGCCGCCCTGCACGATGGTGAATTCGTCGGAGTTGAGACGGGCCAGCGCATCTTCCTCGCGCAGCGTCGAGCGCAGACGCTTGGCGACGGCGCGCAGCAGCTTGTCGCCGATGCCGTGGCCGAGCGTCTCGTTGACCGCCTTGAAATTGTCGAGCCCCAGCATCAGCACCGCGACCTTGTCGGTCGAGCGGCGGGTATGCTGCAGCATCTCGTCCATCTGCTGGCGCAGCAGGTTACGGTTGGGCAGGCCGGTCAGGCTGTCGTGCTGGGCCATGAAGGCCAGCCGCGCCTCGGCGCGCTTGCGCTCGGTGATGTCCATCAGCGCGAGCAGCATCGCCGGCTGGTCGCCGTGCATCAGCTGGCGCGAATAGATCGCAAGGTCGATCAGCGTGCCGTCCGCGCGCACATGCTTCCAGGTCCGCGCCGCCTGCTCGTCGCTGCTGCGGCCGGCGGCCCAGGGCAATTCGGCGTCGAACGCCTGAAGGCTCTTGATCGTCATCTTCTCGAACTCGGCACGCACATAACCATAATGCGCGATCGCGGCGTCGTTGACCGCGAGGATCCGTTCGCCGTCGAGCGCGCACAGGATCATCGGCACCGGATTGCCGTCGAACAGCAGGCGGAACGACGCCTCGCGCTGTTTCAGTTCGGTGATGTCGACACGCAGGCCGACGATGCCGCCATCAGAGGTCAACCGCTCCTCGATCAGGACCACACGGCCATCGGCCAGGACCTGCTCGTGCCGCTCGCCCGGCTGGTACATCTTCTGCAGTCGCTCGGCGATCCACTCTTCCTCGCGCCCGGCGGCCTCGGGATAGTCGCCGCGCGCGACGCCGATGCGGATGGTGTCTTCGAGGCGCGCACCGCGCTCGAACAGGTCGGAGCTGCGCTTGTAGATTTCCGAGTATTTCCTGTTCCAGAGGGTGTAACGGCCTTCGGGGTCGAGGAACACGATGCCTTGCGGCAGGATGTCGATCGCCTCACGCAGGCGCGCGTTCGACTTGCGCGCCTCGGCGATCGCCGCCTCGGCCTGCGCGCGCTGGCGCACCAGTTCACCGATCTCGACCGCGGGACGGCGTGAACGGCCCGACATTTTCGGCACCGGCTTGGACCGGCGGCCCGGCGGGACCGACAGTTTGGCCTGCTTTGGTTTCTTGATCTTCTTCGGCCGCATCATCGGCATCGCACGCCCCACGCGCATTCCAGTTCGGCGACATTTCTGCGATAAGTCTCTGAAAAATTGGTATCTCTTGACGAATAGCTGCGCGCGTTGAGAAGCCGCAGCATGCCTGCTTAGGAGGCGAGTTCGTGCCGGGAGCGACTTGCTGCCGGTATGCAAGTGACGCACGGCGCGGATTTGCGGCGTGGCAGAGCCGGCGCGTGGTGAAGGAAGCGTAAATCCACGCGCGGCTGCACAATGAATGCACCGAAAGTGCCTCGAGCGCTCGAATGTTTGCCAATGTGTGACAGGGTTATCGCAGGGTTAAGGCAGCACCCAAGCGGCGACTTCCGATTGCGGGCTATAGCGGTTTGACCATGCGGATCGTCTCCGAACGAAAACCACCGCGCTCATAGAAATCAATCGCGCGCCGATTGTCGGCGAACACATCGAGACTGAGGAACCGATACTTCATGTCGCGCGCCCAATCCTCGGCGTGGCTCATCAACAGTTTCGCGATGCCCTGCCCCTCCGCCTCCTCCGTGAGGGCAAGGATCGCGACGTAGCCACATGCCTCGTCGGTGACGCCATCCTTTCCGGGCTGCATATGGATGTAGCCCAACCGCACATCATCGTCCGACACGGCGATGAGCGTCCGGGAGTTTTCGACGGCCTGGTTCACGGTGGCGGCCATGTAGCGGTCTTGAAACTGTTCCATCGCTTCCAAGCCATGCCACGCGGGACCGGGGACGCCTGAAAGACGCGGAGAGAGCGCGGACAGAAAGTCGCGGTCTGATCGGGTTGCCTCTCTCACTCGAACCGAACCTGTGTCAATCGGCATTTCATTCTCCCACCATGGCTCTCACGAAAGCCAGAGCAACTACAGCAGATCGCCGCAGGCAAGCTCAATCCGCCCTGTGGGCGATCAAGCAAATGGGATGGGAGTGCGGTTCGTCTGCCACGAATCCGTGCTAGCCTTGCGTGGACAGAGTGATCCAAATGACATCCTGCCTGCGTCTGATCCCGCTCCTGATCTCCGCCCTCGTCGCCTGCACCATCTCCGCGCGGGCGCAGGACAAGGGCTCGCTCAATCCGCAGCCATTGCCGCCGCTCGCCAACCCCAACGATCCGACGATCGGAGCGAAGCAGCTGTTCGCACGCAAGGTGCTGCCGGCAGCGATGCCGACGAGATCGATCGGCGGCTACACCAAGGGCTGTCTCGCCGGCGCCGCACAGATGCCGCTCAACGGCGACACCTGGCAGGTGATGCGCCTGTCGCGCAACCGCTATTGGGGCCATCCCGACATGATCGCGCTGTTGAAGCGGCTGGCCGCCAACGCGCACAGGGACGCCGGCTGGCCCGGCATCCTGGTCGGCGATATCGGCCAGCCGCGCGGCGGCCCGGCGCTGTCCGGTCACGCCAGCCACCAGATCGGGCTCGACGCCGACATCTGGCTGACGCCGATGCCCGATCGCAAATTGTCGCGCGAGGATCGCGAGGAGATGTCGGCCGTCATGATGGTGCGCGACGACCGGCTCGATATCGATCCGCGCGTGTTCACATCAGGTCATGTGCTGGTCATCCGCGACGCGGCGCGCGAGCCGGCGGTGCAGCGGATCTTCGTCAATCCGGCGATCAAAAAGGCGCTGTGCCGTGAGGCCAAGGGCGACCGCAGCTGGCTGTCGAAGATCCGGCCGTGGTGGGGCCACGACTACCACTTCCACATCCGCATGCGATGTCCGGCCGGCAGCCCCGCCTGCGAGGGACAGAAGCCGCAGGCGGAGGGCGAAGGCTGCAAGCCGTCCGATCTCGCCTTCTGGTTCAAGGATTCGGTGCTGCATCCGAAGCCGCCGCCGAAGCCGCCGAAACCGCGCCCGCCGATGACGCTGGCGCAGATGCCGGCGGACTGCAGGACGGTGCTGAACGCAGCCGACGCCAAGCAGTGACATCCAAGCAATAACATCTTCGTCAGGCGGCTATGCCGGCCGGCTGGAAGTACGTTATGATCCCGCGTCGTCGCGCCGTAAGCGCGATCGAGCCATGGATCGCGGCGCCGATCTGTTTCATCCGTCATAATTGCATTGGATCAGACATGCGCAAATCGCTCATCGCCGCATCGCTGCTGCTCGTCTCGGCTCCCGCCTTCGCGGCAGAGGAGCCGAGCGGTTGCGACAAGTTCAAATGGTCGATCGACCGCGCCCGCGCCGCGCTCACCGCGCCGGATCGCGCCAAGCTTGCCTCGGGCAGCGAACAGGCGGCGCTGCCGCCGACCGCCATCACGCTGGCGCTGGTTGCTCCTACCGATGCCAAATTGCCCTCGCCGCCGGAGCGCGCGCCGAAGGACGGCACCTTCGCCGGTTTCACCAGTTTCAAGGCCGCGCCAAAGGCCGGGCTCTATACCGTCAGCCTCTCGGCCGGCGCCTGGGTCGACCTGGTGCAGGACGGGCATGTCCTGAAGCCGAAGGCGTTCAGCGGCGCGACCGATTGCGACGGCATCCGCAAGACCATGAAATACGACCTCGCCGCCAGCCCGTTCGTGCTGCAGGTCAGCGGCTCAAAGGAGAACGCGCTGTCGATCGCGATCCAGCCGTCGAGTGAATAGGACGATCCGTTCGACAAAGAGTGGCTTTACCGTAAGCCCCAGCCTGCTATGTTTTCCGAGCGATATCCCCGAGGACCGTAAGTCCGTCGGGGACCCGCGGAACAGCGCTTCCGTGCGTCGCGCCCAGACCTCATTGAACGCCTGATTTGCGCGCGCTCGCTTGCGCGCGATCTCGCACGGAGCGCTTCCATGCCACGACTTTCCGTTTCAAGGCTCGCCGGCCTTCTCACTGCCTTCGTCATCCTGCTCGGCGCGATCGATTCGCCGGTGCGCGCCGAGGACAAGACGCTCACCGTCTTCGCCGCCGCCTCGATGAAGAACGCGCTCGACGAGATCGATGCGGCCTATACCGCCAAGACCGGCGTCAAGATCAGCGCCAGCTATGCGGCGAGCTCGGCATTGGCGAAGCAGATCGAGCAGGGCGCGCCGGCCGACGTGTTCGTCTCCGCCGACACCGACTGGATGGACTATGCGGTCAAGCAGAAGAACATCAACGAGCCGACGCGGGTCAATCTGCTCGGCAACTCGATCGTGCTGATCGCGCCGAAGGATTCCAGGATCGACAACGTCAACATCGGACCCGGCTTCGACCTCGCCAAGCTCGCCGGTGACGGCAGAATCGCCACCGGCGACGTCAAGGCGGTGCCGGTCGGCAAATATGCCAAGGCCGCGCTGGAGAAGCTCGGCGCCTGGCAGGCCGCCGAGCCGAAATTCGCGATGGCCGAGAGCGTGCGCGCGGCGTTGACGCTGGTGGCGCGTGGCGAGGCCGTGCTCGGCATCGTCTATTCGACCGACGCCAAGGTCGAGCCCGGCGTCAAGGTCGTCGGCACCTTCCCGGCCGACACCCATCCGGCGATCATCTATCCGGTGGCGGCGACCACGACTGCAAAGCCCGAGACATCAGACTATCTCGTCTTCCTGCGCTCGTCCGCGGCGAAGACGATCCTCGAGAAATACGGCTTCAAGTTCCTGATCAGTCCGACGACCTGATGTTCGAGATCTCGCCGACCGAATGGACGGCGATCCTGCTGTCGCTGCGGGTCGCCGTCATCGCAACGCTGGTGGCGACCCCGTTCGGGATTGCGCTCGCCTGGCTGCTGGCGCGGCGCGATTTCTGGGGCAAGTCGCTGCTCGATGCCGCCGTGCACCTGCCGTTGGTGCTGCCGCCGGTCGTCACCGGCTACCTGCTGTTGCTGACGTTCGGCAAGCGCGGACTGGTCGGCGGCTGGCTCGCCGATCATCTCGGCATCGTGTTCGCGTTCCGCTGGACCGGCGCGGCGCTCGCCTGCGGCGTGATGTCGTTTCCGCTGCTGGTGCGGCCGATCCGCCTGTCGATCGAAGCCGTCGACCGCCGCCTCGAGCAGGCCGCCGAGACGCTCGGCGCCGCGCCGTGGCGGGTGTTCGCGACGGTGACGCTGCCGCTGGCGCTGCCGGGCGTGCTGGCCGGCATGGTGCTCGGCTTCGCCAAGGCGATCGGCGAGTTCGGCGCGACCATCACCTTCGTCTCCAACATACCCGGCGAGACCCAGACCATCTCGTCGGCAATCTATTCGCTGATCCAGACGCCTGACGGCGATACCGCCGCGGCACGGCTCGTGATCGTCTCGATCGTGATCGCGATGGGCGCGCTGATCGGGGCCGAAGTGTTTGCACGCCGCGCCACCGCGCGCCTGCACGGGCAATAACCATGCTGCGCGTCGACATTCAAAAGCAGCTCGGCGAGTTCTCGCTCGCGGCAGCGTTCGCCAGCGAGGGCCGCGTCACCGGCTTGTTCGGCGCATCCGGCTCCGGCAAGACGTCGCTGATCAACACCATCGCGGGGCTGCTGCGTCCAGATCGCGGCACCATCATGATCGACGGCGAGACGGTCGACGATACCGCTTCCGGCATTCATGTGCCGACCTGGCGCCGCCGCATCGGCTACGTGTTCCAGGACGCGCGGCTGTTTCCGCATCTCGATATCAGGCAGAATCTCGACTACGGCCGCCGCATGAACGGCCTCACTGAAGACCCCGCGCAGCACAAGCGCGTCGTCGATTTGCTCGACATCGGCGCCCTGCTCGACCGCCGCCCCGGCAAGCTCTCCGGCGGTGAGCGGCAGCGCGTCGCGCTCGGCCGGGCGCTGCTGTCCAAGCCGCGGCTCTTGCTGCTCGACGAGCCGCTGGGTGCGCTCGACGAAAGCCGCAAGCTCGAGATCCTGCCCTATCTGGTGCGCCTGCGCGACGAGGCCGGCGTCCCGATGGTCTATGTCAGCCACGACGCGGCCGAGCTGCGCCAGCTCGCCACCCAGATCGTGATGCTGCGCCGCGGCCAGGTCACCGCGTTCGGCGGTGTTAAGGTGTTGACGGCGGGCGGGTAGCTGGCCGTTTTTCCGAAACTCGGCATAAGATAGCCCATCTTGTCTGCTAGGCCCGCGTCGGGGCATCCCGATCAGGCATGGGGAAAGGTGCATCGTGCGACTGACTGGCTGGGTATTGCTGCTGATCGGCGGGCTGCTATGCGCCACGATTTCGTGGGCAGCGCTCGGCTTCCTGCTGATGGGCATCGGCCTGATCTCGCTGCAGGTCGCCGAGCGTCGGCGACGCCGCGAGGATCGTGCCGTGCCGGCCGGGACCACAGGATTTACCCCTCCGCGTCTCAGCCCGGGGCTGCAGCCGCCCACCCTCGACCCGGTCGCCGGCCAGGACACCGGGCCCCAACGTCAGCCCCGCCGGGTGGCCTGGCCGGACAAGAAGGGGGAGGCGCCCTATGATCGGCAGGCCTGGCGCCGGCTGGTCGAAAGCGATCCCGATCTCGCCCAGATCGCCAAGGTGCTGTCCGATTACGGCCCGCAATATGTCGACGAGCTCGCGACCAGCTATCTGGCCGCGCCCGACAAGAGCCGCCTCTCGGCCATCGTCGACGGCATCATCGCGCGAGCCCGGGGCGGCCAGCCGGCCCCGCCGCCCGCGCCGGTCGAAGGATCGCGGCCACCGCCCTTGCCGCCCCGGCCGGAGCCTCAGGCGCCCGCTCCTGCCGCCAAGCCGACGGCTTCGCCGAGCAATCCTGCCGATGCGCTGGAAGCATCCCTGCTCGCCACGGTCGAGGAGGCTACCGCCAGGATCGCCGCCGAACGCGCCGGTCTCTTCAAGCCTGCCAAGGACAAGGCCAGCGACAGCCGGTCGTCGACGGCGAGCCAGCGGGAGCCGCTGTTCGGTCGTGCCCCCCGGGACGCGAAGCCCGCCGAGCCACCACCAATGCCGGCTGCACGACCGGCCATGCCGATGGAGACATCCGCCAACCTCGAAGCGTCGCCGATCGCCGCCGTCAGCGAGGCCGCCACCAGGCGGGCGGACACAACCAGCCCGGCGGCCGCGAAGACAGCGCCTGCGAAGACAGCTGCGGACAATCTCGACGAGACGCTGCTCGCAGCGCTGGCCGAGATTTCCGGCCAAAAGCTCAAGGGCGAGTCCAAGCCGGACGCCGCCTCCAAGGACCCGCCGGCCGACGACGGGCTGTCCGACATGGTCAAGAAATTCGCGCCGGATTCGAACTTCCTGCGCAAGCAGTGACGGCGACCTAAAGCGCGATAAGATTGGGTTGAATCGTCATCGCGCCTCAGTTGCTTGTTTGTGCATGATCTTGTCGGAAAACCGCTTC